>NZ_JBWDTQ010000003.1:0-32662 GCF_056312425.1 Nocardiopsis sp. TRM 82005
AGCAGTACGCCCAGCAGTACGGCACGGGTGCCCAGCAGGCCTACGGCCAGTACGGTGCGGACGCCTACGGCCAGCAGCAGGCCTACGCCCCGCAGGGCGAGTACTCCTACGACCCCTCCCAGTACGCTCCGCAGGGCACCGAGCAGCAGGCTCCCTCAGGGGAGCAGGCCGCCCAGGACGCGATCCAGTACGGCTGGTACCAGGGTGCCGACCAGGGGCAGCAGGCGCAGGACGCACCGCCCGAGGGCGGAGTTGATCCTTTCTTTAACTCCGGTGAGCACACCGGTACCGAAGCGCCCGGCCAAGGCGGGGGACCGTACGGAGGCCAGTACGGACCGGGGACCGGATACAGCTCTGACCAGCATGGACAGGGCGGTACCGGTGGCCAGCAGGGCTGGTACGGAGGCGACGACAAGCGCTGAGCCCCGATCCGGGGCTCTCGCTCTCCGTCGCCTTGGAAGGTCGTGATTGCGTGGTAATCCGCAGAACGGACATCGCGAGACCGCCGTCGGCGGTTTGTTGCATGATATTCAGGGGACTACCACGCAAGGCGCTTGACTCTCAGCAAGCGGCCCACGTGTAATTTCAAGGTGGGATTCCACCCGGCCCGGGGGATGAAAAGGGTCGGGGACATCTATGGGGGGCAACAGGAGGTGCGCATGAGCGAGGTCATCCCGCTGGCGCACGGCTCGGACGAAGATCTGGGCTGGCAGGAACGTGCCTTGTGCGCGCAGACCGACCCGGAGGCGTTCTTCCCCGAGAAGGGCGGCTCGACACGGGAGGCCAAGAAGGTCTGCCAGTCGTGCGAGGTACGTGCGGAGTGCCTGGAATACGCGCTTGAGCACGATGAGCGCTTCGGTATCTGGGGGGGACTCTCCGAACGCGAGCGCCGGAGGCTGAAGAAAGCCGCTGGGGGAGATTTCGATTTCCTGGCGGACATGCTCTAGGACCGCGTGTAAGACGCGCGCCCGGGCCCCGTGCCCGGGCGCGCGTCTTTCGTGTGGGCGCCCTTCACCGCCGTGCGGCGATTGCGCCGAACACAGTTACGTCCGGTAATGCTTGGATATGTCCCTGCCGGTCGGTCGTGCGACGAATAAGCCCGTAATGGTGTTGGGTGGCGTATCGTGATGTCTCGCGCTCGCGAGTCGCGCCCGGAGCGCACATGCGCCCGCCGTCCCCTCCAGGCCGGTCCAAGGGCCCGAACGGGATCCCGCCCCTTCTCCCGGAGAGAACCCACCACAGCCGTGCTTGACCAGGATTTCGCCCAACACGTCGTCACCGTGGTCGTCGTGTCCCACGACGGCGCCCGCTGGCTGCCCGAGACGCTGGCGGCCGTCCGCGCCCAGTCCCGACCCGTGCAGCGCGTCGTCGCCGCCGACACCGGCAGCACCGACGGCAGCGCCGACGTCCTGGCCGAGTTCCTGCCCTCCGACGCCGTCGTCGACCTGCCCGCGCACACCGGATACGGCGACGCCGTTCGCGCCGCCCTGGAACTGCCCCGCTCCACCAACGCCGTACGCGGCTTCGACGAGGACGCCACCGAGTGGATCTGGCTCGTCCACGACGACCTCACCCCGGAGGCGGACACCCTCGCCCACCTGCTCGCCGCCGCAGACCAGGACCCGCGTGCCGCCGTCCTGGGCCCCAAGCTGCGCGACTGGTTCGACCGCCGCCTCCTGGTCGAGGCCGGCGTGACCATCGACGGCGCGGGGCGCCGCGAGACCGGCCTCGAACAGCGTGAGTTCGATCACGGCCAGCACGACGGCACCCGTCAGGTCCTCGCGGTCTCCAGCGCCGGCATGCTCATCCGCCGTGACGTGTGGGACCGGCTCGGCGGCTTCGACCGCGCCCTTCCCCTGTTCCGCGACGACATCGACTTCTGCTGGCGTGTGGGCGGCGCCGGGCTGCGCGCCCTGCTCGTCACCGAGGCGGTCGCCTACCACGCCGAGGCCTCCGCCCGGCGCCGCCGCCCCATCGCCGCCACCCGGAACCACCCGCGCAGGGTGGACCGCAGGCACGCCGTCTTCGTGCTGTTGGCCAACCTGCCCCTGGGCGGGATGGCGGCCGCCCTGGTCCGAAACTCCGTGGCCTCGCTGCTGCGCGTGGTGATGTACCTGCTCATCAAGCAGCCCGCCAACGCCCTGGACGAGGCCGCCGCGATCACGTTGGTGTACCTGCGGCCCTTCCGGCTGGTGCGCGCCCGCTTCCGGCGCCGCCGTGACCGCCGACGCACCTACAGCGCCATCCGGCCCTTCCTCGCGCGCGGCGTGGCCATGCGCCAGTTCTACGACGCGGTCACCGGGGCGCTGTCCGGCGAATCCGTCCACAACACCCCCGGCCGCCACCAGGCCGTCACCGTGCCGCCCGCCGCCGAGGACGACGACGAGGCACTCACCGACAGTACGGGCTTCGTGCGCCGTGTGGTGTTCAGGCCCGGCGTGCTGCTCGTCATCGTCCTGACCGTGGTCACGGTCGTCGCCGAGCGCTCCCTGCTCTTCGGCGACCTCCTCGCGGGCGGGGCCCTGCCCCCGGTCGCGGGCACCGCCCGCGACATGTGGGACCTGTACCTGTCCGACAACCCCGACAGCGGCCTCGGCTCCGCCGGCTCGGTCCCGCCCTACGTCGGGCTGCTCGCCCTGCTGTCCACCCTCACGCTGGGCAAACCCTGGATGGCCGTCACCGTCGTCCTGCTGGGCTGCGTGCCCCTGGCCGGGCTGACCTCCTACACGCTCGCCCGCGAGGTGCTGGGCTTTCGCCCCGCGCGCCTGTGGATGGCCGCGGCCTACGCACTGCTGCCCGTGGCCACCGGCGCCGTCGCCCAGGGGCGCCTGGGCACCGCGCTGGTCCACGTCCTGCTGCCGGTGCTGGGGCTGCTGCTGGTGCGGCTGGTCTCGATGCCGCCCAGGCCCTCCCGCCGGGCGGCCTGGGGAGTGGGCCTGGTTCTGGCGGCGGCGACCGCGTTCGTGCCGATGGTGTGGCTGCTTTCCCTGGTCACCGGCCTGCTGGTGGCGGTGGCCTTCGGTCACCTGGGCCGTCGGATCTACGTCAGCGTCGCGCTGAGCCTGGCCGTCCCCATCGTGGTGCTGCTGCCGTGGTCGCTCGAACTGCTCGCGCATCCCACTCTGTGGCTGCTGGAGGCCGGTCTGCACCGCCCCGAGCTGTCGGAACCGGGCGCTACGCCGCAGGAGCTGCTCATGCTCTCCCCGGGCGGCCCCGGTGTCCCGCCGTTCTGGGTCACCGCCGGGTTCGCCGTCGCGGCCCTGTGCTCCCTGCTGCTGCTCCGCAACCGCATGCTGGTCGCCGCCGGATGGTCGCTGGCCCTGTTCGGGGTCCTGGTCGCCATCCTGACCAGCCGGGTCGTCATCGAGCCCTACTACGGCGGCCCTCCGGCGCCGGTCTGGCCGGGCGTGGCCCTGTCCTTCGCCGCCACGGCGGTACTGCTGTCGGCGGCGACCGCCGCGCGCTCCTTCGGCGACATGTTCCGGCTCGGAGGGACGCGGCGGGTCTTCGCGCTGGCCGTGGCCGTGCTCGCCCTGGCCACCCCGCTCAGTGCCGCCGCCCTGTGGATGTGGGAGGGCGTCCAGGGGCCGCTCACCGGCCACGCCGTCCCCGCCGTCCCCGGAGCTCTGTCCAGCGTCAGCGGGGACGGGACCGAGCCGCGCACCCTCATCGTCACCTCTGACGGGCAGGGCGGCGTGGACTACACGGTGGCGCGGGGGCGCGGACCCCGACTGGGCGAGGAGCGCCTCGTGCCCCCGCCGGAGGTCCGCGAGACCATGGACCGGGCCGTGGCCGAGCTCACCGCGGGCCAGGGCGGCGACCAGATGCACATCCTGGCCGACTTCGGCATCCGGTACGTGCTCTACCCATATCCGAAGACCAGCGGCCCCGCCGGCGTCACCATGGTCGACACCCTGGACGGCACCCCCGAGCTCGGGCGGCAGTCGCTGTCCCGGCGCTACGCGCTCTGGCGGCTGAACGTGCCCGCCGGCGCGCTGCGTGTGGTCGCCGAGGACGGCGCCGGGGCCGAGGTCCTCACCGTGGGGGGCTCCGGGGACGACATGGCCGCGCAGGTCGCCGACGGCGGCACCGGCCGGAGGCTCGCGCTGGCCGAGACCGCAGACAACGGCTGGCGGGCCACCCTCGACGGCGCCGACCTGCCCCCCGTGACCACCGAGAACGGCACCCAGGCCTGGACACTGCCGGCGCACGGCGGCGAGCTGCGGGTCTGGCACACCGACTACGTGAACGCGGCCTGGCTACTCACACAGGGGGTCCTGTTCCTGGTGGTGGCCGTCCTCGCCGCACCCGGTGTGCGCACGGAGGAGGAGGCGCGGCTGATCGACTCCACGCCCGCTCCCCGGCCGCGGCGTCCGACGGGGCTGCGTGTGACCTCGCGCCGGGGTTCGCGGTCCGGCCGCGCGGGTGCCGGCACCGATACGCGGACAGGCGGCAGGGGCACGCGCGGGACCAGGCGCGCAGCGGGGCGCCGCCGCGCGGACGGCAAGTCCAGGAGGGGCGCCGGGGACACCCGGGTCCCCGGGACCGAGCGGGAGGAGTAGGACGTGCGGCTGATCGTGGAGAACCGGTTCGCGCTGTTCGGGCTGATCGCTCTGGCCCTGGTCGCGCTGCTCGGCATCGCGTTCGTGACCGGGCCGGTGACCGCCGAGCTGGGCGTCAGTGAGCCGGGCACCGTGCGCCCCGACCACACGGTGCGGGTGTGCCCCGCCCCACGCGGGTCGGGGGAGAGCTCCGTGGCCGCGTTCGCCCCGAGGGTGAGTCGTGACGACGAGGGTGAGCTGCGGGCCGAATCGGTCCCCGCCGTCCCGGAGGAGGACGGGGACGTCGAGGAGACCGCCGGACCCGGGGAGGACGAAGAGGGCGAACCCGTCGGCGAGGAGCTGACCGAGCCCGGCCGCGTGTGGAGCGCCGACACCGGCGAGGCCGCCGCCCCCACCGTCATCCGCGCCGAGGGGTCCCTGGCCTCCGGGCTCGACACCGCCCAGACCACCCTGTCCGACGGCTCGGCCACCGAGGTGCGCTGCGTCGAGCCCTCCGTCGGGACCTGGTTCGCCCTGCCCGGCGGGGACGGCACCGAGGGGATGCGGTTGGAGTCGCTCACCGCCCACCTGACCAACCCCGAGGACTCCAGGGCCACGGTCAGCGTGGACGTCTACACCGAGGGCGGCCCCTCCTACTCGTCCGAGAGCCGGGGCATCTCCCTGCTCTCCGGAGAGTCGACCGAGCTGGACCTGACCGAGCTGGTCCAGAGCACCAGCGCCATCGGCGTCCACGTGCGCACCAGCACCGGGAGGGTCGCCGCCTCCCTGCTCGCCGAGCACGCCTCCGGCCCCGCCGACTGGGTGCCCCCCACGGCCGGACCGGCCCGGGAGCACGTGGTCCCCGGCGTTCCCGGCGGCGACGGGCGCCGCCGTCTGTTCGTGGCCGTGCCAGGCGACGATCCCGTCGAGGTGCGCGTCCACACCGTCGCCTCCGCCTCGGACGAGGGGGAGGAGTCCGAGGAGGACGGCGGGGGTTCGGGGACCGCCGAGGATCCGGTGGTGCTCAACGTGCCCCCGGCCGCCTCCGCCTGGCTCACCCTGGAGAGCGTCCTGGGCGGTGACCCGGGCACGGTCGTGCTGGAGTCGGACGCGCCCGTGGTCGCCGGTGTCGCCGCGGAGGCGGTCGAGGGCGAGGGCGAGGACGTCGAGGTGGTCGAAACCGCCTACACGTCCGCCGTACCGCCGCTCAGTTTCCCGCTGGACACCACCGCGGTACTACCGGACGTCCCCGAGGGCGCCGACACCGAACTCATCCTGGGCGCCGTCGGGGACGACGCCATGCTGATGGCCACCCCGATCGGCGCCGACGGCACACAGGGGGACGCCGTGCGCGTGGAGGTCGGGGCGGGGACCACCACGGTGTTCGGCGCCGAGGACGACGGCTGGCAGGCGCCCTCGGGCACTGACGCGGAGGACGGCTACACGGTCCGTCTGGAGCTCCTGGAGGGCTCCGCTCCCGTCCACGCCGCCCGCGTGCTGCGCGGCGGCGAGGGGCTGAGCCTGCTGCCGGTACGGCCCGCCCCGGTGCGGATCGCGCTCCCGGTGGTGCGCGACAGCATGGTGGGGATCGTTCCGTAGGACGTGCGAACGCCCGGTGGTGGCGCACGGCACCCGTGCGGAGCGCGGAGGGCGCCGTTCAGCCCTCGGGGTCGACCGACTCGGGCTCCACCCCGAGCAGGTTGGCGACCTCCTCGACGACCGTCTCGTGGACCAGGAGAGCCATCTCCTCGGGGTCCTTGGTCCGGATCTCCACCGGGCGCCGGTACACCACGATGCGGGCCCGGCCCGAGGGATCGGTCTCCAGGCGGGAGAACGGGATCGCCTCGGCCAGCGGTCCGCGGGGCGGAATGGGCGGGACGTCCTCGACGAGGAAGTCGACATTGGCCAGTTCCCGCGCCCACAGGCGTTCCAGGCGTTCGACGGCGTCCAGGACAAGGTCGTCGAAGGCCTGCGCTCGGCTGCGGGAAACCGGCAGGTCAGACGGCACGAGAGGACCGCGGATGCCTCGGCCGCGGCGGTCCCGGCGCCGCACTCGGTCTGGTTGGCCACTGGAAAGGCGCACTCGTCGCACACTTCGAGACTAAGCCATCCCGGGCCCCGCGCGTAGCCCTATCGGCCCCCGAAAGCGGTTCCCGTCCCCGCGGGGCGCTTTCCGGGCTCCGGTGGGGCGCCCCTTCGTGTCTGCGGCGGGACGCCCTCCGGGGCCGAGGACGGGCCGAAGCGGCCACACGGAGGCGTCGAAGAGGCGGAAACGGACCAGCTCATGGAACGATGCTGGCGTGTCCATCAGTAAAGGCATACAGTCGAACGCTGTGAGCCCTGTTCGACGCTGCTCCCGTACCGCCTGCCGGCAGCCTGCCGTATTCACGCTCACGTACGTCTACGCGGACTCGACGGCCGTCCTCGGTCCTCTCGCCGCCTACGTGGAACCGCACTGCTACGACCTCTGCGCCATGCACGCCGACCGGCTGACGGCCCCGCGCGGTTGGGAGGTCGTCCGACTCCCGGTCGAGACGTCGGGCGGTGGTCCCGGCAGCGACGACCTCGAGGCCCTCGCGGACGCCGTACGTGAGGCGGCCCGTCCGCCTGCCCGTAGGAACCCCTCCAGCGACAAGGCCGGCGAGGGTACCGAGGCGCCGCGCCGCGGGCACTTGCGCGTGGTCAAGTCCGACCCCGGCCGCGGCGAACAACAGAGTCCGCCCCGCCGCCCCGGCGGTTAGGGAGTGCCCTTCCGGCTCCGCGCCCGGAGTCTCCCTCCGCCGTCCCGCCGTCCCAGACCGAGAACCCTGGACGCGGTCCCCCTGTCCCCCGACGCCTTGAGGACAGGCGCCGCCGCCCGACCGGTTCCACCGGATCCCGGAAGGGGACCGGTCGGCGGTGCCCATGGGGCGCTGTGGGGGCGGCTTGCTAGTTTTGTATCGCGCGCGGCCCGGCCGCGCGGGACCGTAACGTGGAGCAGGACCGATCTGGCCGGAGAAGACGTGGCTGACCTCGCAAGCATCTTCAAGGCATACGACGTACGCGGTGTGATCCCCGACACCCTCAACGCGGACATCGCACGGGCGGTCGGGGCGGCCTTCGCCCGTGTGGTCGGCGGCAGCGCCGTCGTGGTCGCCCATGATATGCGCCCCTCCTCACCCGAGCTGGTCACCGCCTTCAGCGAGGGCGTCACCAGTCAGGGCCTCGACGTGGTGCTCGCCGGACTCGGCTCCACCGACATGCTCTACTACGGGTCGGGCCACCTGGACCTGCCCGGCGCCATGTTCACTGCCAGCCACAACCCGGCCGAGTACAACGGCATCAAGATGTGCCGTGCCGGGGCCGCGCCCATCAGCGGCGAGACCGGCCTGGACGAGATCCGCCGCCTGGCCGAGGAGAATCTGGCTGGGCCGGAGGCCTCCGTTGAGGGTGGTGACCCGTCCTGGCGCGGAGCGCCCTCGACGGGCGGGGACGGTGTCGGGCCCGCCCACGACGGAGCCTCCGGGAGCGTCACCGGGCAGGACCTCCTCCCCGGCTACGCCGCTTACCTGCGTGAACTGGTCGACCTGTCCGGCATCCGGCCGCTCAAGGTGGTCGTGGACGCGGGCAACGGCATGGGCGGCCACACCGTCCCCGCCGTCCTGGACAAGGACCTGCCGCTGGAGGTCGTCCCCCTCTACTTCGAGCTGGACGGTACCTTCCCCAACCACCCGGCCAACCCCTTGGACCCCGACAACCTCGTCGACCTCCAGGCCAAGGTCCGCGAGACCGGCGCCGACATCGGCCTGGCCTTCGACGGCGACGCCGACCGCTGCTTCGTCGTGGACGAGAACGGCGACGCGGTGCCGCCCTCGGCCATCACCGCCCTGGTCGCCGCCCAGGAGCTGGAGCGGGAGCCGGGCGCCACGGTCATCCACAACCTCATCACCTCCCAGGCCGTGCCCGAGATCGTGCGGGAGAAGGGCGGCACGCCCCTGCGCACCCGCGTCGGGCACTCCTTCATCAAGGCCACCATGGCCGAGACCGGCGCGATCTTCGGCGGGGAGCACTCCGCCCACTACTACTTCCGCGACTTCTGGCGGGCCGACACCGGTATGCTCGCGGCGATGCACGTCCTGCGGGTGCTGGGTACCGACGACCGCCCGCTCTCCCGGATCGCCGAGGAGTACTCGCGCTACACCGGATCCGGCGAGGTCAACTCCAAGGTCGCCGACGCCCCGGGACGGATGGCCGCGGTACGCGCGGCCTTCTCCGACAGGGACGGCGCCACCGTCGACGAGCTCGACGGGCTGACCGTCTCCCTCCCCGGCGGGTCGTGGTTCAACGTGCGCGCCTCCAACACCGAGCCGCTGCTGCGGCTCAACGTGGAGGCACCCGACGAGGCGTCCATGGCCGGCCTGCGCGACGAGGTACTGGCCATCGTCCGAGCCTGACCGGGCATCATGGTGGGGGAGGGAACCGCACGCGGGGCCCTCCCCCACCCACCACCACGAGGAACGAGAACATGAGTACGAAGATCGACGGCTGGCTGCTGGAGATCCTGGCCTGCCCGCAGAGCCAGGCCCCGCTGCGCCACGACCCCGAGACCGACGAGCTGGTCTGCGACGAGAGCGGCCTGGCCTATCCCATCCGGGACGGAATTCCGGTCCTGCTGGTCGACGAGGCGCGAAAAATCGGTTGAGGTCGGAGGGAACGCTCCGGGCGTTCCAGCAGTCATAACGGGTGCGGCAGGGTAGAAGGCACCCCTTAGGTGCCATGGTGGGACGCACTCCCGCGTTTCCCGCAACCCGTACCCTGTTCCTGCGCGCCCCGCTCCCGACGACCTCCCTGGAGGACACCGATGCCCGGTCCAGAATCGCTACAGCCGAGCGATCCCTCCGCGTTCGGCGAGTACAGCGTGACAGGGCGGCTGGGCAAGGGCGGCCAGGGCATCGTCTACCTCGCCGAGGACACTGACGGCGAGGAGTACGCGGTCAAGGTCCTCAACGACCAGTGGTCGCAGGACAGCGACCTGCGCAAGCGGTTCGAGAAGGAGGTCCGGGCCGCGCAGAAGGTCGCCTCCTTCTGCACCGCCGCGATCATCGACGCCCAGCTCGACAACGACCCGCCCTACGTGGTCAGCGAGTTCGTGCCGGGCAAGGACCTACAGGAGACCATCGCCAAGGGCGCCGTGCAGAAGGGCTCCACTCTGCAACGGCTCGCGGTCTCCACCGCCACCGCCCTGGTCGCCATCCACAAGGCGGGCATCGTCCACCGCGACTTCAAGCCCGGCAACGTGCTGCTCGGCCCGGACGGGCCCCGCGTCATCGACTTCGGTATCGCCCGCGTCGACGACGGCACCGCCACCATGACCAACTCGATCGTCGGAACGCCCTCCTACATGGCGCCCGAGCAGATCGAGGGCCGCGGCATCACCGACAAGTGCGACATCTTCGCCTGGGGCTGCGTCATCGCGTTCGCCTCCACCGGCCGGGCGCCCTTCGGCTCCGACACCGTGCCCGCGGTCGTGCACCGTGTGGTCAGCGCACCGCCGGACCTGAGCGACATGGACGAGGCGCTGCGGCCGATCGTGGAGTCCTGTCTGGACAAGAACCCCGACAAGCGCCCCAACGCCCAGACGCTGCTCATGCGTCTGCTGGGCCACGAGGGGCCGGACGACTCCGCGCCCTCCGCCGACGACGCCCTCAGACAGGGCGAGCAGATCGCCCAGACCGGTCTGATCACCGGCGGCCAGATGCCCTACCGGCCCCAGCAGCCGCCCACCGGCCCGCAGATGGGCGCCGCCGCCTACCCGCCACCGGGAACCTCCAACCCGCGCCCCGGCATGCCGGGCCACCCGTTCGGCTCCGATCCCCGCCACGGGTCCGCGCACCCCGGCACGTCCAACCCGATGCCGGGAGCGCCCGGCGGCCACCCCGGTACGTCCAACCCGCGCCCGGGTGCTCCCGTCTACCCGCCTCCGCCGCCGCACGGCATGCCCCACGCCGCGAACCCGATGGCCACGGGTATGAACCCGAACCAGACCTACGCCCGCCCCGGAATGCAGCCCATGCCGCGCCCGGTCGAGCAGGACTCCGTGCTCCAGCAGAGCTGGGTGATCCCGGCGGTGCTCATCACCATCGTGATCCTGCTGCTGGTGCTGCTTCTGATCGCGCTCAGCAACTGACCCGTGCTCACACCCGGGTGAGCTCGTTCATGGCGCGTGAGACCGCCTCGTCCACGAGGTCGCGTACCTGCGGCCAGCGGTCGTCCACGCAGTCCGTGGGCATCACGGTCACGCTGTCGGTACCGGACATGCCCAGTGCGTCGCGCACCCCGTCCGGGGTGGTCAGCCGCGCGTCGGCGGTGACAGCCAGCACCCCCGTCCGGGGGCGGCCCACCTCCTGCACCACCACGAACATGCACAGCGACGCCTCGTCCACCACCAGCTCCAGCGCCGCCCACCAGTGCGCGGCGCCCGGGGTGAGCAGTGTCCGGGCCACGGCGTCCGCCGTGCTTCCCGGTTCGGCCTCGTCCGATCCGCCCGAGTACACCGAGGTGCGTGCCCCGGGGTCCAGAGCCCGCAGGATCATGGCGATCGACTCCCGGCGCGAGCGCACGTAGTCCAACACGCGGCGGCGGGTCACCGTGGCCAGCGGCGACACCGGTGCGCGGAGCTCGGGAACGGGTTCGGGGGTCCAGCTCAGCTCGTTGAGCAGTGTCCCGGTCACCAGCCGCGCGAAGTGGCGCACCACCCCGGCGAGGCGCTCGTCGGGATCCCGGCCGGTCCGCGGCGGCGGGGAGAGCGGGTCTGGCAGCAGCGGCGGGAAGTCCGCCCGCCGCAGCACCAGCGAGGACAGCACCCACGGCAGTACCCACAGGCGTGAACCGGCCCCGTCGTCGGGGTCCAGCCCGGTCAGCGCCGCCACGCACTCGGTATAGGTGTGCGCGGCACGCGTCACGGGATGGGCGGGTACCGAGGCGGCCTCGGCCACTCGCAGTGCCTGTTCGGAGCCCAGGGGGTGGACCGGGGAGCGTGAGGGGCAGTCCTTCGGCAGGTTGCGGGCCCGTTCGGCCAGCTCCGCGACGAACGCGGCGGTGACCGGCTGTCCGGAGGACCCGTCCACCGAGGCGGACACCACCAGCTCCTCCAGGGCGTGGCCGCCGCCCAGCTCCTGGACGCGGCGGCGCATCAGCTCCCGGCGTGCTGCCTCGCGTGCGGCCCGGGGCTGGCTCTGGCGGTGCTGGGCCCAGATCGTCCGCAGCCGGTCGACGTCCATGAGGTCTCCGCGCACCAGGCCCGGTAGCCGGTCCAGATCCGCGCCGCAGCGTAGGGTGTCCACGCTTTCTCCGTAGCCAGTGGGCAGTTGGCCAAAACATACCGGGCGTCCCCCGGACGTGGCCGCTACCGGACGTGTCCGCGTGTAAACCCGCGGGGACGAGCCATCCGGGCGCCACGGGACCCGGGAGCGGCCGGTACCCGGAGCGGCTCCCCGTGCCCAGGTCAGGGACGGCGGCCGTGCAGCAGCCGCATCGCCTTCTCCTGTTCGAAGTCCAGCGCGCGCGTGGGCGCCGCCGCGAGCCTGCCCAGCCGTTCCCCGTGTGTGCGCACCCGCGCCAGCACCTCGGGTTCGGCCAGGACGCGCAGCGCGAACGCCAGCGCGGCGGGCGGGATGTCGAACTCGCGCTCCAGTTCCAGGCCCACCGCGATCGTGCGCAGGTCCTCCTCGGCGAACCGGCGGTGCCGGTGGCCGCGTCCGGTGGGCTGCTCCTGGGTACGGGGCAGCAGGCCCAGGCCCTCCCGGTAGCGCAGCATCCGCGCGGTGGTGCCCACACGTTCGGCGGCCGCGGAGATCGGCACGGGCCCGGTCGGCGGTGAGGGCCGGTCGGGCGGGTTCGGGACGTCGTCGAGGGCGGCCATGGACGCGACCCTAACCGAACTCCACCACTAGCAAGAGCAAATCTGACAGGCAAATGTCAATTTCGCGCCGCTGTCGGGGCCACGGCCCTAGAATCGGGGGAGCTACGACCATCACGAGTGAGGAACGCATGGCTTTCGACTTCAAGGTCGCCGATCTTTCCCTGGCCCCCTTCGGCCGCGACGAGATCCGGCTCGCCGAGCACGAGATGCCCGGCCTCATGGCCACCCGCGCCGAGTTCGGGGACAGCAAGCCGCTCCGGGGCGCCCGCATCATGGGCTCGCTGCACATGACCGTCCAGACCGCGGTCCTCATCGAGACCCTGGTCGCCCTGGGCGCCGAGGTGCGCTGGGTCAGCTGCAACATCTTCTCCACCCAGGACCACGCCGCCGCCGCGGTCGTGGTCGGCCCCGACGGCACCCCCGAGGACCCCAAGGGCGTGCCGGTGTTCGCCTGGAAGGGCGAGACCCTCGAAGAGTACTGGTGGTGCACCGAACAGGGGCTGACCTGGCCGGGCGCTGAAGGCCCCAACATGATCCTGGACGACGGCGGCGACGCCACCATGCTCGTCCACAAGGGCGCCGAGTACGAGAAGGCGGGCGCGGTACCCGACCCCGACGGCGTCGACAGCGAGGAGATGGCGGTCGTCCTGCGCCTGCTGGGCGCCAGCCTGGAGCGCGACAACACCAAGTGGACCGAGATCGCCAAGGGCATCCAGGGCGTCACGGAGGAGACCACCACCGGTGTGCTCCGTCTATACGAGATGCGCCGCGAGGGCACCCTGGCCTTCCCCGCGATCAACGTCAACGACTCTGTCACCAAGAGCAAGTTCGACAACAAGTACGGCATCCGCCATTCGCTGCCCGACGGCATCATGCGCGCCACCGACGTGCTCATCGGCGGCAAGGTCGCCGTGGTCTGCGGCTACGGTGATGTGGGCAAGGGCGCGGCCGAGGCGCTGCGCGGCCAGGGCGCTCGCGTCATCATCACCGAGATCGACCCGATCAACGCCCTCCAGGCGGCCATGGACGGCTACCAGGTCACCGTCCTGGACGACGTGCTGGACACCGGTGACGTCTTCATCACCACCACCGGCAACTTCAACGTGATCATGGCCGACCAGATCGCCCGCATGAAGCACCAGGCGATCGTCGGCAACGTCGGCCACTTCGACAACGAGATCGACATGGCGGGCCTGGCGAAGATCCCCGGCGTCACCAAGAAGGAGATCAAGCCGCAGGTCCACGAGTGGACCTTCTCCGACGGCAAGTCCGTCCTGGTGCTCTCCGAGGGCCGCCTGCTCAACCTGGGCAACGCCACCGGCCACCCCAGCTTCGTGATGTCCAACAGCTTCACCAACCAGGTCATCGCGCAGATCGAGCTGTTCACCAAGCCCGACGAGTACCCGATCGACGTGTACACGCTGCCCAAGCTCCTCGACGAGAAGGTCGCCCGGCTGCACCTGGACGCGCTCGGCGTCAAGCTGACCTCGCTCACCAAGGAGCAGGCCGCCTACATCGGCGTGGACGTGGCGGGCCCGTACAAGCCCGACCACTACCGCTACTAGGCAGTACCCGATCGGGCGGCCCCACCGTCGTCGGGGAGGGGTTGGCGCGGGACGGCTCACCGGCCGTCCCGCGCCCGCGCCCTCCCGGAGTGCGCGGGGCGCCGCCATCCCCGCGGACCCAAGGTCCGGCAAGACGAATCCGGGTAGTAGATGACACTTCCCTCGCACGAGGTGGCCGATCTCGGCCTTGCGCGGGCCGGGGTCCGCCGCGTGGACTGGGCCGAGCGCTCCATGCCGGTGCTCCGCAGCGTGCGCGAGCGCTTCGCCGCGGAACGCCCCCTGGAGGGGCTGCGCGTGGCCGCGTGCCAGCACGTGACCGCTGAGACCGCCAACCTGCTGCGCGCCCTGCGCGCGGGCGGCGCCGAGGTGTGGCTGGCCGCGTCCAACCCGCTGTCCACCCAGGACGACACCGCCGCCGCGCTGGTGGCCGAGTACGGGGTCTCGGTCCACGCCTGGGCCGGTATGGACACGGCTTCCTATGACCGGAACCTGGTCACGGTGCTGGAGTCACGTCCGCACCTGCTGATCGACGACGGGTGCGACCTGGTCAACACGGCCCACCTGGTCCGCCCCGACCTGCTCGACGGGGTGCTGGGCGGCTGCGAGCAGACCACCACCGGGGTGATCCGACTGCGCCGGATGAGCGCCGAGGGCGAGCTGCGGCTGCCGATGGTCGCGGTCAACGACACCGCCACCAAGCGCATGTTCGACAACCGGTACGGCACCGGCCAGTCCACCATCGACGGCATCCTGCGGGCCACCAACACCATGCTCGCCGGGCGCACCGTCGTGGTCGCGGGGTTCGGCTACTGCGGCCGGGGCCTGGCCGAGCGCGCCCGCGGCATGGGGGCCCGCGTGGTCGTCACCGAGGTCGATCCGGTCAAGGCCCTGGACGCGGTCATGCAGGGCTACACCGTCACCACCATGGAGGAGGCGGCCCCCGCCGGGGACGTGTTCGTCACCGTCACCGGCAACCGTGACGTCATCCGCGCCGAGCACATGAGGCGGATGAAGGACGGCGCGATCCTGGCCAACTCCGGACACTTCGACCTGGAGATCGACCTGGTCGCCCTGGAAGGCGAGGCCGTGGAGGTCAACCGGGGCGTGCGCGAACAGGCCGACGAGTACGTGTTCGCGGACGGGCGCCGCGTGCTGTTGCTGTCCGAGGGGCGCCTGGTCAACCTGGGCGCCGCCGAGGGGCACCCGGCCGCCGTCATGGACCTGTCGTTCGCGGTGCAGGCACTGACCACCGCCTGGTTGGCCCGCGGCGCCGCGGACCTGGCACCGGGCGTGGTGGAGGTGCCCGCCGAGACCGACACCGAGGTGGCCCGGCTCGAACTGGCCGCCCTGGACGTGCGCGTCGACGCGCTCACCTCCGAACAGGAGGCCTACCTGCGCTCATGGCACCCCTGACGGGAGGCCGCCAGGCCGTGCTCAGAAACTTTGGCTTCCCTGGCCCCACCGATGGGGATGCGGGCCGTACCCGGGCCGGTGGTGGCCGCCCTGCTGCGCGGTGGCCTCGTGGCGGCGGCGCCGCTCGGCGAGCACCGCGGCCAGGAAGTAGGGCGGGGTGACGCCGGGCGGCGGAGGCGGGCTGACCTGCGCGGCCACCGCGTCGGCCAGTCGGCCGCCCATCTCGTGGCGGGTGTGCTCGGCCAGCTCCCCGTACCGGAGCACATACTGCCGGGCCGCCGCCGCGGTCTCGGGGGACAGGCGCGACAGTTCGAGGCCCGCCGCCCAGCCGGCCAGCTGCGGCGGCATCGGGACGATCTCCTCGCGGGGCTTGCCGCCACGCTCCTCCACGACCATCGTCCCGGCCACGAAGTCGCCCACGCGGCGCCCGTCCCGGTTGATCATCGAGGTGATCAGGGCGATCATGCCGGTCGTCATCCAGATCTCCACGAACGAGGCCAGCGCGCGGCCCAGCGCCTGCCGGAACCGTTCGGGGGAGCCGTCGGTGCCCACCACGCGCAGGCCCAGTGCCATCTTGCCCAGGGAACGGCCGCGCGAGACGGACTCGAAGACCGTCGGGTAGCCGACCAGGACCAGGATGCTGCCGGCCAGGGCGACGGCGGCGGTGGCCGCGGGGTCCAGGTTGCGGCCGATCCACGAGACGAGGACGCCCAGCGCGATCAGGGTGATGATCTGGACGATGACGTCGATGGCCAGGGCCGCGGCCCTGGTGGCGAAACCGGCGGGACGCAGGTCGAGAACCACCGCGTCCCCCGTGACCAGCGGGGTCACGCCGTACACGTCACCGCGGGCGTTGCCGTTGCCGCCGGGATAGGACACCAGCACTCGCTCCCTCAGGGCTGTCTGAAACCGTCTCCCCGACATTACCCGCCACGTGGAACGGGCGTTCGCGAAGGTCACCCGGTGCCCGGACCGGCGCACGCCCGAACCGGTAGGCTCCGGTGCGTGGATATCGACGTGTTCGCCGCGGCGCATGCCCGGGAGTGGGAACGGCTGGACGATCTGGTGCGCAGGCGCCGCTCGCTGGACGGCGAGGAGATCGACGAACTCGTCGAGCTCTACCAGCGGGTTTCCACCCACCTGTCGGTGGTGCGCTCCTCCGGGCAGGACCCCGCGCTGGTGGGCAGGCTGTCCGCACTGGTGGCGCGGGCCCGGTCGGCGGTGACCGGAGCGCACGCGTCCGCGTGGCGCGACGTCGGCGGGTTCTTCACCCGGGTGTTCCCGGCGGTGCTGTACCGGCTGCGGTGGTGGTGGATCGGTACCACGGCGGGCACGATGGCGATCGCGGGGGCCACCGCCGCCTGGATCGTGGCCAACCCCGACGTGCTGCACGCCTTGGGCACGCCGGAGTTCATCGCGCAGTACGTCGACTACGAATTCGCGAACTACTACATGGAGAACCCCCGGGGCTCGTTCGCCGCCCAGGTGTGGACCAACAACGCGTGGGTGTCGGCACAGGCGATCATCTTCGGGGTGGCCTTCGGCCTGCCGACCCTGGCGGTGCTGCTGATGAACGCCGTGAACGTGGGCACCGGCGCCGGGATCATGGTCGCCCACGGCCAGGGCGACGTCTTCTTCGGGCTGATCCTGCCGCACGGCATGCTGGAGCTGACCGCCGTCTTCGTCGCGGGCGGGGTGGGCCTCAAACTCGGCTGGACGATCATCGCGCCGGGCGACCGCACCCGCATGCGCGCCCTGGGCGAGGAGGCGCGCGCCGCCATCGCGGTGGCCCTGGGGCTGGTGGCGGTGCTGTTCGTCTCCGGCCTCATCGAGGGCCTGGTGACCGGCAACGCGGCGGCGGGGGACATCCCGATCCCGGTCGCCCTGGGCATCGGGGCACTGGCGGAGCTGCTGTTCCTGGTCTACGTGTTCACGGTGGGGAAGAAAGCCTACCAGGAGGGCGAGACCGGCGACATCGAGAACGCCCCCCAAGCCGTGCCGGTGGCCTGAGGACCTGTCCAGGAGACGCCCGCCGTGGCATCATCCTGGCCATGGACGCCGACGCTCCACACTGGTTCAAGAGCTCCCACAGCGCGGCGGAGACATGCTGTCTGGAGGCCGCCGTCCTCGCCGCCGGTGTCCGTGTACGGGACTCCGCGTATCCGGACGCGGGTCCACTCGACCTGGCGGCACCGGAGTGGGCGGCTCTGCTGCGCGTGGTCTCCGGCCCCAGAGGGGCACGCGTCACGAGGGCGCGTCACCCCGTTCGATGACCGCCTCGACCTCGGCGATGCGCCGATCGAGCATCTCCACCCGCGGGTTCTCCTGTCCCAGCTGAGCGGTCCAGACCCGCCGGACCTCGGCGAATCCCGTGAGCGCCCTCTCTGCCTCCCCCCGCTCCTGGGCGGCTCTCGCCACGTAGAAGGCGGCGTCAGCCGTCATGTGGTGGTCGGGACCCAGCACGCGCTGCCGTACCGCGTGGACCCGCCGGAACCCGGTCTCGGCCGTGCCGGGGTCTCCCCGCCGCATCGTGGCGTAGGCCAGGTTCTGTTCGGCGAACAGGGCCAGCGGGTCCTCCTCGCCGGATGTACGGACGCGCTCCTCCCTCACCGTGCCGAGAGTCCGCGCCGCCTCTTCCCACCGCTCCCTCCGGACCGAGACCAGGCCGACCTGGTAGAGGGTCTCCAGGGTGTCGACGTGGCCGGGCCCCAGCAGGCGCTCACGGTCCCGGTGGAGTGCCCGGAACGCCTCCTCCGCCTCGTCGACGCGGTTCTGCTCCAGGATCGCCTCGGCGAGGTGGTGTCTGGCTCTGAGCGGAAGCGGGTCGTCCGTACCGAGGAACTGCGCGGTATGCCGCACCACGCGTGTCAGCACCCTCTCCGCTTCCGGGTAACCCCCGAGACGCAGGAGGCTTCGGCCGACCGACACGAATGTCTGCCAAGCCTCACGGGTGAGTTCGGTGCCCGTACGCAACAGGGCCTGGGCGGTCGCCGTGGGCTCGTCACCGGGGCGAAGGCGGAGCCGTAGCAGCACGATGGTGTTGAGGGCTGTGAACTCGAGCTGAAGGTCCCGGTCGCGCTGCCGGACGAGCAGGTGCTCGGCCAGCTCGGCCACCGCGAGGTCGGCCTCCGTCAAGGCGGCGCGCACCGTCTCCGACACGAGAGGGTGCAGCCGCAGCGCCGTCTCGCCCCTCTCCGCCCCCACGGAGACCAGTCCGTGCACGGCCAGCGCGTTGACGGCGCGTGCCAGCCCCGCCTCGTCCAAGGTTCCGAGGACGCCGCCGTCCAGTTCCGACAGCGGGAGACGGCGCAGGGGGACGGGCGTGGCTTCCGACCCCAGCACGGACAGCAGCCTCAGCAGCGGTGCGGCCTTGGGCTCCCGCTCCTCCACCAGCCGCAGGGACAGCCCCCACACCCCCGACAGCAGCCTGCGCTCCGTGTCGGTGCCGCTGACGAAGGGCGCGGCCAGCTCGTCCAGCGTGCCGATGTCTTCGCCGAGCCTGCCCAACAGCGCGTGCGCGTCGGGGAACAGCACCCGGTGCGTGGCCAGGATCCGCCCGGCCAGGTGCAGGGCCAGCGGCACCCCGCCCAACCGCCGCGCCAGCTCCTCCGCGCCCGCGAGCTCCGCGGTCCCGGCGTGGTCGGCCAGGGCCGCGGCCGCCGCCGACACCTCCAGCTCCCCGATCCGGTGCACCCTCGCGGGCGCCCACTGGGCGGGGTCGTCCACCCTGCTGGTCACCAGCACGAATCCGCCGGGACTCGCCCGCATCCACCCCATCTGGTCGCCGGGTCGGTTCTCCGGATCCAGTTCCTCAGGTCGGTCGGCGTTGTCGATCACCAGCAGCCACGGCCGGGGAGCGGCGTCCAGGTGCCGCCACACCCACCGCGCCGCCTGGTGCCGGGTCCCTTTGACCTGCTCGGCCTCCGATCGGGAGGCGCCCACCTCCACGGCGGCCTCGACCATGCTGGCCGCGACGCTGCCGGGCCGTACCCAGAACACCGTCCATCCCTCGCGCCGCGCCCTCTCGGCCAGCGCCGCCGCCACGGTCGTCTTGCCGAACCCGCCGGGTCCGGTCAGCACGTGCGGGACCGGGGCGCCGACCTCCATGGCCTCGCCGAGCGCGCGCAGGACGCCCTCACGGCCCCGCACGGCGGTCGCGGGCCGGGGCGGGTCCAGGGACACGTCCGCGGCCGGAGGGGGAGGTGTCGGGGGCGGCGTCTGGAGGGTCACGCCGCCGTGGATGTCACGGGCCTGGACCAGCTGTCCGTGGACGGCACCGGAGGAGGCGTTGCCGGGCGGTTCGGGGGGAGGGGCCATGCCTCCCATACTGCCCGCACGGAGACACCCTTCGGTGGGACGCCCTCGCACGGACCCCCACGAGGCGTACCGCTCCTGGCCGCATCCCTACAGCCTTCCCTGCGCCTTGAGGTTGATGTAGGCGTCCGCCAGCGCGGGCGCGATGTGGTCGGGGCCGGCATCGACCACCTCCACACCCATCCGGCGCAGCTCGGCGGTCACCCGGCGCCGCTCGCCCAGCGTTCGCTCCGCGGCGGCCGCCCGGTACAGCGCGTCCGCACTGCCCCGCTCACCGGCCATCCGGTCCACCGCCGGGTCGTTGACCGCGGCCACCATCAGCAGGTGCCGGGAGGTCAGTGAGGGAAGCCTCGGCAGCAGCCCCTCCTCCAGGGCGGTCGCGTTCAGGTCGGTCAGCAGTACCACCAGCCGCCGGGTCCGTCCCTGAGTTCCCAGGACGGTCCCCACCAGCCCCGCCGGGTCGGACTCCACCAACTCCGCCTCCAGCGGCGCCATGGCCTCCACGATCCGGCCGACCTGGCTGCCCTTGCCCGAGGAGCGCACCTGGGCGCGCGTGCGCCGATCGTAGGCCATGAAGTCCACCCGGTCACCCGCCTTGCCCGCCAGCGCCGCCAGCAGCAGGGCCGCGTCCATGGCGTGGTCCAGACGCGGGGTGTCGCCCACCCGACCGGCCGAGGTGCGCCCGGTGTCCAGCACGATGAGGATGCGCCGGTCCCTCTCGGGCCGCCACGTCCGCACCACCACGCCGTCGCCCCGAGCGGTGGCCCGCCAGTCGATCGACCGCACGTCGTCGCCGGGTACGTAGTCGCGCAGCGAGTCGAACTCGCTGCCCTGCCCGCGCACCATCGCCGTGTGCTGGCCCTCCAGTTCGCGCAGACGCGACAGCTTGCCCGGCAGGTGGCGCCTGCTGTGGAAGGGCGGCAGCGTGCGCACCGTCCACGGCGCGGGCAGCGTGCGCTGCCTGCCCGCCAGTCCCAGCGGCCCCACGCTGCGTACGGTCACCCCGGCGGCCCGGGCGTCGCCGCGCCGCGTCGGGGTGAGCGTGGTCGCCACCCGCCGCCGTTCCCCGGCGGCCACCCGCAGCGGCTGCCCGCGCGGTGCGGCGTGCGCGCTCGGGGGCCAGGCGTCGCGCACCGCCCCCCGCAGGCGTCGCCGTGTGGGGTTGGCGACGGTGACGTACACCGTCGCCGAGTCGCCCAGCCGCAGCGACGTGTCGCCGCTTCGGGACAGGCGCATCGCCTTCGGGCTCGCCGCCAGCAGCATGTCCAGGGCGAGCACCACCACCAGCACACCCAGGGCGACCGCGGTCGCTCCGGCGCCGATCAGGCCGGACAGGGCGACCGCGACCGTCGCCACCAGCGCCAGCAGTACGGCCCGGCCGGTGACCACCATCAGCGCGGTACCGGGACGGAGGCGAGCACACCGTCCAGGATGCCGTCGGTGGTGGCTCCCTCGAGCTCGGCCTCCGGACGCAGCGCGATCCGGTGCCGCAGGGTGCCCTTGGCCAGCGCCTTCACGTCGTCAGGAGTGACGTAGTCGCGCCCAGACAGCCATGCCCAAGCCCGGCTGGTGCGCAGCAGCGCCGTCGCACCACGCGGGGACGCGCCCAGCTGGAGCGAAGGCGACCGTCGGGTGGCCCGGCACAGGTCCACGATGTAGCCCAGGACCTCGGGCGCCACCCGCACCTTCTCCACGGCAATACGGGCGGCACGCAGCTCCGCGGCGCCCGCCACGGCGGTCACCCCGGCCGCGTCCAGGTCGCCCGGGTCGAAACCGTCCGCGTGGCGGCCCAGCATCTCCACCTCGGCCTCCCGCTCGGGCAGCGGGATGTTCACCTTCAGCAGGAACCGGTCCAGCTGCGCCTCGGGCAACGGGTAGGTGCCCTCGTACTCCACCGGGTTCTGGGTGGCGGCCACCATGAACGGTTCCGGCAGCGCGGCGGGCCTTCCCTCCACGGTCACCTGCCGCTCCTCCATGGACTCCAGCAGCGACGCCTGGGTCTTGGGCGGGGTCCGGTTGATCTCGTCCGCCAGCAGCAGGTTGGTGAAGACCGGGCCCTTGAGGAACTCGAACTTCGCGGTGTGCTGGTCGTAGACGAGCGAACCCGTCACGTCACCCGGCATCAGGTCCGGGGTGAACTGCACTCGCTTGTGGTCCAGGGACAGGGCCGCCGACACGGTGCGCACCAGCAGTGTCTTGGCGACACCGGGCACGCCCTCCATCAGTACATGGCCGCGGCACAGCAGTGCCACGACCATAGCGGTCACCGTCTCGTCCTGGCCCACGACCGCCTTGGCCACCTCGCGGCGCAGGGCGACCAACGCCGCACGCGCCTCGTCGGCTGATGGCAGTGCCTCGGGTGTGAAGGCGCTCACGTGCCGTCTACCTCTCTCGATACCTCAGTGGTCGTTCTCCGGTCCGCGCGCGTCGGCCTCACCGCAGCCTCCGGGCGCGCTCGTCGAGTTCGTCGGCGAGCCTGACCAGCGAGTCGTCGTCTTGCGCGTACGGGTCGGGCAGCCCGGGGCGGAGCAGCTCCCGCAGGTGTCCGGGGTCGTCGCCGGTCCGCTCCGCGATGGTCGCCACGACCGCATCGGGCGCGGCGTCCGCGCTCAACCCGAGCTTGGGCACCGTCCGCTCCAGGAACCCGGCGCGCAACGCCGTCGCGGCCCGGTCCCGGGCCTTGCGCGACTGGTACAGCCCCGCGCGGCCCTCGGTCGTCTCCGAGGCACGCACCACCACGGGCAGCGACTCGGGCACCAGCGCGCCCATCCGGCGGCCCCGCCACAGTGCCAGCAGCGCCAGTGTCGCCACGAGGGGAACCAGCGACCAGCGCAGTCCCAGCGGAAGCAGCTCCCACAGGCTGGAACCGCCCTCCTCCTGGGGCGGGTCGGGGCGCAGCCACACCACGTCCTCGGCGGCCATGAGGTTCAGCGACAGCGCGGCGTTGCCCCCGGCGCCGAGCGCGGCGTTGGTCAGCGGCCGCCCGGTGCCCAACACCGTGGTGGTCGTCCCGTCCCCGCGCACCTGGACCAGCGCGTCGCCGTCCCCGCCCGGGTAGCAGCCCACGGCGTCGGCTCCGGAGGGCGCCGTGTACAGCTCGCCGCCGACGTGGGCGCTGCCCGCGGCCTCGGCGGCCGACAGGCCGCACTCGGGAGGGTAGGCGGTCTCCAGGAACTGGCCGCTCCCCTCCCGTCCGGTCATCTCGGTCCCGGGCGCGAACGCCTCCAGGGACCGCGTGGACGGCTGGACCAGGACCGTGTCCACGTCGAGGGCGGCCAGGGCGTCCAGCTCCTCGGGCAGCAGCCGGTGGTCCAGGAAGACGGCCAGTACGGTGTCGTCCCCGGCGCGTGCCACGGCCTCCTCGGCATCGGCCGAAGAGCGCACGACGTCCACGTCGCGGTCCTGCTCCAGTACGTTCACCAGCGCCCGCGTGCCGTCGGGGGAGACCGAACCCGGCTCCAAGTGTCCTGTGGGGAACTGCTCGCTGCCCAGCGACAGCAGCACCGACACCACCACGAGCAGGGTGATCACGGCGGCCGGGGCCCGGACCGAGCGCCACACGCTCCGGGCACGCGAGCCCTCGGGCGGCGGTGCGTGGCCGGCGGCGGGCGTCGGGGACGGCGCGGGCGCGGCGGTGGCCGTCATCGCCGAACCCCCTCGGCGGGCCGGGCGGCCCGCAGGCGCTCGTCCAGCTCACGCAGCACGCGCACGGAGCCGGCGGTCGCCGGACGGTCGCCGTAGGCCACGTCGTTGAAGACCCGGGCGCCCTCGCGCAGGCCCTCGGCCTCGCCGGGCAGCACGTCGGAGGCCTCGGCGGCCAGCTCGGTGGCGGTACGTCCCGCGCGCGGCGTGATGATCGCCCTGTCCTCCAGGTCCACGCTGATGGCCCTCAGCCTCTCGGTGACGGCGGCGGCGAACTCGCCCGCGGCCTCGTGCCCGTCGGCGGCGGCCCGGTGGTCGGCGGCCGTCATCGGGGTGCCCTCGTGCACGGGCACACCGGTCGCGCCGCCGCGGGACGGGCGCAGCCAGACGACCAGCCAGACCACCAGGGCCGCGACCAGCACGAGAAGCGGCCCCAGGACCATCCAGCCGCCGAGGAAGTCCGGTGCCCCCTCCGCGAACCCCGCGAGCAGCTCGTCGAGCCAGGCGAGGAAGCGGTCGATCAGGGAGGGCTCCCGGTCCCCGTAGAGGGGATCACTCAGTTCGTCGATGGCGCGGCGCCGCCCCTCCTCCCGGGTCACCTCCCCGACGGCGGCGGGGTGTGTCCTCACGTCCGCGGCTCCGGCATGTAGATCTCCGGGCCCGCCTCGTAGCCCGCCTGGGCGGCCTCGTGCAGCCTCAGGTCGAGGCCCTCACGGCGGATCCGCAGGTCCACGTAGAGCAGGGTGTTGACCCCGGCGGCGAACGGCTGGGTGATGGCGTACACCAGCACCGTGCCCACGTAGGTCAGGGCTCCGGTGGCGACCACGGTCCAGGTCGCGGTCGGGTCGACGAAGCCGAACACCCCGGCGGCGATGCCGAACGGCATGTTGAGGATCATGCCGACCACGAGGACGAGGAGCCCGGTCAGCAGCCAGTAGCCGAGTGTGCGCCACCACTGGTCCTGGGACAGGCGCCAGGAGCGGGCCATGGCCTGTCCGGGGCCGAGGCGTTCGAGGACGACCAGCGGCATGGCGTAGTAGAGCCGGATCCAGATCCAAAGGCTCGGTACGGCGACGGCCGCCAGCGCGAGGAGGAGGACGAGGACGCCGATGGCGATCCCGCCGCCGGCGCCCGATTCCATACCGACGATGACACCGAGCACGATCGCGCCGATCAGCCCGACCGTGGCGGCGATCCACATCGCGAACTGGATGCCCAGCTTGATCAGGGCGAGCCCGATGACCGCGCCCATCCGGCCGCGCGCGGCCTCCCACGCCTGCCGGGGCGTGAGCCGGTGGCCGAGGACGGCCATGCCGATCGTCGCGGCGAGCAGTCCCAGCACGACGAATCCGCCGAGGTAGACGAAGAGTTCGCCCAGGTACACCAGGACGATGGTCAGCGGGGAGCCGGGGAAGAGCGGTGCGCCCGTGTCCATGGCCGCGGGGTCGGCCACGACCTCCTCCAGCCAGGCCGTGTAGTCGCCTATGAACCATGTCGAGGCCAGCGTGGTCAGGACGGCGGCGATCGCCATGACGATCAGCGACAGACCGACGGTGGTCTTGGGGTTGGTCCGGATGAGGCTGAACGCGCCGTTGAGGATGTCGCCGAGGGTCAGGGGCCGCAACGGGACGAGGCCGGGTTTGGGCGCGTGGGCGACGCCGGGGGGCATCGGGGCGCCGTAACCGTACTGCTGGCCGTACGGGGGCTGCTGCCCGTATCCGGGCGGAGTACCGGGAGGCGGTCCGTACCCGGGCTGTTCGCCGTAGCCCCGTTCCCCGCCGTGGCCGTACTGGCCGTAGCCGGGGGCCTGTCCGTACCCCTGCTGCTCGTGGCCAGGAGCCTGTCCCCGCTCCTGGCGCCCGGGGGGAGCCTGCCCCTGTCCGGGCGCCGACCAGCCACCGGGCTCGGACGGGGGGCCGGCCTCGGGAGTTCCACCGCCGTCCGGCCCACCCGGGGGGTTCCCCGACGCGTCCCGGTGGTCGTCCTCCTGGGTCATCTGCCCCGCCCTCCATGGGGTTTGGTCACGCTGCGCGAGCGCAGTCGCGCGATTCCTGCCGTCTGGGAAACCAACCTACCCGCCGGTTGTACCGCTGCCCGGCGAGGTTCGGGGGTATGCAGGCGTAACCCACTCACTTCATTCCTTTTGTATGCTTTCTGTTATCAACAGGCCAAGTCGTGAAGGTTCGCGGGCCAGCTCAGCAGGGCCGACGTGCCGATGGCCGTGACCGGTCCGCGGAGACCGAAAAATATCGACCACTCTCCCAACACCGCCTGAAGGTGGCAAGGTGGGGAGACGAAGTAGTTCCTTGCGTCGAGGGCGCACCGAACGTTTATGCCGCTTGAGTGTTTCCAGAGAGAGGAGTAGGCGCCGCCTACCCGCCCACGGGCGGGTCGACGCCGGTGCCGGACACACCGATGAAGGGACGTGTACTGGTTGTCGACGATGACCTCGCCCTCGCCGAGATGCTCGGTATCGTGCTGCGGGGCGAAGGGTTCGAGCCTTCGTTCGTGCATGACGGGGACAAGGCGATGGAGGCCTTCCGTGAGACCAAGCCCGACCTGGTCCTCCTCGACCTGATGCTGCCCGGGGCCGACGGGATCGACGTGTGCCGCCAGATCCGCGCCGAGTCCGGCGTGCCCATCGTGATGCTCACGGCCAAGAGCGACACCATCGACGTCGTCCTGGGCCTGGAGTCCGGCGCGGACGACTACATCGTCAAGCCCTTCAAGCCCAAGGAGCTGGTGGCCCGCGTCCGTGTGCGGCTGCGCCGCACCGAGGAGCCCGCGCCCGAGGTCCTGCAGATCGGGGACATCACCATCGACGTCGCCGGGCACGCCGTGCGCCGCGACGGTGAGCAGATCAGCCTCACCCCGCTGGAGTTCGACCTCCTGGTC
This sequence comes from Nocardiopsis sp. TRM 82005, assembly GCF_056312425.1. Lineage (NCBI taxonomy): Bacteria > Bacillati > Actinomycetota > Actinomycetes > Streptosporangiales > Nocardiopsidaceae > Nocardiopsis > Nocardiopsis sp. TRM 82005. The sequence goes on from NZ_JBWDTQ010000003.1 coordinate 26,271, forward strand.
GCCCTGGCCCGCAAGCCGCGCCAGGTCTTCACCCGAGAGGTGCTGCTGGAGCAGGTCTGGGGTTACCGGCACGCCGCCGACACCCGCCTGGTCAACGTCCACGTGCAGCGCTTGCGCGCCAAGATCGAGAAGGACCCGGAGCACCCCGAGGTCGTCGTGACCGTCCGCGGTGTCGGCTACAAGGCCGGTACCGCCTGATCCAACCGAGTCGCACATGACCGCAGGTACACCCGAGGAGGAGCGGACAACCGATTCCAAGGTTCAGAGTCCGCCCTCCGGGTCCTCCGAGGCCGGGGGGCGCTGGCGTGACAGCGGCACGGGCCTCACCCGTGCCTATCTGTTCGCCCAGCGTGCCGCCCGCGCCCTGGTACGCGGCGTTCACACCAACTGGCGCCGCTCGCTGCACCTCAGAGTCATCTCCACCACCCTGGTGCTGTCCCTGGTGGTGATGCTGGGCCTGGGATACGTCCTCGTCTCCCAGGTGAGAGGCGGTCTGCTCGACGCCAAGATCGCCACGGCCGTCACCGACCACCGCGCCGGCCTCAACTACGCGCTCGTCGAACTCCAGGAGAACGAGGGCGGCGACCGCGACCGGCTCCTGTACAACATCACCAGCGAGCTCACCAGCCGCAGCGGTGACACCGGGCTGTACGGCGTCGTCATCCTGCCGTCGGTGGGCGACCAGACCGGATGGGCCACCGGCGACGAGGAGAGCGTCCCCCAGCGGCTGATCGACCAGGTCGGCCAGTCCGAGGTGAGCGAGCAGCAGTACCACACGTACACGCGCGTCACGGCCGAGCAGGGCGGCTCCGAGGAGCCCGCGCTGGTGGTCGGTGCCCAGCTCACGTACGCCTACGAGCTGTACTACATCTTCCCGCTCCAGCACGAGCAGGAGATCCTCGACCTGGTCCAGCGCACGGTCGCCCTGGTCGCCGTGCTGCTGGTCGTCCTCCTGGGCCTGATCGCGTTCGTCATCACCCGGCAGGTGGTCAGCCCGATCCGCGCGGCCGCCCAGTCCGCCGAACGGCTCTCCTCCGGCGACCTCGCCGAACGCATGACCGTGCAGGGCGAGGACGACCTCGCCCGGCTGGCCCTGTCCTTCAACGACATGGCGGGCAACCTCCAGGAGAAGATCCAGGAGCTGGAGGAACTGTCCAAGCTCCAGCGCCAGTTCGTCTCCGACGTCTCCCACGAGCTGCGCACCCCGCTGACCACGATCAAGATGGCCGGGGACGTGCTCTTCGGCGAGCGCGAGGATCTCGATCCCACCATGCGCCGCTCGGTGGAGCTGTTACAGAGCCAGGTGGAGCGCTTCGAGGAACTGCTCTCGGACCTGCTGGAGATCAGCCGCCACGACGCCGGGGCCGCGACCCTGGGCGTTGAGTCGCTGGACATCCGGGACGCGGTGATGAGGGCCGTCGGCGACGCCGAGCAGATCGCCGAGCGGCGCGGCATCAAGGTCGTCCTGCGCCTGCCGGCCGAACCCTGCATGGCCGAGTACGACTCCCGCCGGATCAACCGCATCCTGCGCAACCTGGTGGTCAACGCCATCGAGCACAGCGAGGGCCGCGACGTGGTGGTCGCCGCCGCCGGCGACCGTGACGCGGTGGCCGTGGCGGTGCGCGACTACGGGGTCGGCCTCAAGGAGGGGGAGGAGCACTTGTGCTTCGACCGCTTCTGGCGTGCTGACCCGGCCCGTGTGCGCACCACCGGCGGCACCGGCTTGGGGTTGTCCATCGCCAAGGAGGACGCCGCTCTGCACGGCGGTTGGCTCCAGGCGTGGGGCATGCCGGGCCAGGGCTCCCAGTTCCGGCTCTCCCTGCCGCGTCGCGCCGACACCGAACTGCGCGGGTCGCCCCTGCCGCTGGTGCCGCCGGAGATCGCGCTGAGCCGTAACTTCACCCCGCTCACGGGCGAGGGCGGCAATGGCGCGGCCCGTTCCGAGTGGGCCCTCGCCGGGGGCGACCAGGACGGTGCGGACACCGGTGACGGGGAAACCGAACAGCGCGAGGACGAGGAGAAGCTGTCATGAGCGTCCTGGACCGGTTCGGCCGCGCCGCGCGCGTCTGCCTGGCCGCGGCTGTGGCGGGCGTGTCCATGGCGGCCTGCGCGACCGTCCCGACGACCGGTCCCGTCATCCCCGGCGACGGAAACGACTCCGGGGACGACCCCTACGGCGGCTACGTGCGTCGGCTGCCCGCCGGGCCCCAGACCGGTGTGGCCCCGGAGGGACTGGTCAGCGGGTTCCTCAAGGACATGGGCAGCTTCGAGGAAGACCACAAGGCCGCCCGCAACTACATGCTGTCCGAGGCCGACCAGAGGTGGTCCCCGGACGGTACGGTCAAGGTCTTCCCCGACCTGGACACGGTCGACCTGGACACCGAGGTCAGCGGCGACGGGCTCACCGCCACGGTGCGGATGCGCAGCTCACTGGTGGCCACGATCGACGAGGACGGCAAGTACGTTCCCGGCGACACCGGTCGGCTGCTCGACGAGTCCTTCGTCCTGGCCCGCGAGAACGGCGACCCCGACGGGGAGTGGCGTATCCAGAGCCTGCCCGAGGAGCTCATCCTCAGCCAGCTCGACGTGGAGCGCACCCACCGCCCCTTCAACCTGTACTTCTTCACCCCGGAAGAGACCTCTCTGGTACCGGACCCGGTCTACCTGCCGGTGAGTACCGACGAGCTGGCCGAGCGGCTGCTGCACCGGCTCATCAACGGCCCCAGCGAGTGGCTGGACCCCGCCGTGGTCTCCTCCTTCCCGGACGAGGCCGGTCTCGAGCTGGAGGTGGACTCCGAGCGGGCGGCCATCGATGTGACGGGGATCAGCGAGGCTGACGAGTTCGGTATGGGCGCGCAGATCGCCTGGACCCTGCGCCAGTTGCCGGAGATCCAGGAGTTCACCCTCACCGTGAACGGCTCGGCGGTGGACTTCCCCGGAGCCGAGGGCGAGGGCGAGAGGACCGACCGGCCCCGCCCGGGCAGCGACTACTGGACCGACGTGGACCCCGGGGTGGTCACGCCCGACGTCCGCACCTACTACTCGCATGAGGGACAGCTGTGGTCGGCCTCGGACTGGGACTCCGGCACCTTCGGCGACGCCGAACCGGTCTCCGGCCCGCTGGGCTCGGGGGAGATCCCGTTGGAGCGGTTCGCGGTGTCGCTGGACGAGCGGACGGTCGCCGGGATCACCGCGGGCGGCGGCGAGGTCGTCACGAGCCAGATCAGTCCGGGAGCCGCGGCCCGGGAGGTCCTGTCCGACGGGACCTTCACCGAGCTCTCCTGGGACGCCAGCGGTGATCTGTGGGTGGTCGAGGAGATCCCCGACGAGGACGACGAGGAGTCGGAGGAGGAGGTCGATGTCGAGCCCCCCGACCGCGACGGTGTCGAACCCGCGCCGGACTCCACGGCCCTGTGGCTGCTGCGGGGCGGTGACGAGGTGGTCCAGGTCGACCTGCCCGGCCTGCGCGACACCTCCAGCTCGCTGGTGCGGTTCCAGGTCTCCCGGGACGGTACCCGCGCCGCGGCGGTGACCGAGTTGGACGGACAGCGCTCACTCCAGGTGGGCCGTGTGGTGGAGGACGCGGACGGGCGGGTCTCGCTGGGTTCGTTCATCACCCTGGCCCGCGAGCTGGAGGACGTCACGGACATCTCCTGGCGCTCGGGCGACCAGCTGGTCGTTCTGGGCAGCCGCGAGGGCGGCACGAGCCAGGGGTTCCTGGTGTCGCTGGACGGAGGGACACCGCCCGCCAGCGCCGGGACCCCCGTCGCGAGCATGGCGACCGTCTCGGGCGCCCCCGGACAGCCGTTGGTCGCGGGTTCGGACGACGGCAACATCTGGGTCTCCAACGACCCGCTCAACTGGCAGAACGTGGTGGAGGGCAGCTCTCCCACCTTCCCCGGCTAGCCGTTCTCCCGTGGGCGGGCGACGCGCCTGGCCGGACGGGGGCCGGGCGGCGCCGCCCACGGGCGTGCTCCGCGGCTGTCCACAGGCCTCGGAAAGGGGCTGGCGGCGGTCGGCCCGGGAGCCGATCCTGGATTCATGGACGGTCGGACCCGCCACACCGGCGTGCTGCGATGGGCGCTCGCCGCGCTGCTCGATCTACTCCTGCCGCACCCCTGCGCCGGGTGCTCGGGCCCTTCGGGGCCGCTGTGCGCGGACTGCCTCACCGTACTGCGGCGCCGCCCCCACCGGTGCTCGCCCAGGCCGGGCTGCCCTCCTGCCTGGGCGGCCGGTCCCTACGCCGGGTACTACCGCAGGGTGCTGCTCGCCTACAAGGAGGGCGGCGCGGACGCCCTGGTCACACCGCTCGGAGAGCGGCTGGCCGCCGCCTACACCGCCTCGGGGCTGGCGGCCCCGGGCACCCTGCTCGTCCCCGTTCCCGGCCGTGGTCCGCCGCACGGCTCCCATGCCCCGGTCACTCGGCTGGCCCGCGCCTGCCTGGCGGGTGCAGGCGGCGCGGACGCCGGGAGGGTGGCGCCGCTGCTGCGCTACCGGGGCCGCGTCCGGCGGCAGGCCGGCCTGGGCCGTGCCGAGCGCCTGGCCAACCGGGTGGGCGCCTTCGTCGCCGACAGTCCTCCCGCGAAGGACCGTGCGGTGCGCGACGGCGCGGCGGTCGTGGTGGACGACGTCCTCACCACGGGCGCGACCGCGGCCGAGGCGACCCGTGCTCTGCGGGTCCGCGGGATCAGGGTGGCGGGAGTGATTGCTCTCACCGAGCGCCTCCCGGACGGTGCACCCGGCGGGGCAAGAAGGTTTTACGAATCCCTGTGAACAAGAGAAAAGTCCATGTCCGCAAGGATTTGCGATGGTTACCAGCGAGTTGGGCAGGTGATCACTACCTGACATCCTCGTCAGGACAGGTTACGGTCACGGTATGGCACCCGTCCGGGTCCGTGGTTGCGTCGGAGAGTTTGAGCCCCCGGGAACACCGGGGCGCCACTTCGGCAAGCCGATGCCAGGCGCAGGCGAAACGGCCCACGTAAGGCGACTTTTCGTCGACCGATCACGGTGCGCCTTAGAGGTAAGCCCTGCCCCGCGGAGGGTCCAGATGTCCCTCATGACAGGGAGAAGAGCAGTAGTCGCGTATAAGAGCGGCGACACTCTCAGCAGGCGGATGTGGGGACGAAGACCAGGTCGGCCGGACGGGTGGCATCCCATCGCCCGGGGGCTCGCCAACGACGAGCTCCCGGGGGCGATCTCCTCCACCACCGCCCGGGACCGCCCTGCCGTGGCCTCGTGGTGGACGCCCGGAGGATGCCTTGTCCCAACCGTGCCAGAGATCCCTTCTCCCAGTTCGGGAAGTTCGGGAGCTGTCACCAATCGTGTCCGTGAGGCGCGTGATGACGGCGCTCCTGATGGGTATACGCACTTCCAACCAAGCCGTGACCCCTACAGGACAGGGGCACCAGCGGAAGGGGGCTAGCGCGACACCCTTTCGTCCCCCTGCCGGCGGAAGGGATGCAGAGCAGCCTGGCTGTCGTCTTCACGGCGGCCACGCGATGAAGGGGGTCCTATGGACATCATCGTCAAGGGTCGACGCACCGGTGTGAATGAGAAGTTCCGACAGCACGTCGACAACAAGCTCGACAGGCTCTCCAAGTGGGAGAAGAAGGGCATGGCCGTCGACGTGGAGGTGTCCGAAGAGCGCAACCCCAAGCTCGCCGACGTCCGTGAGCGGGTTGAGCTGACCATCCGGACCAACGGTCCGGTCATTCGCAGCGAGGCCGCCGCCGCGGACCGGTACGGCGCCCTCGACCTCGCGATCGACAGGATCGAGGCCCGTCTTCGCAAGGCCGCGGACCGGCGCAAGGTCCACCGCGGCAACCATCGCCCCGTCTCCGTCGCGGCGGCCACCGCCGATCTCCCCGGAGACATGCCCTCAACCACTGCCACCGCCACGCAGGCGCCCCCCGCCCGAGACAGCGGGGAGGAGGAGACTGACGGTACCGAGGTGGGCGGCAGGTTCTCCGACGAGTTCGTCGAACTCGACACCCAGGGAGACGGCCCCCTCATCGTGCGGGAGAAGTTTCACCGGGCCAAGCCCATGAGTATCGACCAGGCGCTGATGGAGATGGAACTCGTCGGCCACGACTTCTACCTCTTCCACGACGAGGTCAAGGACGCCCCGAGCGTCGTCTACCGGCGCAAGGGCTTCGACTACGGCGTGCTCCGACTGGTCGACTAGGGAGTGTTCTTCGGGGATCCGCTCCGCCCCGCGGATCCGTACCCCCGACAGGACCGGGGACCGCGCCCATGCGGAGCGGTCGGTGTCCACCACCGTCTGGTGGGGCTGTCCGCACCCGACGCCTCCGGCGCGGTTCCCGGTCCTGTTCCTCCTTGGGGCAGTGTCGTCTTTGGGGCTCCGCTCCGCCCGCCCGTCGCCCTCCACC
>NZ_JBWDTQ010000004.1:0-258833 GCF_056312425.1 Nocardiopsis sp. TRM 82005
ACCCTCAACGGTGAGCCTGCGGCTCCGGCCTGGCCCTCTTCGTCGCCCTCCACCACCCTCAACGGTGAGCCTGCGGCTCCGGCCTGGCCCTCTTCGTCGCCCTCCACCACCCTCAACGGTGAGCCTGCGGCGCGGGGTCCCCCTTGTTCGGACGCCCCTCTGCCGACACAAGGCCGCGGCGGACCCCGAAGGGCCCGCCGCGGCCTTGTGCCTCTCCGGTCCGCGTGGTCAGTCGGACTGCTCGGTGCTGTCGTTCTTGATCCGGTGCAGCGGGGTGCCGTGCGGCTCCTCGGACTCCGTGCGGGGCGAGTCGAGGACGACATCGCTCATGATGTCGAAGGCCATGGCCACGACGCCCGCCGCGAGCAACAGGACTCCGGCGATCACCAGAAGAACCGTGGACATCCCCAGGACGATGCCGAAGGCACCCACGGTGAACCCGACACAGGCCAACAGCACCGCCACCCAGGAACTGAGACGCCCGCGGTGGGCGTTGCTGGGCGCGAGGCTGCCTCCCTGGCGCTGGAATCCCTGGATCCGGCCGAACCGGCTGTCTCCGTCGGGGTGCTCCCCCTCCCAGGCCAGACCCGGATCATTCTCGTCCTCGGGGTCCGGCGTCGGATGCTTCCTGCGCTCGATCATGTCGTCGAAGACTTCAACCGGGCTGCGCGGAGGCGGTGTTCTCTTCCGGCCGGACTTCGCTGTTTCCCTTGCTCCGCCAGACTCAGTGGTATCACCAGTCCTGCTCGTCTCGGGGGCCTCAGAAGTCTCAGGGGCCTTCTTCCGTTTGCTCGCTCGCATGGTGATCCCCCCTGGGAACACATTCGCGTTCGACGGGCCGCGGCCGTTCGGCCGCGGTCTGACCTCCTGTCAAGTCACTACCCACGAAATCGGAGAGGCATCAGGAACTGTGTGAAAAGGGTGTGGAAGCACCCGGCACACGCGCTCGGGACGGTGCCCTCACCGGTACCCGGTACCCGGTACTCCGCGGGTTCTCCCGTCCTCCACACGCCCGGTTACCCCGTCTGTGACGTGCGGGAACATATCGGTTGGTTTCATTCGTTCCTCATTGGGAAACGTGCGAGCGGACCTCTCTTCCGAGAGGGCGGGCGTATGGTTCGCGTCATCTAGGATGTAGGCCCGAGGGCCCAGGAACCCCCGCCGCCCTCCGCGGCCACGGAAAAGCGGTCAGCGGGCCTAGGTCTGATCTCCACGTGCGTGGAGCCAACCGCGATCTGCGAGGAGCGCATAGGAAGTGCCAGGGATACTCAACAAGCTCCTGCGCGCGGGTGAGGGAAAGATCCTGCGCCGGCTCAGCAAACTGAAAGACCAGGTCAACTCGCTCGAGGACGACTACGTCGACCTCACCAACGAGGAGCTGCGCGAGCTCACCCAGGAGTACAAGGAACGCTACGAGGACGGCGAGTCTCTGGACGACCTGCTGCCAGAGGCCTTCGCGACCGTCCGCGAGGCGGCCAAGCGAACCCTGGGCCAGCGCCACTTCGACGTCCAGGTCATGGGCGGCGCTGCGCTTCACCTCGGCAACATCGCTGAGATGAAGACCGGTGAGGGCAAGACCCTGACCGGTACTCTCGCGGTCTACCTCAACGCCCTCTCGGGCAAGGGCGTCCACGTCATCACGACCAACGACTACCTGGCACGGCGCGACGCCCAGAACATGGGCCGCATCTACCAGTTCCTCGGCCTCGAGGTCGACGTCATCAGCCCGCAGATGAGCGCGGCCGCCCGCCGCAAGGCCTACCAGGCCGACATCGTCTACGGTACGAACAACGAGTTCGGCTTCGACTACCTGCGCGACAACATGGCGCTCTCGCTCAAGGACACCGTCCAGCGCGAGCACTTCTTCGCCCTGGTCGACGAGGTGGACTCCATCCTCATCGACGAGGCCCGGACCCCGCTGATCATCAGCGGCCCCTCCGAGCAGAACTCCCGCTGGTACTCCGAGTTCGCCAAGATCGCCCCGCGCCTGAAACGCGAGGACGACTACGAGGTGGACGAGAAGAAGCGCACCGTCGGCATCACCGAGTCCGGTGTGGCCAAGGTCGAGGACTGGCTGGGCATCGACAACCTCTACGAGGCCGTCAACACCCCGCTCATCAGCTTCCTCAACAACTCGCTCAAGGCCAAGGAGCTCTACAAGCGCGACAAGGAGTACATCGTCAAGGACGGTGAGGTCCTCATCGTCGACGAGTTCACCGGCCGCGTCCTGGCCGGGCGCCGCTACAACGAGGGCATGCACCAGGCCATCGAGGCCAAGGAACGCGTCAAGATCAAGGACGAGAACCAGACCCTCGCCAAGGTCACCCTCCAGAACTACTTCCGCCTCTACGAGAAGCTCGCCGGTATGACCGGTACCGCCCAGACGGAGGCGGCGGAGTTCTCCCAGACCTACGACGTCGGCGTGGTGCCCATCCCCACCAACGAGCCGATGATCCGCGAGGACGTCAAGGACGTCGTCTACAAGCACGAGGACGCCAAGTTCCAGGCGCTCGCCGAGGACATCGCCGAGCGGCACAAGGCCGGTCAGCCCGTCCTGGTCGGTACCACCAGCGTCGAGAAATCCGAGCTGCTGTCCCGGATGCTCAAGCGCGAGGGTGTCCCGCACGAGGTCCTCAACGCCAAGAACCACGCCAGCGAGGCCTCGATCATCGCCCGCGCGGGCAAGCTCGGTGCGGTCACCGTCGCCACCAACATGGCCGGTCGCGGTACCGACATCATGCTGGGCGGCAACCCCGACTTCCTCGCCGACGAGGAGCTCCAGAACCGCGGCCTGAGCCCGCTGGAGACCCCGGAGGAGTACGAGGAGGCCTGGCCCGAGGCGCTGGAGAAGGCCAAGGCCGACTACGAGGAGGAGCACGAGCAGGTCGTCGAGGCGGGCGGTCTGTACGTGCTCGGCACCGAGCGGCACGAGTCCCGGCGTATCGACAACCAGCTGCGCGGCCGCTCCGGCCGTCAGGGCGACCCTGGCATGTCCCGCTTCTACCTGTCCCTTCAGGACGACCTGCTGCGCCTGTTCAACAGCAGCCGTCTCGAGGCGTTCATGAACCAGCTGAACATCCCGGACGACCAGCCCATCGAGTCCGGCATGGTCAGCAAGGCGATCGCCTCGGCGCAGGGCCAAGTCGAGACCCAGAACTTCGAGATCCGCAAGAACGTCCTCAAGTACGACGAGGTCCTCAACCGGCAGCGCAAGGTCATCTACGCCGAGCGCCGCAAGGTCCTGGAGGGCCAGAACCTGCGCGACCAGGTCATCAGCATGCTGGAGGAGGTCCTGCGCGGCTACGTCGTGGAGGAGACCGCCAGCGGCGACCCCAGCGACTGGGACCTCGACAGGCTCTGGCGGGCGTTCAAGCAGATCTATCCGGTCAGCTTCACCGTCGACGAGTTCATCGAGGAGAACGGTGACCTGCACACGCTGACCACCGCGATGATCGCCGACCGCATCGTGGAGGACGCCAACACCGCCTACGAGGCCCGCGAGGCGGAGCTGGGCGAGGAGGCCATGCGCGAGGTCGAGCGCCGGGTCATCCTCCAGGTCATGGACCGCAAGTGGCGTGAGCACCTCTACGAGATGGACTACCTCCAGGAGGGCATCGGGCTGCGCGCCATGGCACAGCGCAACCCGCTGATCGAGTTCCAGCGCGAGGGCTTCGACATGTTCCAGCAGATGCTGGAGGCCATCAAGGAGGAGTCGGTCGGCTACCTCTTCAACGTCGAGGTCCAGGTCCGCAAGAAGGAGGAGTCCACGCTCTCCCCCGCGGCCGCGGCGCAGACCGCCGCCGCCGCCGTCAGCGGTTCCGCCAGCGCCACGGCCGTCGCGACCGCCGTGGAGGACGAGGGGGCCGAGAAGGTCGAGACGACCGAGAAGCCCGAGGAGGCCGAGGACGCCGCCCCGCCCGTGGAGGAGTCCGGGTCCGTCGAGGACCTGGTCGTCCCCGGCTTCGGCGAAGGCCAGCCCGACAAGCTCCAGTACTCCGCGCCGAGCGAGGACGGCACCGTCGAGAAGCACAGCGAGACGACCGACGAGTACGCCGGTACGGCGCGCAACTCGCCCTGCCCGTGCGGCTCCGGCAAGAAGTACAAGAAGTGCCACGGTGACCCGGCCGTCAAGTAGGCACCGGGCCGTGTAGGCCCCGGCGGAGCGGAAGGGGGCGCGATCCCCTTCCGCTCCGCCTCAGCTTTCCAAGGGGCTCCGCACCGCCGGACCGGATCCCGGCCGGTGGGAAGCCCCGGTGCTCAGCCCGAGGATCCCGGTCCGGAACGGCCGTCCGATGAGTCCTCCGGGCCCGGGGGCTCCTCGCCCGTGTTGGTATCGGTGTGCACCCGTACGGTCTCGCCCGGCTCGTCCGGGTCCTGCTCGCGGCCCGGCGTGGGCAGGTTGAACCGGGTGATGAGTACGTAGAAGATCCCGAAGTAGAGCGCGAAGTAGGCCAACCCGAGCAACAGGATCAGTCCCAGTCCGGTCGTGTTCTCCTTCGTCGCGTTCAACAGCAGGTCGATCAGGCCCGCCGAGAACCCGAAGCCCAGATGGGCGTCCAGCGCGTTCAGGATCGCCATCGAGACACCTGTAAGCACCACGTGCACCGCGAACAGGGCCGGGGCCACGAAGATGAACGCGAACTCCACCGGCTCGGTGATGCCCGTCGCGAACGCGGTCAGCGCCGCCGGGATCATGATCGACCCGATCTGTGCCCGCCGCTCCTTGTGGGCCGTCAGCCACATCGCCAGCGCCGCACCGGGCAGGCCGAACATCAGCACGGGGAAGAACCCGGACAGCAGGCCGCCGGCGTCCGGGTCCCCGGCGAAGTACCGGGTGATCTCGCCGTGCGTTACGGCACCGTCGGGGCCGGTGTAGGTGCCCGACACGAACCAGATGAACGAGTTCACCACGTGGTGCAGGCCCATCGGCAGCAGGAGGCGGTTGATCACGCCGTAGGCGCCCGCCCCCAGTGCACCGGCGCCGATGATGCCCTCGCCCAGGTCCTGGATCCATCCGCCGACGACCGGCCAGACCAGGCCCAGTGCCACGCCCATCAGCAGGCCGGCCAGCGCCGTCACGATCGGTACGAACCGGCGGCCGCCGAAGAAGCCCAGCCAGGTCGGCAGCTTGATCCGGTGGTAGCGCTGCCACAGCAGGGCCGCGACCAGGCCCACAGCGATACCGCCGAGCACGTCGGTCGGGTTCTTCACCGCGTGGTTGATGACCGGCATGACCGCGTTCACGGCCTCCGGGTCGGTCACCGGCTCCCGTGTCACCGGATCGACCGGCAGGGGATAGGTGGTCAGCCGTGACCCCAGGTCTCCGGCGGGTCCGTCGAACGTCACCATCGTCCACGTGGCGACCCGGTCGAAGACCAGGTAGCCGACCACCGCGGCCAACGCGGTCGATCCGTCGGCGCGCTTGGCGAAACCGATCGCCACACCGATGGCGAACAGCAGGGGGAGGGCTTCGAAGACCGCGTTGCCCGCGGTGCCGACGGCGCCCGCGACCGGTTCCATCCACCCCATCCCGGAGAATCCGGCCAAGCCGTCGGCACCGAGCAGGTCGGGTTGGCCGAGGCGGAGCAGGATCGCCGCGGCGGGCAGCACCGCGATCGGCATCATCAGGCTGCGGCCGAGCCTCTGGAGGAGGGCGAGGGCGGAGGAGGGGCGCTTCACCCCCCTCGCGGTGTCTCCGGGCGGCTCCGGTGCGGCTGCTGCGGGGGTCTGGTCCGAACTCATGGTGGGGGGTCCTCCCTCGGACACGCGCCTCGTGGGCGCGGGGCGTCAGTCGCCGTGCCGCCGCGGGTCCAGCCGGGAATGCAGCTGGTAGCGGTCGGCGCGGTAGGTGGACAGCGCCAGTTCCACGCACTGTCCCTTGGTGAAGCTGCGGCGCTGCATCACCAGCACCGGGCTTCCAGCGGGCAGGCCGAGAAGCCGTGAGTCGGCGGAGTCGCAGATCCCGGCCTCGATGGTCTGCTCCCCGGAATCCAACAGGATGTCGAACTCGTTTTCCAGTACTTCGTACAGAGAGCGTTCGGCGAGGTCGAAGTCCTCCAGACCCGGAACCAGGGCCGCGGGGATGTTGGACCTCTCCACGGCCATGGGCTCGTCGTCGGCGGTACGCATGCGTTCGATGTGGTGCACCAGGGTGCCCGGCGCGATGTCGAGCATGCGGGCGGTGTGCCCGCTCGCCGGGATGACCTGACGGATCAGCTCGCGCGCTCCGGGTTCGAAGCCGCGGGTGCGCATGTCCTCACTGAAGGAGGCCAGCACGAGGGACATCTCGATCTTGGGGCGGGCGATGAAGGTCCCCTTGCCGGGGACCCGGTACAGCCGCCCCTCGGACACCAGCAGGTCGATGGTCTGGCGGACGGTCATCCGCGAGAGTCCGTAGGTGGCGCTGAGCTCCCGTTCGGAGGGGATCATGTCGTCCACGCCCAGCCCGGCATCGGTGATCCAGTCCAGAATCAGGTCACGTAGTTGGCTGTACTTGGGCAGCGGGTTGCTGGGATCGATCGACATGGAGCGGGCGGCCTTCTCGGTCGGCGGGTGGAGCTGGCGTTCGACCCTAGCGCGGGACGGTCCGTCCACGCTTTGGGTCGCGGGGGTCCTGGGCTCTCCGGGACAAGCCGGACATAACTGGTATAGTCCGGACTAGACCACAGCACCGTCCGAGTGTCAATCCACCTAACAGCAGGCGGTTCGTGCTGTCACCAGGGCAGACCGGGAAGGCGTGTTCACCCCCGACCCGAAGAGCGCCCGGCGCGGCCCCCAGTGAACGGAGCGCGGCACGGGCAGCCTGGTACACAGCCCGTCCGCCACCCACCGCCCGTCAACGCCTCACACAGGGGAAGGCCTCCATGACCACCACGACGAGCGTGATGCGCTCCGAGATCGCCGAGCAGCCGGAGGCGCTGCGCCGCACCTTCGCCGAACTGCTGCCGCTACGATCCGAGATCGAGGCCCTGGGCCGCTCCACCAAGCACGTGCTGTTCATCGCACGCGGTTCCTCCGACAACGCGGCGGTCTACGGCAGCTACCTCCTCCAGGCGCACACCGGCCGCCTGGCGACCCTGGGTTCGCCCTCCATCGCCACCGCCTACGGCGCCAGGATCGACCTGTCCGGGGTCCTGGCCGTGGCCATCTCCCAGTCGGGCAGGACCGAGGAGATCGTCGAGACCATGCGCTGGGCCGCCGACTGCGGCGCCCGCACCATCGGGGTCACCAACGGAGCGGATTCCCCGCTGGCCGTGGAGGCCGACGTCGCCCTGGTCACCCGCGCCGGGAACGAGGTCGCGGTGCCCGCCACCAAGACCTACAACACCCAACTGGCCGCTCTCGCCGTTCTGGCACTGGGCCTGGGAGCCGACCTGGATCCCGGTGACCTGACCCGGGTATCCGACGGCATCGAGGAGACCCTCGCGGCTCCCAACGACTCCCTGGAGGAGATCGTCGAGCGGATGGTCGCCGTGCAGGGAGCGGTCATCTCCGGGCGCGGCATGGCCTTCTCCAGCGCCCTGGAGGCCGCCCTGAAACTCAAGGAGGCCTGCTACCTCCACGCCATGGGCCTGTCCTACGCGGACCTGCTGCACGGCCCCATCGCCGTCGTGGACCCGCGCACCCCCGCCCTGCTGGTGGCCGCCCCCACCGGACCGACCCTGGAGGGCACCGTCTCCCTCGCCGAACGCGTCCGCTCCGCGGGCGCACCCGTCTTCGGCTTCGGCGGCGGCGACGCCCTGGAAGCCGCCAGTGACCTGTCCGTTCCCGTCCCGGACGTGCCCGAGTGGGTGTCCCCGATGAACCTGATCGTCCCCACCCAGCTGCTCACCGAGCGCCTGGCCCGCAGGCTGGGCTACAACCCCGACGTCCCGCGCGGTCTGAACAAGGTCACCCAGACCGCCTGACGCACGTCCGGGGCGGCGTCGGTGCCAGGCGCCGCCCCGGACGTGCGGGACGGACCCGAGAATTCAACACCCCGTTCGGCCACAGGCTCTGGTGTGTGCGCTGCGCCACCCATAAGCTCGCCTCAGGCCTCGGGGACACCCCCGTTCCATGGCAGAGCACGGAGGACACATGGCGGACAAGGCAGCGGCGATCGTCGCCGGGCTGGGCGGTGCGGGCAACATCGAGGAGATCGAGGCCTGCATCACCCGCCTGCGCACCGAGGTGGCCGACCCCGGCCTGGTGGACGAGAAGGCCCTCAAGGCGTCGGGCGCCCACGGGGTCCTGGTCTCGGGCAGCGTCGTCCAGGTGGTGGTCGGCCCCGAGGCCGACTCCCTCACCGACGACATCCAGGACCTGCTCGACTAGGTCGTGTTTTTTGCATCATTTCGGGCTCGCGTCCACCGGGCTGCCTCTCGCTACGCCTCTGCGCTCGTGAAGCACGACCAGGCTGAACTTCGCACATCGTCTTGCGAGAGACGGCCCGGACGGCCGCTCACCGATCCGAAAGCCTTCTAAAAAACACTCCCTAGGTCCGTGACCGGAAAGGGCGCACCGGCCCGGCCTTCGCGCCGTCGGCCTTGTACTTGTAGCGAGTCCGGCGCCCAAGGCTCGCTACACAGGAACCGGCGGGCGCCGCGAGGCGCACCGCGCCTACAGCCGCGATGCTGTGGGAATCCCCGGGGTTCACCCCGGGGAGGACGTCAAGAGTGCAAGGTCCACGGGAACCGGGCCCCACCCCGCACCGACGACGCCCGCGGCCAGCACACCAGGTACTCCCGGGCGTATGAAGCCCCTCTGGGAGGGAAGAGGTCCCCCATGCCAGACACGACCGGCGCGTTGCGCGTACTCTCCCCCGTATCCGGAACGGCACTGTCCCTCGAGACGGTGCCCGACCCCGTGTTCTCCCAGTCCATGGTCGGCCCCGGGATCGCCATCCATCCAGAGCCCGGCCAGGAGGGGGGACAGGAGGGCGTCCAGGACGCCGTGTCCCCGATCGGGGGCACCCTGGTGAAACTGCATCCACACGCGTTCGTGGTGATGGCGCCCGACCACCGCCGAGGCGTGCTCGTCCACCTGGGCATCGACACCGTCCAGCTGGCGGGGGAGGGGTTCACACTCCTCGCCGCCGAGGGTGACGAGGTCGAGGCGGGCACCCCGGTGGTCCGCTGGTCGCCGGGGACGGTCGCGGCCCAGGGGCGGCCGTCGGTCGTTCCGGTGGTCGCGATGGACGCGTCCTCCGACGTGCTCGGCGACATCGCCGACGGCCTGGTCCAGCACGGGGACCCCCTCTTCACCTGGGCCTGAGCGGCCGTTTCACCTGGGCCTGAGCGGCCGTCGGGAGGGTGGTCGCGCCGCCCAGCGGCTCGGCCGCTTTTTCCGTCGGTTTCCGCCCCTCACGGTGGCGACAGGCGCTCCGAACTCCGAAAAGGAGTATTCTCCGGCGGCGAACCCACGATCCGCCGGAAGATGAGACTCGCTATGAGACTGTCCGTCCCGCATGCCCTGGCCCCGGCCTGCGCGGGGCTCGCCCTGATCGCCACAGCATGCACCAACGAGGAGGTGGGTTCCTCGCAGGAGGACCGCGAACCCCAGCCGTCGGCCAGCGCAGAGCCCTTCGAGCCCGTGCTCGCGCCCCAACTGCTCTCCGAGATG
The DNA here is from genome assembly GCF_056312425.1 of Nocardiopsis sp. TRM 82005. Classification (NCBI taxonomy): domain Bacteria; kingdom Bacillati; phylum Actinomycetota; class Actinomycetes; order Streptosporangiales; family Nocardiopsidaceae; genus Nocardiopsis; species Nocardiopsis sp. TRM 82005. The sequence goes on from NZ_JBWDTQ010000004.1 coordinate 9,601, forward strand.
GACCTGGACGACAAGATCGGCCAGCTCCTCGTTCTGACCGCCCAGGGCACCTCGGCCGCCGACAACGCCGCCCAGATCGAGTCCTACCGTCCTGGCGGACTCATCTACTTCGACGCCAACCTCAGCGACGCCGAGCAGATCGCCACCATGTCGTCGGGCGTGCAGGTTCTCGCCGCGGAGCAGGGACAGGGCGTGCCCCTCTTCGTGGGCATCGACCAGGAGCAGGGCCTCGTGGTCCGGCTGCCGGTGGGGACCCGCTTCCCCGACGCCATGGCCGTCGGCGCCACCCGGGACACCGAACTGGCAGCCCTGCGGGCCTCCACCACCGCCACCGAGCTCGCGGCCCTCGGCATCAACCTCAACTACGCGCCCGACGCCGACGTCAACACCGATCCCGACAACCCGGTCATCGGCATTCGCTCCTTCGGCTCCGACCCCGACCTGGTCGCGGAGATGGCCGTCACCGAGGCGCACGCCTACTCGGAGAACGGCGTGGTCTCGGTGGTCAAGCACTTCCCCGGCCACGGCGACACCGACGTCGACAGCCACAGCGGCCTGCCCGTCATCGACCTGCCGCGCGACCGCTGGGAGGCCGAGCACCTGCCGCCGTTCCAGGCGGCCGTCGACGCGGGCGTCGACGCCATCATGACCGCGCACGTACTGATGCCGCAGCTGGAGGGGAGCGAGGACCCCGAGCCCGCCACCATCTCCCCGGCGCTCATCGACGGGATCCTCCGCGACGAGTTGGGCTACGACGGCGTGGTCACCACCGACGCCCTCAACATGGAGGGCGTACGCCAGCGCCACTCCGACGGCGAGATCGCCGTGCGCGTCCTGGAGGCGGGAGTGGACCAGCTGCTCATGCCGCCGGACCCCGCCGCGGCGGTGTCCGCGATCCGCGAGGCCGTCGAGCAGGGCCGCCTGACCGAGGAGCGCGTCGACGAGTCCGTGCTGCGGGTCCTGACGCTCAAGGAGAAGCGTGGGGTCCTGGAGGCCGATCCGGTGGACGCGGAGGGCGCCAAGGCCGTCCTGGAGGATCCCGCGCACGCTGAGGCCGCACAGCGCGTGGCGGACGCCTCGGTGACCCTGGTGCGCAACGAGGACGACCTGCTGCCGCTCGCCGAGGGCACGAGCGTGAGCGTGCGGGGAGAGGGCTCCGAAGGGCTGTCCGCCGCCCTCGCCGAGGGCGGGATGAACGTGGTGGACGGGGTCGCCGACGCCATCGTCGTGGGCACCGACGGAGCCCGCGGATCCCAGGCGCAGCGCAGCCTGGTCGAGTCCGCGCGCACAGAGGGGCCCCCGGTGATCGTGGTCTCCCAGGGCGGCCCCTACGACCTGGAGGCCTTCCCCGACGTGGAGGCCTTCCTGGCCGTCTACTCGGCCGTGGACGTGTCCAGGACGGCCGCGGCCCGGGTCATCGCGGGCCGGGTGGAGCCCTCCGGGAAGCTGCCGGTGGACATCCCCGGGGCCGACGTGGAGGCCGGAACCGGTCTGACCACCTGATCCGGGACGGGGCCGTCCAGGCCCTCCGAAGGTTGAAACGGGCGGGGAACGGGAAGAACCGTTGCCCGCCCGACCCCTCGGGCGACCGAGGAGCGGGCGGTCGTCCGAACGGACGCGCACGACCACCGAAGCCAAGGAGGGGATCGGATGGACGGCAACCGACGCGGGGTCATCTGCGACTGGGGCGGTGTGCTCACACCGCCCCTGCGCGAGGGCATCCTGGCCTGGCTGCGCGCCGACCGCATCGACGCCGAGCACTACCAGGAGGTCATGCGGCCCTACTTCGACGACAGCCTCAACGGGAACAACCCCGTGCACGCGCTGGAGCGGGGCGAGATCGACACCTGCGAGTTCGAGCGCGAGCTCGCGGCCGTGCTGCGCTGCACGCACGGCGGCCCGGTGGTGGCCGAGGGGCTGATCGACCGCATGTTCTGCAACTTCGATCCGGTGCACGACATGTACGAGGCACTGCGCGAGGCGAGGGACGTCGGTGCCAGCACCGCCCTGCTGTCGAACTCCTGGGGCAACTGCTACCCGCGTGAGCACTTCGACGCCACCTTCGACACGGTGGTGATCTCCGGCGAGGTGGGGATGCGCAAACCCGAGCACCGCATCTACCTGCACACCTGTCGGCGGCTCGGCCTGAACCCCGAGGACTGCGTGTTCATCGACGACCTGGAGCACAACGTCCGTACCGCCGAAGGGCTCGGTATGACCGGCATCCTGCACACCGACGCGGCCACCACGCGGCTGGAGCTGGAGCGGTTCCTGGCACCGGACGGAGACGGCGCGCCCCCGGCGCCCGACCGCCGGGTGGCCTGACCCGTGCGGCGCCGCCCCTCCCCGGCCCCGCGCCGGGGCGCCGGGGCGGCCCTGATTTGGCACAATTGACGTGTTCACACCACGTCCCGGAGAGTCGCTCGCATGTACGTCTTCCTGCCCAGCACCATCCCAGCTCTGGCCCGCCTGTTGGAGGAGGGGCGGCTGGAAGGCGTCCCGCTGACCGCGTTCGCGGCCGACCCCGGTCCTGACGAGGACGCCGAGGAGGCCGGATACGAGGCCATGTACGCCGCGGCGGAGGAGTCCCTGGCGCTGCTGGCCGCCGACCCAGGCGCGCCCCGCCGCCGGGTGGTGCTCGCAGCGGACATGCCCGACCGCGTGGTCGAGCGCGGGGGCCGCGCGGGCGACGGGGCCGTCCGTGTGAAGGTCACCGCCGCCGTCCCCTACAAGAAGCTGGCCTCGGCCCACGTGGACGACGCCGACGCCGCCGGTGACATCGCGGGGGCCGCGTCGGACCCCGCATCCGGAGCCGCCGAGGACCACGAGCTGATGTGGTTCGCCGTCCAGGAGCTGCGCCACCTCGTCCGGGAGGGCCAGGGCGGAGCGTAACCGCGCGCCGTCCTCAGCCGTGGGGCGCGGACAGGAGCGCCCCGGTGGCCACCCGTGCTCCGGGGGCCGCCTGGCCACCCCACCCGCCCCCTGCCCGGGGCGGGGCCCGTGGCCGGTCCCGGACGCAGGTTTCCGCCCCCGTCGGCCCGTACGGCAAGAGGGAGTGGTCCCCGACCGGTCCGTTCTGCGAGGAGTCAGCCATTAGCCGCCTGGTGCTATGGAACATCGACCTCACCCTCCTCGACGTGGGGCAGGTGATGAGGGCCGCCTACGCCGAGGCATTCGAGAAGGTCACCGGTGAGCCGCTGGTCTACCTGACCTCGGCGGCCGGCCGCACGGACTCGGAGATGTTCTTCGAGTTCTGCGCCCGCAACTACGTCGACATCGAGCCGGACAACGACACCCTGGCTGATTTTCTCACCGCCCTGGAGGGGTCCTTCGGCAACCGCTCGGACGACATCCTGGCCAAGGGCCGTGTGATGCCCGGTGCGGCCGCCTCCCTGGCGGCGGTGGCCTCCATGCCCGACACCGTCCAAACCGTGGTCAGCGGCAGCACCCGAACCAACGCCACGGCCAAGCTGGTCGCCTTCGGGCTGGACGTCTACCTCAACCTGGCCATCGGCGGATACGGTTCGGTCAGCTACCCCAAGTCCAGCCTGATCCAGTCCATCCGCCTGCACGCGGCCGGCGAGGACGGGCGGGCCTACACCGAGGAGGAGACGGTATTCGTCACCGACTCCGTACCGGACGTGCGCGCCGCCGTGATCGGTGGTGCGGTCCCGGTCGCGGTACTCAACGGTTCGGCGACGGAGGGTCAGCTGCGCGAGGCCGGAGCGGTCGTCGTCCTGCCCGACCTGACCGATCCGCGTGCCGTGATGACCGCGGTCCAGCAGGCAGCGGCCCAGTAACGACATGTCCTCTGTTCCCGCGGGGTAGGTGGTGGCCCGTGTACACAGTCACCGATCACCGCAATCTGTTTCTAACAGTAGGTAATCACCATGTAACGGTGTTGGTCCTGTTCTCGGGTCCGGAAGCCAGTAACCTGGGCTGCGGGCGGGGCCGGGACAGCGTGGTCCGAGGCCCCGCATCCCGACCGCCTGTGCGCACAGGCCCAACCTCAACCGCCATGTCCGTGGGTTCCTTGCGTCCCAGGGTGCTCACGCGAAATCACACGCCAGCACAGAAGTTCACAGGTCATATGACCGGGTGTTCCGCCAGCGCGCGTGCGACGTTGCTCACAAAGGAGTGAGAGATCCCTATGTCCGGGCAATCCGACGTCCATCTCCAGAAGCTGCTCAGCGACGCGGCCGCCAAGTGGTCCCCGGGGGCGCGTATCAGCCCCGAGGAGGCCGACTCGGTCCGGCGCTTCCTCCCCGTGTACTACCGCCACACGGATCCGGACGAGATCAGCGGCCGCTCCCCGGAGCAGATCTGCGGTCCGGCCGAGGCCCACCTCGCCTTCGGTGCCGACCGGACACCCGGCAGGGCCAAGGTCCGCGTCTACACCCCCGACGCGGAGCGAGACGGCTGGGACCAGCAGACCAGCGTCCTGGAGATCGTCACCGACAACGCCCCCTTCCTCGTCTCCTCCGTCGCCATGGCCCTCAGCGACATCGGCGCCGGGGTCCGGCTGATCATCCACCCGCAGATGACCGTCGGCCGCGATCTGGACGGGCGCCTGCGTCAGGTGGAGCCCGAGGCCGGCGGCGACGGCCTGCTGCCCATCGACGAGTCCTGGATGCACATCGAGATCGGCCCGCAGGCCGATTCCGAACGCCTCAGGCAGATCGCCGACCGCGTGGAGAGCGTCCTGGCCGACGTGCGCTACGTGGACGAGGACACCGCCAAGATGAGCGACCGGGCCATCCGGATCGCCGACGAACTGGCCGCCTACCCCGACCGTCTCGTGGCCGGGGGAGTGGACCCGCGCGAGATCGGCGAGAGCGTCGACTTCCTGCGCTGGATCTCCGGGCGCCACTTCACCTTCATGGGTTACCGCGAGTACGGCCTGGTCACCGACGACAACGGCGACGACTCCCTACGCCCCGAACCCGGCTCCGGCCTGGGCATCCTGCGCATGGACTCACCCGCCTCCACCAGCTTCGCCGCCCTGCCCCCCGAGATCCGCGCGAAGGCCCGCGAGCCCTACATCCTCGTCCTGACCAAGGCCAACTCCCGCGCCACCGTCTACCGCTCCAAGTACCTGGACTACGTGGGCGTCAAGAAGTTCGACGCCCAAGGCAACATCGTCGGTGAGCGCCGCTTCCTCGGTCTGTTCACCTCCCAGGCCAACACCACCAGCATCTCCCAGATCCCCATCATGCGCCGCAAGCAGGCCGAGGTGCTGTCCCTGGCCGGGTTCGAGGCCGACAGCTACGACGGCAGGGACCTCATCGAGCTCCTGGAGACCTTCCCCCGCGAAGAGCTCCTCCAGATCCCGGTGGGCGAGCTGTACAACATCGTGCGCGGCGTCCTGCGCCTGCGCGACCGGCGCGGCACCAAGCTGTTCATGCGCCGCGACCCCTACGGCGGCCGGTACATGTCGTGCTTCGTGTACATGCCGCGCGACCAGTACAGCACCCGTGTGCGCCTGGACATCCAGAACGTCCTCGCCGACGCCTTCAAGGGCGCCACCATGGACCACAACGTGCTGATCGGCTCCGCCCCGCTCGCACGCCTGTACCTGGTGGCACGGGCCAAGCACGGCCAGACCCTCGCCGACATCGACCAGGTCGCCCTGGAGGAGAAGGTCCGCCAGGCCGCCCGCTCCTGGGACGCGGACTTCGACGACGCCCTCACCGAGGCCTTCGGCCCCGTGCGCGCCACCGAGCTCAAGGACCGCTACGCCAGCGGCCTGACCGAGGCGTACAAGGTCGACAACGGCCCCGCCACCGCGGCCGCCGACATCGGCGAGCTGGAGAAGCTCACCTCACGCACCGACCCCGGGCGGCTGCACGGCGAGTTCTCGGCCGTCCTGTACCAGCGTGAGGACGCCGAGCCGGGCTGCTACCGGTTCCGCCTCTACCGGATCGGGGAGCCCATCTCTCTCTCGCGGGTCCTGCCCGTCCTGGAGAACCTGGGCGTGGAGGTCGTCGACGAGTGGCCCTACGACATCACCGTCCGGGACGTGGGCCGGGTGTGGGTCTACGACTTCGGCCTCGGCCCGATCCCCGCCTCCGACCTTGCGCCCGACCGCCTCAAGGACCTGTTCGAGGAGGCCTTCGACGCCTCCTGGCGCGACCTCGGGGAGAGCGACCGGTTCAACGCCCTGGTGGTGCGCGCCGGGCTCGACTGGCGCCAGCTCACCGTGCTGCGTGCCTACGCCAAGTACCTGCGCCAGACCGGTTCCACGTTCACGCCCGAGTACCTGGCCGACGTCCTGGTCGCCAACGTGGGCATCGCCAACCTGCTGGTCGAGCTGTTCGAGACCCGTTTCGACCCTGACCAGTCCGGCGAGGGCCGCGACGACCGCACCGACGTCCTCGTCCGCAAGGTCGAGGGGGAGCTGGAGGCCGTGGCCAGCCTGGACCACGACCGCATCCTGCGCTCGTTCCTGGCGGCCATCCGCGCCACCCTGCGCACCAACCACTACCAGGGCCACCCCTACCTGGTGCTCAAGCTCAACCCGCAGCAGATCCCGGACCTGCCGCATCCGCGGCCCCGATACGAGATGTACGTGTACTCCCCGCGGGTGGAGGGCGTGCACCTGCGCTTCGGCGCGGTCGCGCGCGGCGGGCTGCGCTGGTCGGACCGCTTCGAGGACTTCCGCACCGAGATCCTGGGCCTGGTCAAGGCCCAGATGGTGAAGAACGCCGTCATCGTCCCCAACGGCGCCAAGGGCGGCTTCGTGTGCAAGCGTCTGCCCCAGAACGGCACCCGCGAGGAGGTGACGGCCGAGGTCGTGGCCTGCTACAAGCAGTTCATCAGCGGCCTGCTGGACGTCACCGACAACCTCGCGGACGGTGAGACCGTCCACCCCGAGCGCACCGTCCGGCACGACGGAGACGACTCCTACCTGGTGGTCGCCGCCGACAAGGGCACCGCCACCTTCTCCGACACCGCCAACGCCATCTCCACCGAGCGCGGCTTCTGGCTGGGCGACGCCTTCGCCTCCGGCGGCTCGGTCGGCTACGACCACAAGGTCATGGGCATCACCGCGCGCGGCGCCTGGGAGTCGGTGCGGTACCACTTCCGCGAGATGGGCGTGAACGTGCAGGAAGAGCCGTTCACCGTCGTCGGTGTCGGCGACATGTCCGGGGACGTGTTCGGCAACGGGATGCTGCTGTCCAGGCAGATCCGGCTGGTGGCCGCCTTCGACCACCGCCACATCTTCCTGGACCCCGACCCCGACGAGCACACCTCCTGGGTGGAGCGCAAGCGGATGTTCGATCTGCCCCGCAGCACCTGGGAGGACTACGACCCGAAGCTGATCTCCGAGGGCGGCGGCGTGCATCCGCGCACCGCCAAGTCCGTGCCGGTCACCCCGCAGGTGCGTGAGGCGCTCGGCATCGAGGACGGGGTGGAGGCACTCACCCCGGACGAGCTGGTCCGGCGTGTGCTCACCGCGCCCGTCGACCTGCTGTGGAACGGCGGTATCGGCACCTACGTCAAGGCCAGCACCGAGTCGCACGCCGACGTGGGCGACAAGGCCAACGACCAGTTGCGCGTGGACGCCGCCGACATGCGCGTCAAGGTGATCGGTGAGGGCGGCAACCTGGGACTGACCCAGCCCGCGCGGATCGAGTTCGCGCGCGAGGGCGGCCGGGTCAACACCGACTTCATCGACAACTCCGCCGGCGTGGACACCTCGGACCACGAGGTCAACATCAAGATCATGCTGGACCGCGAGGTGCAGGCGGGGAAGCTGGACAAGGCCGACCGCGACCAGCTGTTCATCGACATGACCGACGAGGTCGCCGAGCTGGTCCTGGACAACAACTACGCGCAGAACACCGTGCTGGCCGCCTCGCGCAAGCAGGACAAGCAGATGCTGCACGTCCACGGCCGGTACATGCGGAGCCTGGAGCGCGCCAAGGTCCTCAAGCGCAAGCAGGAGGACCTGCCCTCCGACAAGACGATCGCGGAGCGGCGCGCGGGGGGCGGGGGGCTGACCAGCCCGGAGTTCGCGACTCTGCTGTCGTACACCAAGATCAGCCTCAAGGAGCAGATCGGGCTGTCCGACCTGGCCGACGACCCCTACCTGGCCGACACGCTGTACGGGTACTTCCCGACGCCGCTGCGGTCGGAGCGCTTCGCCGAGGGCGTGGCCTCGCACCCGCTGCGCCGGGAGATCATCGTTAACCAGGTCGTCAACCAGATGGTCAACCGCTCCGGGGTGACCTTCGCGTTCCGTCTCAACGAGGAGTTGGGCTCCAACTCCGCCGACATCGCCCGCGCCTACCTGGTGGTGCAGGAGGTGCTGGGCCTGCGCCGGTTCTGGGGCCGGGTGGAGGAGCTGGACCACCAGATCCTGGTGGACAGCCAGCTCATCCTGTTGCTGGAGACGCGCAAGCTCGCCGAGCGCTCCGCCCGGTGGCTGCTGCGCAACCGCACCTTCCCCTTCGACATCAGCAGCGAGATCGGCTACTTCGCCGAGGGCGTGGGAGAGGTGCTGCCGCGACTGGACCAGCTGCTGCGGGGCCGCGACCGCGAGGCCTTCGTCGAGCGCCGCGACCGTTACACGTCGCTGGGCGTGCCGGTCGAGCTGGCCGAGCAGGTGGCCGTGATGGTGCCCGCCTACTCCACGTTGGACCTGGTGGAGATCGCACACCGCACCGGCCGTCCGGTGGAGAAGGTCGCCGAGCTGTACTTCGAACTGGCCGACCGGCTCAACATCAGCTGGTGGCGCGAGCGGATCATCGACCTGCCGAGGGACGACCGCTGGGCCACCACGGCCCGGGCCTCGCTGCGCGACGACCTGTACGCGGCGCACGCCGACCTGACGGCCCGGGTGCTGGAGAGCGGTCCGGCGGAGGCACCCGCGGAGCTGATCGCCGCGTGGCTCGACCAGAACCGGGACCGGGTGGAGCGCGCCGGGATCACGCTGTCGGAGATCCAGGAGAACGAGCGGTTCGACCTGGCCACATTGTCCGTGGCGCTGCGGTCCTTCCGAGGCCTGGTGGACTAGCGCGGTGAGCCCGCGGCTCCGGCCCGTCCGGCCGCGGACACGGGGCACGGGTTCCCCGCGCACTTCGCGCGGGGAACCCGTGCACTGTTTGGGCCCTACACTGGGGTCCGTGGCAGAACTGGACCCAGCAGAGAAAATCAAGGACCTCGCGGCGACCCTGGCGAGTGTCACCGCCGTGTTGGATCTGGAAGCGATGCACACCCAGATCGCCGAGCTGCGCGAGCAGGCAGCGGACCCCGAGCTGTGGTCAGACCAGAACAACGCGCAGAAGGTGACGCGTCGGCTCTCCGGCCTGGAGTCCATGGTCAACAAGGTCGGCGGCATCGAGCAGCGGCTCGACGACCTCAGTGTGCTCTACGAACTGGCCGCGGCCGAGGACGACGCCGACACCCGGGCCGAGGCCGACCGCGAGCTCGAACAGCTGCGCAAGGACATCGGCGAACTGGAGGTGCGCACCCTCCTCAACGGTCCCCACGACGAACGTGAGGCCATCGTCTCGATCAACTCCCAGGCGGGCGGCGTGGACGCCGCCGACTGGGCACAGATGCTCCAGCGCATGTACCTGCGCTGGGCCGAACGGCACGGCTACCCCACGGAGATCTACGAGACCTCCTACGCTGAGGAGGCGGGCATCAAGTCCACGTCCTTCGCGGTCAGGACCTCCTTCGCCTACGGGACCCTGCGCGGCGAGCACGGAACGCACCGCCTGGTGCGCATCTCGCCGTTCGACAACCAGAACCGGCGCCAGACCTCGTTCGCGGGGGTGGATGTGGTCCCGGTGGTGGAGCAGAGCGACCACATCGAGATCGACGAGAGCGACCTGCGGGTGGACGTGTACCGCTCCAGCGGCCCCGGCGGCCAGGGCGTCAACACCACCGACTCAGCGGTGCGCATCACCCACCGGCCGACCGGCATCGTGGTGTCCTGCCAGAACGAGCGGTCGCAGCTACAGAACAAGGCCACGGCGATGTCGATGCTCCAGGCCAAGCTGCTGGTGCGCAAGCGTGAGGAGGAGCAGGCGGAGCTGGACGAGATCCGCGGCGACTCGGTCAGCAGCTGGGGCACCCAGATGCGCAACTACGTGCTGCACCCCTACCAGAGCGTCAAGGACGTGCGCACCGGCGCCGAGACCGGCAACACCTCGGGCGTCCTGGACGGGGAGATCGACGGGTTCATCGACGCCGAGATCCGCTGGATGCGCAGCCGCGAGCGCTCGGGGAACGACTAGGGGGTGACCTTGTGGACGCCTTCGCGTCCATCGGCGGAGCCGGTCCCCACGAGCTCGGAGCGACGCGGAGGAGACGGCTCACCGGCGGGGCTCGTCAAGTGCGCGGGACGCGTCCGGGGACACGCCCGGTCGCCTCACACACACCACGGGCGAGAAGCGTGGGGCACACGTGGATGTTGTATCCCAATGGTGATGATCACGACTCCACAGTTTTACCGAAACGGCTATATATGAACGTTATTCTCGGTTGACACCTCCGATATGCTCGTGGCTGCCGTTCGGCAGCGCACTGATCCGTGGGGCGTGACGCGACTTGGACAATCCGGGCCGCTCCCCCCTCTAAACTGTCGGTTGGCCATGCGGCCGGTACGATCCCGCGCGGAGAGCCCTCCACGGCGGGTGCCCATACCTTCGAGAACCTTGTGATGCGCCTGTGATCCACTTCGATAACGTCACCAAGGTCTACCCGACCCAGAAGCGCCCCGCGCTCGACGGCGTTTCCATTGACGTAGACAAGGGCGAGTTCGTCTTCCTCGTCGGCCCGTCCGGCTCCGGGAAGTCGACCTTCCTCCGCTTGGTACTCAAGGAGGAGAAGCCCGACAAGGGGCGCGTTCACGTCGCCGGAAAGGACCTGGCGCGCCTGTCCAACTGGAAGGTGCCGCACCTGCGCCGCCGCATCGGCTGCGTCTTCCAGGACTTTCGCCTGCTGCCGAACAAGAACGTCTTCGAGAACGTCGCCTTCGCCCTGGAGGTCATCGGCAAGCCCCGGCGCTTCATCAAGAGGGTCGTTCCCGAGGTCGTCGAGCTCGTCGGCTTGGAGGGTAAGGCCGGACGCATGCCCCACGAGCTCTCCGGCGGTGAGCAGCAGCGCGTGGCCATCGCCCGCGCCTTCGTCAACCGCCCACAGATCCTGCTGGCCGACGAGCCGACCGGAAACATCGACCCCGCGACCTCCATCGGCATCATGAAGGTGCTGGACCGAATCAACCGCACGGGCACCACAGTCGTCATGGCGACCCACGATGCCGCCATCGTCGACTCGATGCGTAAGCGCGTGATCGAGCTTGAAGAGGGCCTGGTAGTGCGCGACCAGACGCGCGGCGTCTACGGCCAGGCGTACTGACCTCTTGCTGCGAGGACCGGCGCGGCAAAGCCCCGAAGGATGGACCTTTAACAGATCATGCGAGCACAATTCGTTCTCTCCGAGACGTGGATCGGCCTTCGCCGAAACCTGACGATGACCATCGCCGTCATCACGACGGTGGCCATCTCACTGACCTTGTTCGGCGCCGGTCTACTGGTTAACCAGCAGGTCTCCGAGATGCGCAACTACTGGGACGAGCGGATCACGCTCACCGTCTACATGTGCAACGAGATCTCGCCGACCCAGACCTGCCAGGAGAACGGCGCGGCCTCGGAGGAGGACCGCCAGGCCCTTGAGGACACACTGGACGGCCTGTCCGAGGTCGCGAGCTACGACTACCTCACGGCGGCCGAGGCCTGGCAGGACTTCCAGGACCGGCTCGGTTCCTCCAACGAGGCGCTGGCCAACGCCGCGCAGGAGGGCGACATCCCGGACAACTACCGGGTCCAGCTCACCGATCCGTCCCACTACGACACCGTGCGCAACGCGGTCGAGGGCGCCCCGGGTGTCGACACCGTCTCCGACGACCAGCGTGTGCTCGAACAGTTCTTCGGCCTGCTGGACGGTCTGCGGGCGGCCGCGCTGGTGCTCGCGGGTGTCCAGCTGGCGGCCGCCGCGCTGCTGATCGGCAACACCATCCGGCTGTCGGCCTACAGCCGCCGCCGGGAGACCGGAATCATGCGCCTGGTCGGTGCGTCGAACTTCTACATCCAGCTTCCCTTCCTGCTGGAGGGCGCGGTCGCCGGCCTCATCGGTGGTCTGATCGCTTCCGGGTTCATCGTGGCCACCCGGTACACACTTCTCACGCAGATCGAGGACTGGTTCCAGTTCGACGTGGCTCTGGGCACGGGGTCGTTGCTGTACGTCATCGGCGTCTCGGTGATCCTCGGCGTCCTGCTGTGCACCATCACCTCGTTCCTCACCCTGCGCCGCTACCTCAAGGTCTGAGGGAGCCGCCGGGGGCGGGAGGATTCACAACCGGGGGGCCTCGTGCCCCCCGGACGTATGAAGGGACACACCTGTGGCACGGGAAACCGGGCGCAAGCTCATCGCGCAGAACCGACGGGCCCGGCACGACTACCGCCTCGACGAGACCTACGAGGCGGGCATCGTCCTCACCGGCACCGAGATCAAGTCACTCAGACAGGGCCGGGCCTCCCTCGTGGACGGATTCGCCCACATCCACGACGGCGAGGTGTGGCTGGAGAACGTGCACATCCCCGAGTACTCACAGGGCACATGGACCAACCACTCCGCTCGACGATCGCGTAAGCTACTCCTGCACCGCGAGGAGATCTCCCGGCTGATCGGCAAGACCCGAGAGCCCGGCCGCACGCTCGTCCCTCTCTCCCTGTACCTCAGCGAGGGGTATGCCAAGGTCGAGATCGCTCTGGCCCGCGGTAAGCGTGAGTACGACAAGCGCCACGACATCGCCGAGCGCGAGGCGAAGCGGGACATTGAACGCGCGCTCCGCCGCCGTCGATGAGGCGCCCGAAAGGAACACACACGGTGTCCCCCCGTCCCCTTGGCCGGATCATGTCCGCTGGCAGCGGCCTGCTCCTCGCCGCGACCCTGGCCGCGTGCACACCGAACCCCAGTCCGGAGGTGGCGGTCAGGTCCTTCCTGCTCGCCTGGCAGGACGGGAACCACGCGGAGGCCGCCACCTACACCGACGGAGACCCCGAACAGGTGGAGGCGGCGCTCACGGACATGCGTGAGCAGCTCGACCTGGCCTCCCTCAGGTTCGACCTGGGCCCGATCTCCCGTGACGGCGACTCCGCCGACGCCGAGTTCGGGGCGCACGCCGACCTCGGTATCGGCGACCCGACCTGGAACTACACCGGGCGCATGCCCCTGGAATGGGGCGCCGACGGCTGGAGGATCGCCTGGTCGACGAGCGTCCTGCACCCCGACCTGAGCGAGGACGAACGGCTCGCGGTCAGTTACGAGAGCCAGGAGCGCGGCCAGATCCTCGACCGCGGGGGCGAGCCGCTCGTCACCGCCGACAGCGTGACGGCCTTCGGCGTCCTTCCCGCCGAGATGGAGGACAAGGAGGCCGGGGTCACCCAGCTCGCCGAACTCCTCGGCGAGGAGCCCGGTGAGCTGCTGAACCGGGTGCGCTCGGCTCCGCCAGAGCAGTTCCAGCCGCTCGTGCTCATGCGCGGTTCCAGCGTGGACGGGAACCTGCTCGACGAGGCGGGAAAGATCTCCGGTGTGGACACACAGGAGGTCGAGGTCAACATGACGCCGTCGGTGGCGCCGTTCCTCCTGGGCGAGGTCGCGGGCACCGCCGAGCACAGGGTGTCCTCCCGGGTGCCGGGGCCCTACCAGGCGGGCGACACCGTCGGTCTGAGCGGGCTACAGAACATCTTCCAGCACGAGCTGGCCGGTTCGGGCACCACACAGGTCGTCTCCATGGACCAGTCCGGTGCGATCACCGACGTCCTGGAGTCCTGGGAGGGCGAGCGAAGCGGCGTCATCGACACCACCCTGGACATGGGCGTGCAGCGCGCCGCGGAGGACGCGCTGGGTTCGATGCCCGCGGACGGCTACCTGGTGGCGGTCGACACCACCAGCGGCGAGATCATGGCCGCGGCCAGCGCCTCAGACAGTACCGCCGACGACAGCGCGCTCACCGGCTCCTACGCGCCGGGAAGCGCCTTCACCCCGGTCTCGGCCCTGGCCGCCCTGGAGACGGGCGCGGCCGACCCGGACAGCGTGGTGCCCTGCGGCTTCTCGGCCGAGGTCGGCGGAAGGACCTTCACCAACCCGAGCTCCGGTTTCCTGTCCGGTGAGCCGGACCTGGCCCGCAACCTGGCCTTCAGCTGCAACGTCGGGTTCGTCGGACTGTCCGCCGACGTGGGTGCGGACGCCATCGCCGAGACCGCCGGGCGGCTGGGGATCGGCACCGAGTGGCAGCTGCCGGTCCCGGCGTCCTCGGGTGCGGTCTCCATCGGTGACGACGACGTGGACGTGGCCTCGGCGATGATCGGCGAGCACGGTGTCCGGGTGAGCCCGCTGTCGATGGCGCTGGCCGCGGCGGCGATCGCGGACGGCACCTGGCACGCGCCGACCCTGGTGCCCGAGGCGGGGCCGGCCCCCGACGGTGAGACGGCTCTGGACGAGGCCCACCTGGAGGTGGTCCGCCAGGGGATGCGGGACGCGGTGGCCAACCGGATGCCCCAGCTGCTCGCCACCGGGGAGGGGGCGCACGGTCAGGCGGCCCGCGCCGAGCAGGACGGCACCGACCTGCACTGGTTCGTCGGCTACAAGGACGACGTCGCCTTCGCCGTGCTGGCCGAGGTGAACCCGGAGACGACCCTGTTGTCGCAGTACGCGGTGGACGCCGCGGGCACCTTCCTCACCTCGATGGCCAACGGCGTGCCCGAAGGGGAGGCCGGACTCCCCCAGGGGGATACGAACGCACCGCCCCCCGAAGCCGTGACGGGCACCGAGGGGACCGGCTGGTAGGGCCCTGACCGCTGGTGAGGACATGCGGAGGACGAGGCGGAGGGCGGACCCCGGGCAACCTTTCGGGGGTCCGCCCGCGTCTTTCCCTATGACTGGACCGCAACAGGGGGTAAGCGGACCAGTGTGAGAGGCAGGACCTCATCTCGGGGGAGATCCTGTCGTTTCCCAAGGTCGGCCCGACCCTGCCGACCGCCCTCGCGGGTCGCGTCGACCGCATCTGGAGTCCGCGCCCGCGGGGGTTTCTCCCTGTTCGGGAGACGGCTGGGGATTCTTTACCGTGACCGGGAATGAGCTTGGCCCCCGTACTGTTCAACAGGTAGAGTGATCGAACGCGTAAGCGGTTCGCCGCTCGCATGTCGGCCGCTCCGCCCGCCAGGCGGGGAGGCTGTGACAACTCCACAGGGGGTGATCGGTTTCGACTTCGGTAGTCGTTCCAGGGGAAGCGGGTCGAGGGTTGCGTTTGTGACCTCGTTAATCCTGCATTCGCGTAAACACAAGTGCCAATTCTAAGCGCACTGAGTTCGCTCTCGCTGCTTAAGCGATAGCGTCTCTGTCGGCCTGGGCTCGTCATCGGCCCAGATCCCGGCATCAGCTAGATGACTTACCGCTCAGATCAGGCCACGGGGCCTGAGCGGGACATCCACGTGGCTGGGCCTGTCAGCGATGTGTCCGTGTAAGCGCTGAGGCCGAGTAGAACGACAGCGCGGACTGCACCCGGAGAAGCCCTGGCTCGGTGCTGAAGGACGCGGGTTCGATTCCCGCCACCTCCACGAGACGCGGGCTGCCGCTCGGAGGCCTCTGGCCTCCTCGCGGCGGCCCGCGCTTTTTTCCGCCATGCCCCCATGCCCCCTCGGCGTCTCGGTTCCATGCCTTCGACCTGCTCTTTCCTGAGCGGTCGGGGGCTTTTTTCATGCCCGGAACACGCACGCACACTTGTGCTCGGCATGGGCACCTAGGTTGCGATCCTAACTAGATAGCTCTACGGTCTAGGTAGTACAGACGAACTACCGAAGGTGGCGGAGATGTCGTTTCCCCAGGGCATGGAGTTCTCAGTGCTCGGTCTGGGACTGGCCGTGCTGGTCGTGTTCTACCTGCTGGCCGTCGAGCCGTGGTGGGGCAAGCGCGCCTACGCCCGGCTGGAGCGGGTGCGCGACACCGTCCCCGGCGTGCTGGTGCGGTTCTACGGCACGGGCGCCGCCGTCTGGTGGGGGCTCACCGCGGTCACCGTGCTGATCGTCGCCCTCTCGTCCGGACTGCGGTTCGCCGACGTGGGGATCGCGGTTCCCGAGAGCGGTATGACGGACACCCTCGGAACGATGGCCGGCATACTGTTCGGGGTCGTGGTGGTTCTCGTGCTGCTGAGGGCGACCGGGCTGGAGCGCAGGCTCGCCGCGGGCCGGCAGGCGGTATCGGCGATGCTGCCGCGTGACAGGCGCGAGCGCTGGGCCGCCGCCGGAGCGTCGGTCACCGCGGGCGTGTGCGAGGAGATCGTCTTTCGCGGCCTGCTCATCGCCCTCGGCGTCTCCTTGGGCCTGGACGTCCGTGTCGCCGCCGGAATCAGCCTGGCCGTCTTCGTCTTCGCTCACCTCTACCAGGGCTTCACGGGACTCGTCTTCGTCACCCTGTTCGGCCTCGCCCTCACCAACGTTTACCTGAGCACCGGGAGCCTGCTGCTGCCGATCTTCCTGCACGTTCTGGTGGACCTGCGCGCCCTCGTGTTCGCCCCGAGGCGGGAGAAGGCCCTCCCCGAGTCCGGGACAATCGGTGTCGGCAGCGCCCGATGAAGGGGGAGAGACGTATGGACCGCCGTGCGAGCTGGCTCAAGGGGGTGCTCGACCTCCTGGTTCTGGCCAGCCTGACCGAAGGCGAGAGCTACGGGTACGCGATCGCCAGGAGGCTGGACGACTTCGGCTTCGGCAGGATCCGCGGCGGCACGCTCTATCCCGTGCTCAACCGGCTGGAGGAGGCCGGGCTGGTGGCCGCCGAGTACCGTGCGGCGGACAAGGGCCCAGGTCGCCGCTACTACGTACTGACCGACGCAGGGCACGCCGTTCTGAGGGAGCAGGGCGCGGCCTGGATGGAGTTCGACGCCTCGGTGCGCTCGGTACTCGCAGACGGAGGAATTCGATGAGCGACTACTTCACCGCACTCGCCGACCGGCTGCGCGAACAGGGTGTGGACAGCGAGCGCTCCCGCGCCCTGCTGGACGACCTGGCCTCGCACACGGCCGAGAGCGGCGCCGACCCGGAGGAGGAGTTCGGGCCGGTGGAGGAGTTCGCCGCCGCGCTGACCTTCTTCCCCGAGGAGCAGGGCGCGGCCGAGCCCGAGGAGGACACGCTGCTCTGGTCCGCCGACGCCTTCGAGGGCCCCGCCCGCCTCAACGAGATGGGGGCGCAGGGCTGGGAGGTGGAGCGGGTGGACCGGTTCGGCCGCTTCGTCAGCCGCCGCGCCCCCGAGCGTCCGCAGACATGGGAGTACCGCCAGGAGCTCTGCTCCGGCCGGGGCGACCGCGAGCGCCTCGCCGGGCGTCTTGCCCCCGAGGGGTGGGAACCGTGCGGCAGCTGGTCCGTCCTGGCCTATTTCAAACGGCCCGGGTCCGTCACCGCCGGCCCAGCCGCCGAACTCGACTCCCCGCCGGAACCCGGCCGTCGCTACTTCGTGGGTGTCAGGGGCGGGCTGGTCATCGGTGCCAGCCTCCTGGTGGCGGTGGTCGCGGGGGCCTGGTCGATCCTGGGCCTGGTGGAGGACGCGGCCGACACGGAAGGCGCCGCGGACTGGGCCGGGTCCGCCGCCGGGTTCGTGGTGGGGGTGCTCTTCGTGATGGTCCTGTTCTGGGGCCTCGCACGGCTCGCGGCCGCCCTCCGCGACCGCGCGCGGAGATGACGGCTCCGGCGGCCGACGTCACCGGGGACGCGGTGTCGGACACGGCCGGGGGGCGGCGGACCTGTCGCGAGCGCCGTCGAGGAACTAGCCTCGGGTGACCACCGGCCCCGTGCCCGCGGGCGTGCTGAGTCCCTTGGACAGAGGAGAGCCCCTCAGATGCCGAAGAAGACAGCCACCTCGCTCAACGCCGACCGGTCGTCCCTGGTGCACAAGGTGCGCTACGCCCTGCGCAATCCCGGGAGGGTGGTGCCGTACGTGCGCCGCTCGGCCCGGGACCTGAAACTGCGCCTGACCCACCGAGACCACGTGGACTACTACCGCGCGGTGATGGCCTCCGACGCGGCCCGTGGGCCCGAATCGGCGGTGGGCAGCCAGAGCAGGGAGCGCTGGCTGGCACTGGGGCGGGTGCAGTTCGACTACCTGGTCGAGCACGGTCTCATGCCCCAGCACCGGGTGCTGGACATCGGCTGCGGCAACCTGCGCGCGGGGTGGCGGTTGATCGACTACCTGGACACGGGTGGCTACTACGGGATCGACATCTCCCCGGACATCCTCATCGCGGCCAAGGACGTGCTGGCCGAGCGCGGGTTGCAGGACAAGCTGCCGCACATGACCATCACACGTGATCTGACCTTCTCCTTCCTGCCGGAGGGGTACTTCGACGTGGTGCACGCGCACAGCGTGTTCTCACACTCGCCCATCGAGGTGATCGACGAGTGCCTGGCCCACGTCGGGCGGATCCTGGCACCGGGCGGGTTCTTCGACTTCACCTACGACCGGACCGAGAACGTCGAGCACCACGTGTTGCGGGAGGACTTCTACTACCGGACCGAGACGCTGGTGAAGCTCGCGGAGAGGCACGGGCTGTCGGCACGGTTCATGCGGGACTGGGAGGAACTGCCGCACGGCCAGTCCAAGATCCGCGTCACCGCGCGCGACTGAACCCGACTGCTCACGTGCCGCCGGGCCGGCCGGGCGCACCGGAGAAGGGGGCGAGCGCTGTCGCCAACCGTTCCCGCGCGGCCGTCATCGACGGTCCGTACCAGGTCAGGTCCCTGCCCTCGACGAGTGCGGAGGGCAGCCCGGGGAAGGCGTCCGGGCCGTCGTCGGCGGTGAAGCGGTAGGGCTCGTCCGGCAACACCACGACGTCGGGCCCGGCCGCGGCGGCCTCTTCGGGCGGGAGCTGCGGGTAACGCCCCCCGGAGAGCACGTTCACCGCGCCCAGCCGGGACAGCACGTCGTCGGCGTAGGTGTCGCCGCCGACCCACATCCACGGGTCCCGCCAGATCGGCACGGCCACTCGGGGGCCGGGGAGGGCGGGGGACGACCAGGCGGATTCGGCACGCGCCAGCCAGTCCGGGACCGCGAACCCACAGGCCGCGAACAGGTGGCGCATGGACGCGAACGCGCCCGGGACGGTGCGGATGTCGGTCACCCACACCGGGACCCCCGCCTTCCGCAGCTCCCGCACGTGCCGTTCACGGTTCTCCTCCCGGTTGGCCACCACCAGGTCCGGCGCCAGCTCCACGATCCGCCGCACGTGCGGGTTCTTGGTGCCGCGCAGCCGCTCCACCTCCAGGCCGGCCGGGTGCGTGCACCACACGGTCGCGCCGACCAGCGCTTCCGGGGCGGTGTGGGCGATCGCCTCGGTCAGCGAGGGCACCAGGGACACGACCCGCCGGACCGGCCCCGGCAGGGTGACGGGGCGTCCCAGATCGTCGGCGGGGACCTCCCCGGGGTGGAGACTGCTCATGGGGCGAGTATGGCGGGGGTGACGCGGCCGCGTCACCCCCTGGGGCCGGGCCCCGCTTCCGCGCCGGGTCAGAACCCGGAGACCGGGCGCGGGGCGTAGTGGCGCTCCAGTTCCTCCACCTCGGCGTCGGTCAGTTCCAGTGACAGCGACGAGACCGCGTCGTCCAGGTGGTGCGGCTTGGTGGCGCCGATGATCGGCGAGGTCACCGCGGGGTTGCGGGAGACCCACGCCAGGGCGACCTGGGCCCGGGGAACTCCGCGCCTCCTCGCGACCTCGCCGACCGCGTCCACGATCGAGCGCTCCGCCTCCTTGTACAACCTCTCGCCGAACGCGTCACCGCGGCTGCGCACGGTCTCGGCGTCCCACTCGCGGGTGAGGCGGCCACGTGCCAGAGGGCTCCACGGGATGACCCCGATGCCCTCGTCGGCGCACAGCGGCAGCATCTCCCTCTCCTCCTCGCGGTAGAGCAGGTTGTAGTGGTTCTGCATGGTGGCGAACCTGGTCCAGCCGTTGACGTCGGCGACGCGCAGCGCCTTGGCGAACTGCCAGGCGTGCATCGAGGACGCGCCCACGTAGCGGGCCTTTCCGGCCTTGACCACGTCGTGCAGGGCCTCGACGGTCTCCTCGATCGGGGTGTCGGGGTCCCAGCGGTGGATCTGGTACAGGTCCACGTGGTCGGTGCCCAGGCGGCGCAGGCTGTGGTCGATCCCGGTCATGATGGCCTTGCGTGAGAGCCCGCCGCCGTTGGGCCCCTTGCGCATACGGCCGAACACCTTGGTGGCGAGCACGATCTCGTCGCGGTCGGCGTACTCCGCCAGGGCCCGGCCGACGATCTCCTCGCTGCTGCCGTCCGAGTAGGTGTTGGCGGTGTCGAAGAAGTTGACGCCCGCCTCGACCGCCTGGCGGATGAAGGGCCTGCTGGCCTCCTCGTCCAGGGTCCAGTCGTGGTTGCCCCTGGTGGGATCGCCGTAGCTCATGCACCCGAGTGTGACGCGGGAGACGTCGAGTCCGGTCCGGCCCAGTTTGACGTAGTCCATGGGCTCGCCTTCCGTCGAGAGTGGGGGTACAACGGCACCGACTCTAGAGCGTGTCCCGTGGACGCTTTCCCCCGCGTCGGCGAAAGCCGGTCCCCGAACACGCCCGGTGCTGTTCCCGGAGGCGAAGCGGCGGCAAGCGGCGGAGCCCCTGGCCCAACCAAATAATCTACAACGTAAAGCTCCATGGGCCTCTCCCTCTCCGTCCAGGGCCATACACCCGGACGGGGGCGGTACTGGTCGGCACCGCCCCCGTCCGCGCGGGTGTCACTCCTCGACGGCTCCCACGAGCCACGCGACCTTGTGGGCCGTGACGCCAAGGCTTCCGCTACTGCCCAGGTAGACCCCGAACGAGACGATGAACGCGTAGTCGTGTTCCCGGCGTTCACAGATCACGTCCTCGACCGCGCAGGCGGATGACGGATTGCTCACCCGAAGGCGGGGCGACTGGCCGTCGACCACGTCCGCCCGCAGGTCGTAGCGGGACAGTTCGGTGGCGAGCTTGCCGAGGTGCTCGTGCTCCTCGGAGGACGCACGGGCCGGCTGTTGGTTCTTCGCCTGTCTCGACTGGGTCATGGCGCAGATCCTTTCGTGTCGAGCGTGGTGGCTCTCCTCGATGCCCCGCCGCCATTGTCACCCAGTGTTATATTACTAGTTCGTAACGAGGTTGCGACACGCCGTTACGCCACCCATTCACCCCGGTGCATCACTTCGCTGACCGAGAGGCCGTCGTCGAGTACGAGCAGGTCGGCGCTGCCTCCGACCTCGATCCGGCCCGCGCCCTCCAGGCCCAGGGCCGCCGCCGGGACCGACGACGCCGACCGCACGGCCTCGGGCACGCCCACGCCCAGGCCCTCCACCGCGTTGCGCACCGCCTGCGGCAGCACGATCGTGCTGGAGGCGATCGCCCCGGTCTCCACCACGCGCGCCTCGCCACCGCTCACCCGTACCCGCAGGCCGCCCAGCGTGTACTCGCCGTCGCCCAGGCCCGTCGCCGACATCGCGTCCGTCACCAGTGACACCCGGTTCGCGCCCGCGGCGCCGAACACCAGGCCGGCCGCACCCGGGTGGACGTGCACGTTGTCCAGGATCAGCTCGACCGTCACCCGGTCGTCTCCCAGCGCGGCCGCGATCGGCCCCGGGTCACGGTGGTTGAGCGGGCGCATCGCGTTGTACAGGTGGGTGGCCACCGAGGCCCCCGCGTCGAAGGCCGCCAGGGTCTGCTCGTAGGACGCCTCGGTGTGCCCCACCGCCGCCGTCACGCCGGAGGAGGTCGCCGCGCCGATCAGCTCCAACGCGCCCGGTAGCTCCGGTGCCACCGTGATCATGCGGATGTGCCCCTTACCGGCCTCGAGCCAGCGGTCGAACTCGGCGGTGTCCGGTTCGCGCAGCAGGTCAGGATCGTGTGCTCCGCACTTGGAGCGCGCGATGAAGGGCCCCTCCAGGTAGATGCCCGCCAGTTCGCCCGCGTCGCACAGCTCGGTCAGCGCCGACACCTGGCGGACGGTGTCCTCCGGTGCGGCCGCGACCAGGCCGCCCACCAGCGAGGTCACCCCCCGGGCCCGGTTGAACGCGACGATCTCCCCGGCACCCTCAGGGTCGGCGTCGGGGAAGGCGTGCCCGGCGCCGCCGTGGATGTGGGTGTCGACCATTCCCGGCACGACCCAGGCTCCCCCGACGTCGCGGCCCCCGCCGGCGGGGGCGGGTTCGTCCGTGCCGAGCGCGGCCACCCGGCCGTCCTCGACCCGAAGCCATCCGTCGTGGACTCCGTGGGGGGTTACGACGCGCGCGTTGGTGAGCGTGACGGGGGTGTGGACCATGTTCGGGCTCTCTCCTGGGTCTTGGAAACAGGCGGAGGACGGGGCGGCTGGCGGTGTGTCGCACATTACACAGCTGTGCGCGGGGCGCCGGTGCGGGGGGCGCGGCCCCCTCCCCGGGGCTCCGTTTCCCCTGCGGAACCGGGCACTCCCGTTTCCTGGGACGGCTGTCCACGAACTGGACCACCCGGCGCGCGGCGCGGCCGTTCCCACCGGGGGTGCGAACACGCATTGACGATAGCGGCCGGGGCACCGCATGATAGAGCCATGTCCGCCGGTGAGCTGCTTGTCCAGCGCCTGCATGTCGATCTGAGGCAGCAGGCGAGCGCGCTCTGTCGTAGCTAGCGCCTTGCGGGGCCCTGCCCCGCGCCACGGGTGTACCCCGTGCTTCGTGCCCTGTCGCAGACACCGGACGCTCATCTCTCCCAGTTCTGGGTCCCGGGCCCTCTTTCGGCCCGAGGAGTAGCTCTGCCAGGCCCGACACGCCGAGTCTCGGACGACGAGGTCCGCTCCCGTGTCGGTAAGAGGAACGACGTCCTCTCCGGTGTCAGTCCCGATCACCGCCCCCTGACGCTTCCTCCGGTCGAACCCGGCTCGCTCTGACCGAACCCAGGAGTTCTCGCATGACCCGCTTCACCGTGCTCGTCGCCGCCCCCCAGGTCCGTTCCTCCGTGTACGACGCCGCGCTGCGCGCCGCCTCCGAGGTGTCCGCCCGCGCCGGTGTCGACTCCCAGCCCGATGTCATCGACATCGCCGAGCTGGGCGCCGAACTGCTCTCGGAGTCCTCCGCCGCTGTCGATGACGCCTTGGAGATGGTGGGGCGCAGTGATGTCCTGCTCGTCGCATCCCCGCAGGCGCACGGCACCTACACCGGCCTGCTCAAGGTCTTCCTCGACCGGTTGCCCGAACTGGGTCTGGGCCACACGGTGGCGGTGCCGCTGGCCGTGGTGGGGGACCTGCGTAACAGCCGCGGCATCGAGGAGGACCTGCGTATCCTCCTGGCGGACCTGGGCGCCTGGGTGGCCGAGCCCGGCCTGATCCTGGCCGAGGAGGAGGCTGACAAGCCCGACAGCCTCGTGCGGGCCTGGGCCGATGTCGCCGCTCCCGGTCTGCGCCAGGCCGTGTCGGTGGCCGCCTGAGGAAGCGCCGGGCCGTCCGCCTGACCAGCGGGGTCCGTGCCGTGGCGGTACGGGCCCCGGGGCGGGGCCCGCGCGACGGCGGGCACCGGACCGTTGTCAGGGATGCTCGGCGCGGACACCGGTGGGGGCTGGGTCCGCGCCTCGGGCGCGCCTGCGGCCGGTGTCGGCCTCGGCCCGGGCCACGTTGCCGCGTACCAGGACGATCACCACCAGGGTCAGGGTGAATCCGCCGATCCGCAGTCCCAGCATGACCGGGTCGTCGGGGAGCCGTTCCCCGAACAGGACCGTGCCCGTGACGACCATGAACACGTTGCCCGCGACGTTGGCCACCGGAGCGGTGATGGAGGCGCGGGAGCGCTGCAGCGAGGTCTGGAAGAGGACGATGCCCACTGCCCAGCCGACCGCGTACAGGTAGGGGTAGGGGGACAGCAGTGCGGGGAGGACCGCGTTCCACAGGCCGTGGTCGGCCAGTAGTCCGCCCAGCCCCTTGCCCTGTAGGCCCGCGCTGCCCTGGGCGAAGCCGGCCGCGACGCCCATCGCGGCGGCCGACATGTACCGGCCCCGGCCGCTGGCCAGGCTCACGGCGACCAGGCAGGCCGCCACGGTGGCGATGCTGATGAGGACCAACAGCGGTGTGTCGGCGGTGGTGCCGGTCTCGGCGCCGTCGGTGGTGGACAGGCTGAGCAGGCCGAGGGCGACCGGCATGACGCCGAGTGCCACGTACTCGCCCCGGGTGATGCGCTCACCCAGCACGAGGGTGAGGACGAGGATGCCACAGGCCACCCCGGCGGCGAAGGCGGGCTGGGCCACCGATACCGGGGCCAGTCCGAGTGAGACGATGAGGCCGACGCTGCCCAGGGCGGCGAAGGCGCAGCCGAGCACCCAGCGGGGGCTGGTGAGAAGTACCCGCGCCAGGTGGAGGGGCCGGTTGATCGAGATGGACTCCGAGCCGTGCAGCGCGCGCTGTTCCACGGTCAGGCCGACGGTGTAGACCACGGCGGACAGCAGCGCGACCAGGAGTCCGATCACGGGCGGGCCTGCTTTCTCGTGGGAGGTCGCGACCGGCTTCGCTCCGGGCTTGTGGGACGGGAGGAGCGGCCGCTGGCGTCGTTGTCGGCGGCTCCGCTCGGCCGGGGGCCGACGGAAGGTTGACGTCTTCCATATAACCAGTTCTAGTCTGGTCTGACGAACTCTTGTCATGGGTTGGTTGACGCAATGTTCACCGGGGGTACTGGAGTGAGGGTAGAACCTGTTCCGGAAGGCACGGCTCGACGGCGAGGACGGCACGGTGCAGGACCCGCGTGAGTCCGGCGGGGAGGCCCCGGGCCCTCCGGGAGAAGGGGCCGATGAGCCCTCCGAGCCCCTGGCCACCGCGGGGATGCGCCCTCCGCCGCGGACGGCCGACCGGTTCCGGGCGTCTCGCTGGAACTGGCGGAACCGGCCCCGTCCCCGCGGCCTGTACTGGCGCGGCCTCGCCCCGTGGCGTTACCGGCCCTCGCGTTTCGAACCGGGGCCGCTCGGTCTGCTCGGCGTCATGCTCGCCGCGATGGCCGTCACCCTCCTGCTCGTCCAGACCGGCTCCGGCGGGACGGGCGGCGCGGGCGGGGAGCGCACCGACGAACCCGTCACCGTGCCCGGCCCGCCCGAGGGCGAGCTGCGCGTCATGGTCGTCGGCGACTCCCTGACCCAGGGCAGCAGCGGCGACTACACCTGGCGCTACCGCCTGTGGTCCCACCTGCGCGAGGCCCGGGTGGAGGTCGACTTCGTCGGCCCCTACGACGGCATGTACGGGCTGGAGGAGGGGGACTTCGACAACCAGGACTACGCCGTCCCCGGCTTCGACACCGACCACGCCGCCCGCTGGGGCGCCTCCGCGCGGGAACTGTCCTCCGACGTCGCGCGGGTGGCGGCCGAGTACGAACCGCACTACCTGCTGCTCATGGCCGGGGCCGAGGACATCCTGGCCGGGGACGGCGCCGACCGGGCGCTGGAGGGGATCGGTGAGACGGTGTCCACGGTGCGCGTCGTGCTGGGGGAGACACGGTTCGTCCTCGGGGAGCTGCCGCCGGTGGAGGGCACCGGTGACGACGGTCGGATCAACGCCGAGATCGACCGGTTCAACATGGGCGTGGTCGACCTCGCCGAGCAGCTCACCTCCAACGACTCGCCCGTGGTGGTCGCGCGTGTCTCCGACGGGTACGCCCCCGACCACGACAACTGGGACGAGGCGCGTCCCAACACGCGCGGTGAGCTGAAGATCGCCGCGGCCTTCGCCGATGTGCTCGCCGAACCCCTGGGGATGGGCCGGGCCTATCAGCGGCCGCTGCCGAGCCCGCCGGTCGGCCCGCTGACCGCACCCGAGCTCGTCGCGGAGGAATCCGAGGACGGTTTGGTGCTCAGCTGGGACACCGTGCCCGGGGCGACCGGCTACCGGGTGGTGCAGCGCCGGGTCTCACCCGATCCGGACGAGCCCTCCGTGTTGCCCGTGGGTGTGGAAAGCGACGGCGACGTCCGGTCCGTGCTGGTGGAGGCGTTGTTCAGCGGGGCCCGGTACGAGTTCGTGGTGCGTCCGTTCAAGGGCCGTGGCGAAGGGGCCGGGTCCGAGCCCCTCCAACTGGTGTGGGATGACGATCCGCCGCCGGCGCCCTCCTGGGTGCGGGTCCGCGACGACGGGAGCACCGTGGAGTGGGAGGAGGTGGAGGACGCCTCCCACTACGAGGTGTGGGTACGCGTCCTGGAGTGCTCGACGGCCGACGGCCGGCGTCGGTCCGCGGACACGGCGGACGGCGGCGTCCCGACGGACGAAACGGCCGACGGGGACGGGACCGGTCCGCCTGACGGGGGCAGTACCCCTCCCGGGCCCGGTCCGGAGCCCACGCCCACACCCCGGCCGGAGCCCGAACCGGGCCCCCCGGACCCCGCGCCCGCCGATCCGGAGCCGGGTGTCAGCTGCGAACCGCGTGACGGGCTCGGCCCCGAGGACGGGCGGGGCTGGCGCACGTTGGGCTCGGTGGGGGAGGAGCCGCGCTGGTCGGCGACGGTGTCCGGCCCCTATGAGGTCGTGGTCCGCTCCTACCGCGACTACGCGGAGGGCGGCTACTCCGACAGCGTCCTGCTCGCGGAGGACTGATGGCCTCCGGAGACGACGGCGGTGCAGTGGGCCGGTGGACGGACCGGCTGCTGCCGTGGGCGGTGGGGTTGCTCGCCGGGGCGCTGGTGCTCGGCCCGGCGCTGGGGCCGGGGTACGTGCTCCGCTACGACATGGTGTTCGTGCCCGACCTGTCGCTGGGCACGGTGCTGCGTGGTGCGGACGGGTTCCCCCGGGCGCTGCCCAGCGACGCCGTGGTGGCGGTGCTGTCCGCCGCCCTGCCCGGGGACGCCGTGCAGTCGCTCGTACTGCTGGCGGTGTTCGCCGTGGGCGGGGCCGGTGCCGTGCGCCTGGCTTCGCGCATGTCGTGCCGCGTCGGTCTGGTCGGGGGGCCGCTGGCGTCGGCTGCCGCGGGGCTGGCCTACGTGTGGAATCCGTTCGTGGCCGAGCGCCTGCTGCTGGGGCAGTGGGCGGTGCTGCTGGGCTACGCGGGGCTGCCGTGGGTGGTGGGGGCTTCCGCACGGCTGTCTGCGGCCCGGCCGGCGGCGGGGTTCGCCGGTCTGGTGCGTGCGCTGGTCCCGGCTGCCGTGGGCGGGTTCTCGTCGGTGGTGCTGACCGCTCTCACCGCAGGTCCCGTCGCGCTTGCGCGGCCCCGTCCCGGTGCCTCGGACGCGTCGGCGGAGCCTTCGGGCGGGTCCGGCCCCGCGGGGACCGGTGCAGGGGCTGGGGAGCCCGTCCGCGGCGGGCGCTGGTGGAGGAGGGCGGGCCTGTTCGCGCTGGCACTGGTGGCCGTCTCCCTGCCGTGGCTGCTGCCGTCCCTGGCAAGCGATGCGGACACCGATCCGGCGGGGGTGGAGGCGTTCGCGGCCCGCTCGGACACCCCGTTCGGGGTGGTCGGCTCCCTGCTGCTCCTGGGCGGGGTGTGGAACTCGGGCGCGGTCCCGGCGGGTTACGGGGATCCGGTGACGGCCTCGGTGCGGCTCCTGCTGTGCCTGATGGCGCTGGTGGGTTGGGTGTGGTGGCTGTGTCGGGGGCGCCTGGGCCGTTCGGCGGTTGGCTCTGGCTTGTCGGTGGCCGCCCTCGTGGGTTTCGCACTCGCCCTGCTGGGCGCCACGGGGCCGGGGCGCGAATCGCTGGTCTGGTTGGTCGACGCCTGGCCGGGGTTCGGCCCGCTGCGTGACGGCCAGCTGTACGTGGCGCCGCTGGCCTTGGTGCAGGCTCTGGGCCTTGGAGTCTGCGTCCGGTGGCTGGCCGGTCGCCGGGTCAGGGGTGTGCCCGATGTGCCGGGTGAGCACGAGGAGAGGCGGGTGTCTTCGACCGCGGTGCGCGCTTCGGGTGGTGCCGGGACGGGGGCGGACGGCACCGTCCCGCTGTGGCGGGCGGGGCTCGCAGTGTTTGTGGGACTTCTGCCGGTGGTGGTTCTTCCGGGGCTCTTGTGGGGCGCGGGCGGACGGCTGACCCCGGTGCACTATCCCGAGGAGTGGCGGGCGGCGCAGGCGGCGGTGGCTGCCGACGACCGGCCCGGCGCGGTGCTGGTGCTGCCCTGGAGCGCCTATCGCGGTCCGGACTGGTCCGGGCGTTCGGTGGTCGTCCTGGACCCGGCGACCAGGCTCTTCGACCGGCGCACCCTGTGGAACGACGACCTGGTGGTCGGCGCGCCGGACGGCGGCTCCGTGGTGGTGGCCGGTGAGGACGCCCGTGCCCGCGGGGTCGCCCGGGTGCTCGAACCGGACGCCCGGACCGGACTGCCCGAGCTGTTGGACGCTGAGGCGCTGGGCGCTCTGGGCGTGCGCCATGTGGTGGTATCCGCGTCGGTCGATAACCAGTTCTGGTCAGGTGCGGAAGGTCTGTCCGTGGTGGTGGAGGGAGAGGGCATGGTCCTTCTGCGGGTTCAGAACCAGCATGTAAAGCCCAATAAAGCTGTCATTCCGGGGTTGGAAGTTACCGGGGGGTTGGTTACAGTTGGGGCAATCATCTGGTCTATGACTAGATCAGGTTCTAGTCTCGTTTTCCAGCGCTTCGGCCCCAGCGCAGGATCGGGCGCGCGGAAGGAGATCCCCAAGTGATCAAGGTAATCGCCGCCTGCGTTATCGGCGCGGCCCTGGCGGGAGGCGCCACCTTCGTGGCCACCAGTCTCGCCACGGACTCGACCGCCACCGCGGAACCGGTGAACGAAACCCTCTACAACTACGGCGACCGCTAGGCGGTCCGCACGACGGAGGTTCGCGGGTGCCCCGCCTCCAGTGGGGTGCCCCACCCCGCGACTCCCGCGGCCTCGGACACCGTCCCCGGGCCGTGCACCACCACTGACGTCCGGTTCACGGGCCTGTTCGCCGCACGCTCCACCCTTCCCTCACGGGGTTGCTGTTCGTGTCGATTTAAATCCGGAGAGTAGCGAAACGCGGGTTCGGGCGGACACCGCGCGGAAGGAGAGCGTGTGGTCTTCCAGAAGGTCCACCGGGTCCACCGGGAGGCGGAGCCCGACCTGTCCGCGGCCACCGCGCCCCCGGCCGCCGCTTCCTCCCAGGTGGCGGGGGCCGACACGGGGCTCCGCTCCGGCCCGGAGGTGCGCACCGATTCCGGACCGCGCCTGGACGGCGTGCGCCTGGTCATGGTCAACTGGCGCGATCCCTGGCAGTCCAGCGCGGGGGGAGCGGAGGAGTACGCCTGGCAGATCAGCCGCCACCTGGCCGAACGCGGCGCCATCGTCACCTTCCTCACCAGCCGTGAACCCCACCAGGCCCGCGTGGAGACCCGGGACGGCGTCGTCATCCGCCGCATGGGCGGCAAGTTCACCGTCTACCCGCGCGTCATGGCGTGGCTGGCCCTGTGGCGTCGCGAGTACCAGCTCGCCTTCGACTGCATGAACGGGATCCCCTTCCTGTCCCGGCTCGTACTGCGCCGCCGTACCAGAGTGGTCAGCGTCGTCCACCACGTCCACGACCTGCAATTCGACGCCTACTTCTCATCGCCGATGGCCTGTCTGGGCCGCTTCATCGAGTCGGCCGTCGCCTCGCGCGTCTACCGCCGCTGCACCACCGTCACCGTCTCGGAGTCCTCCCGCCGGGCCATGCGCGACAAGCTCGGCTGGCGCGCACCCATCGAGATCGTTCACAACGGAGGGCCGCCCGGGACACGAGGACACTTGGACGACGCCTCCGCCCTCAGCCACCCCCGACCGTCGCCTTCGTCGCGGAACACCTTTCCAGCGGTGGTGAGCCTGGGACGCCTGGTGGTGCAGAAGCGCGTGTCCCAGGTGGCCGACCTCGCCCGCCGGCTCCGTGACGACCACCCCGGCCTCAAGGTGCACATCATCGGCCGCGGTCCCGAAGGCGCGCCCCTGGCCGCGCAGATCGAGCGGGACGGTATCGACGACCGCGTCCGCCTGCACGGCTTCCTGCCGGAGGAGGACAAGAACGGTGTCCTGGCCTCCTGCCACCTCCACGTCACCGCCTCGGAGCTCGAGGGCTGGGGCCTGACCGTCATCGAGGCGGCCCGCCTCGGCGTGCCCACCGTGGCCTACGACGTGGACGGGCTCCGCGATTCGGTCCGCGACGGCGAGACCGGGTGGCTGGTGCGCGACGGCGAGGACCTCGCCGACGTGGTGGCCCGCTCCCTCAAGGAGCTCTCCGACCCCCGGCGGGCCGAGGAGGTCCGGCGCGCCTGCCGTGCGTGGGCGTCCCGGTTCACCTGGGAGGCCAGCGGCGCGCGGATGGCCCGACTCGTCGCCCGGGAGCTCAGCCTTCCCGACGGCCCGGCCCCCGACACCCCTGGCCCCCTGTGCGTCCCAGAGGCACCAGGTACCCCCGGCATCCAGGACACGGCAGCAGGCAGGAAAGCGAAAAGTTGACTTCGACGGAATCCACCGCCAGGCGCGAACCGGAGGATTCCCGCACACCCTCCTCCAGGCCCCTCCCGCCCGCGGAGGGCCTGGACGAGCGGCTGCTCACGCGGCTGAAGCTCCTCACCGTGTGCCTGCTCCTGGGCGCGCTGGCGGCCAGCATCGAACCCGGCAGGATCGTCAGCGACACCAAGGTCGACCTGACGGCCGACCCGCTGGGGTTCCTGGAGCGCGCCCTGCACATGTGGGACGCCGCCTACTTCGGCCAGATCCAGAACCAGGCCTACGGGTACTTCTTCCCCAACGGGCCCTTCCACCTGTTGTTCGACCTGCTCGGCATGCCCGACTGGCTCATCCAGCGCCTGTGGATGGCCGTCCTGCTCATCGCCGCGTTCGTCGGCGTGTACAAGGTCGCCGAGGCGCTGGGCATCGGCACCGCCAACACCCGGATCCTGGCCGGGATCGCCTACGCACTCGCCCCGCGGGTACTGACGCTGCTGTCGTACAACTCCGCCGAGTTGCAGCCCATGCTGCTCATGCCGTGGATCCTGCTCCCGCTCGTGCTCGGCGCCAGACGCGGCCTCTCCCCTGCCCGCATGGCCCTGCTCTCGGGGCTGGCCTTCCTGCTGTGCGGCGGTACCAACGCCGCCTCCGAACTGGCCGTGCTGGTCGTGCCCGGCCTGTACCTGCTGACCCGGCGGAACGGTCCCCGCAAGCGGCGGCTCATCGCCTGGTGGGCGGGCGCGCTGGTCCTGGCCTCGTTCTGGTACGTCGCGCCGCTGCTCATCATGTCGCGGTACGTGTTCTCGTTCATGCCCTACACCGAGGACGCGGCCGTCACCACCGGCACCACCTCGCTGCTCAACGCGCTGCGCGGTACCTCCAACTGGATGGGGTTCCTGCCCGGCCAGGGCAACACCGCCCTGCCCTCGGGCGCGGAGCTGTCCACCGAACCCTGGCTGGTCGCGGCGACCGCCCTGGTCGCCGGGCTCGGCCTGGCCGGGCTCGCCAACCGGCGCACCCCCGAACGGCTCTTCCTCGTCGTGAGCCTGCTGACCGGTACCGCGATCATCGTCGCGGGTTTCACCGGCGACCTCACCGGACCCTTCGCCGGGACCATGCGCGAGCTGTTCGACGGCGCCCTGTCCCCGTTCCGCAACGTGCACAAGTTCGACGCGCTCGTGCGCCTTCCCCTGGTCCTGGGGCTGGCCCACCTGCCCGTGGTGGTGGCCCGGGACCGGGCCGACCGGTACGGCACCGCGGTGCCCGCAAGGGTGCGCCGCGCCGTCTCGGGCGGCACCGCCGCCGTCTTCCTGGTCACCTTGGTGCCCGTCAGCACCGTCGGGATCGCTCCCGCGGGTTCCTACACGGAGATCCCCGACTACTGGCACGAGGCCACCGACTGGCTGGAGGAGCGCTCTGACGAGCGCGGTATGACCATGGCCCTGCCCGGGTCGGCGCGTGGCGAGTACGAGTGGGGCCGCCCCATGGACGAGCCCATGCAGCCGTTGCTGGAGGGGGCCTGGACCAACCACCAGATCGTCCCGTGGGGTTCGGCGGGCGTCTCCAGGCTCACCCACGAGATCGACCAGCGCGTCTCCTCCGGGCGCGGTTCGGCCGGGCTCGCCGCCGCCTTCGCCCGTATGGGCGTCACCCACCTCGTCGTGCGCAACGACCTCCAGCGCGTCGGCAACAACGGCGGTTGGCCCGCTCGCGTCCACCAGGCTCTGCTGGACTCGCCGGGGATCACCGCCGCGGCCGAGTTCGGCCCGGTCATCGGCTCTTTGGACCACCAGTCCGCCTCCCAGTGGTTCGACCAGCCCTACCAGGCACTGACGGTCTACGAGGTGGAGGACGCGGCGCCCACCGTCGGCACCGTGCCCGCCGACGAGGTGCTGCGGGTCACCGGCGGCCCCGAGTCCGTACTCCACCTGGCCGAGCAGGGGATGGTCGACGACGACCGCCCGATCCTGCTCGGCGACGATCCCGGCGCCGAGCAGGTCGCCGCCGAGGACACGGTCGTCACCGACACCGCCCGCCGCCGCGAGGTCGTCTACCCCGACGTGCGCCGTAACGTGTCGGCCACCCTCACGGAGGACGAGGAACTCCAACGGGACGTCCCCGCGCCCGACATCATCGATCCGGCGTGGCAGGGGTACGTCGCCCACGCCGAGGACATCGGGATCGCCTCGGTGGACGCCTCCTCGTCCGAGGGCGGGGCGGGAGCGCGGGCCGCGGACCGCGATCCCGGGCACGCCCCGCACGCCGCTCTCGACGACGACCTCACCACCTCCTGGCGGTCCAGTGCCTTCACCGGTGCCCTGGGGGAGTGGATCGAGGTCGAGTTCACAGAGCCGCAGGACCTGGCCGGACTCAGCGTCGCCTTCGAGCAGCTGGCCGACGATCCGCCGCCCTCACGCGTCACCCTCGCCACCGACGGCGGCGAGGTGGAGGTACCCGTCGCCGAGACCGCCGAGCCCCAGGAACTGGTGGCTCCGCCAGGGCTGACCACCACGCTGCGCGTGCGCGTGGACGAGCTGGCCTGGGAACCGGAGTACCGGTTCGGCACCCGGGTGGGCATCGCCTCGATCTCGGTGCCGGGCCTGGAACCGGCCCGCACGCTGCGGGTGCCCGGCCCGGCCGACACCGGGACCCTGTTGTTCACCGGTTCCACCGGAACCGCGCCCGGCTGCATGGAGGGCTCCCACGTTTGGGTGTGCAATCCCAGGCTGCAAGTGCAGGGTGAGGACGCGCGCCGCCTGGACCGCACGTTCGAGCTCTCGGAGGAGTCGGCCGACGCGCCGCACACGGTCTCGGGCGAGGTCGTACTCACCGATCCGAGGGAGGCGGAGAACGCCGCCAACCGCGTCAGCCCCCACCCGCACGTGACCGCTTCCTCCACCGCCGTGCAGCACCCGGCCGCCATGGGCCGCGGCGTGCTGGACGACGACGAGAGCACCGTCTGGTACCCGGATCCGGAGGAGAAGAACCCCTGGCTCGACATCGAGTTGGGCGCGCCCGCCACGATCGGATACCTGGAGGTCGGCTTTCCCCGAGCCGACAGCGTGTTGCGGCCGATCCGGGTCGCCGTCGAGGGCGGCGGCACCGTCCGCGAGGGGTGGCTGGACGGCAGCGGCCGGGTGGACTTCGCCGAACTCACAGCGCGGTCGCTGCGGGTGACCTTCGAGCGCCCCGAGGGCCAGTCCCTGGAGATCGGCACCGTGACCCTGCCCGGGGTGGATCCGGTGGAGCCGCTCCCCGAGGGCGGGGCCTCCACCACCTGCGGACTCGGCCCCACCCTGCGGGTCAACGGCCAGCGGGTGGAGACCCGAATCAGCGAGGGCACCCTGGCCGACCAGCTCACCGGCCGCCCGCTGCGCTACGAGAGCTGTACCGGCCTGGACCTGGCCGAGGGCGGAAACCGGATCGTGGTCGATCCCGGCAACCGCTACGAGGTGCGTTCGGCCCTGGTGGAGACCACCGACCCGGTGGCGGACCGGCCCGGGGTCACCATGGCCGAGGTGGGGACCCCGCACGAGTGGGGCCCGGGAGAGCGCAGCTTCGACGTGGACGTGGACGTGGACAGCCTGCTCGTGGTCAACGAGAACTTCAACGAAGGCTGGGAGGCACGCCTGGAGGGGACGGACGGGCCGCTGGAGCCGCTCCGCCTGGAGGGGTGGAAGCAGGCCTGGGTGCTTCCCGCCGGCGGCGCGGGCACCGTCACCCTCGCCTACACCCCCGACACCGCCTACCAGGGAGCCCTCGCGTGGGGCGCGGGCCTGGCCGCGCTGCTGGTGGTGCTGGCCCTGTGGCCGAGGCGCCTGCTCCCCGGGGGCGGGCCGCCGCGGACCCCGCCGCCGCGCGGCTCGCGTGCGCTGCCCGGGGCCGGACCCGGGCGGCTGGGCCGACGGGCGGTACCGGTGCTCGGCCTCGTCTACGGGGGGTGGGTGGCCGGTGCGGTCGGGGCCTCCCTGGTCGGGCTGGTCCTGCTGTGCATGTGGTGGCTGGGCCGACAGGCCCCCGCCCGGCTGCGGCACGCCAAACCGGGACCGCCGTCCACGGGCGGGCGCATGCTGCCTCGCCTGGCCGGACCGTGGCCGGTGGCGGTGTCGCTCGGGCTGGCCGGGCTGGCCATGGCCACGGGTACCCACATGGCGCTGTACCTGCCCTTCCACGACGTCACCGAGGTGTTCGGGGCGGCACTGCGCGGCTGGGTCCCCCAGCTGCTGTGCCTGCCCGCGCTGGCCCGGCTCGTCCTGGCCCTGGGACAGCGGGGCGAAGGCGAACCCGCTGACGCGGACCCGCCCCAGGCCCGGGCCCGCGCGTCCGCCGCCGCTTCGGCCCCGGATACACACAGGCCGTTGGGGGCCGCCGTTAACGGTGATGCGGCTGGGCGCCAGGCGAGTGCTCAGTCCGACGGTGCCGCCACTCCCGTGGCAGGTGGGGCCAACGGTGCCCTCAACGACGCTGAGAGGTCGGGCTCCGGTGCCGCAGGGCCGCCCCGGGGCGCTGACGACCTGCGGGAAGAGGCTTCCGAGGAGGCCCGGACATGAACGCGCTCAGAACCGGTGGGCCGGTCCGCGGCCAGGTCGGGCCTGAGGCGGGCCCGGTGAGCTCTCCGTCTCCGGGCACCCTCCTGGTGGCCGTGGGCGCGTTCCTGCTCACCCTGGCCGCCCTGTCGCCTCTGTACGTGCACGATCGGGTGGCCCTGCTGCCGGCCGAGGCCGAGTTCGAGGTCCGCATGGTCGACGAGGACGCCTGGTACCTGGACACCTCCACGTGGTCGTGGACGGAGGCCTCCGAACTCACGCGGGTCACCCGGGTGGAGGCCTCGGCGCACGGTGACGACTGGTCGGCGTGGGAGATGTCCGTGGACACCTCCGCCCCCGACCGGATGATCGACCACTGGAGCCGACGGGTCATCGTCGACCGGGCGACCGGCCGGGCGGTCAACTGCTGCGGCGAGCACGTCGACGGCGACCACGCGGTCCGGCAGGCGGGGCTGGTGCTCCTCTGGCCGCCCGGTGCCGAGGAGGAGGACCAGCCGCTCTACGACGCCGAGGTGCGCTCGGCGCCGGCGGTGGAGTTCCGGGGAGAGGAGGAGGCGGCCGGTGTGCCGGTCCGCCGGTACGGCCAGGAGATCGGGGCCACCCAGGTTCCCGGCTCAGCGCGTCCGGTACCCGCGGACCTGTTCCGTCCGGGGGCCTCCGGCATGGTCACCGCCACCCGCTGGATCGCGGTCAGCCGCACTTTCTGGGTCGAGCCGGTCAGCGGGACCGTCGTCGACGCCCGCGAGACCCGGTCAGAGGTCCTGCGCCCGCAGAACGGTTCCGGAGAGACGCCGCTGCTGTACGCGGAGCTGGCTATGGCGGACCAGCAGGTCTCAGCCTACGCGGAGCAGGCCCGCGTCCGCTCGGTGCTGCTGCGCTCCCTGGGTTCCTGGGCACCGTGGACCCTGGTTCCGATGGGCGCCCTGGCCGTGCTGGCGGGCCTGATCCGGGCCTGGCGGGCCCGGGACGCGGACGGAGCCGAGGAGGCAGGTGCGGAGGAACGCCCGCGGGACACGGGTGTTCCGGAGGAGGGCGGGCCGGTCACGCCGTAGGATCAAACACATGTGCGGTCGTTATGCCCAGTCCCGGAACGTACACCAGCTGCAACTCGCCTTCGGCCTGCCGGAGCAGGCCACGCCCGAGGAGGTCGATCCCCGGGCGTGGCCCCCGCTGGAGGAACTGGCCCCTGACTACAACATCTCGCCCGGCAGGTCCGTGTACGCGGTGCTCGGCCCGCCGCCTCGGGCCGAGCACCGGGGGCCGTCCGGGCCGCGGTCCCTGCACACCATGCGCTGGGGCCTGATCCCCTCCTGGGCCAAGGACCGCAACATCGGCTACCGGATGATCAACGCGCGCGGCGAGACCGTCGCCGACAAGCCCGCCTTCCGCACGGCCTTCCGCCGCCGCCGCTGCCTGCTCCCCGCCGACGCCTACTACGAGTGGCAGCTGGTCGGCAGGGACGGGGCGGTCCAGGCGAGCACCTCGCCCGTCACCGACCCCCACCACAAGAAGCGCAAGTCCAAGGCGGACAAGAAGCCCTACTCGGTCCACTACGGCGATGATCGGCCGCTGGCACTGGCGGGGATCTTCGAGCGGTGGCGCGATCCGGAGGTGGCCGAGGACGACCCCGCCGCGTGGGTGTGGAGCTGCGCCGTCGTCACCACCGAGGCCGCGCCCGAGCTCGCCCACATCCACGAGCGCATGCCCGTGATCATGCCCTCCGAGGACTGGGCGGCCTGGCTGGACCCGGCGACCGGGGCCGACGACCTGGCGCACCTGCTGGAGGACACCCCGGCCGACCGGTTCGCGGTCGACGAGGTCTCCACCGACGTCAACAGCATCAAGAACAACCGCCCCGACCTGCTCGAACCCGTCCCCGCCGTCGGGGGTAGCGAACCGGAGACACTTTTCTGACCCCGGGGACGGTGGACAGGCCCGGGCCGGAACTGGATATGGTGTCCAAGGCCACAGGGGCCGGCCTACCGGTCCCGGCGGCCCGGGCACGTTCCACGTGCCGGCACATCTGCATACGCAACGCGGGAGCTCGCACCATGGCGGGCTGAGAGGGCGGCTCAACGGTGTCGCCGACCGCAGAACCTGTTCGGGTAATTCCGACGTAGGGAGGCATGCCATGACGGCTCTCGACAGCCGCGACGCTGGTTCCACCGAGGAGCACCGGGTGACCACCGGTCCCATCATGGGATCGACCAAGGTCTACCGGGAGATCGACACCCCCGAGGGACACGTTCTCCGCGTCCCACAGCGCCGGGTGGAACTCAGCAACGGCAGCCATTTCGACCTGTACGACACCTCCGGCCCGTACACCGACGACACCGTCCGAATCGACGTCCACCAGGGTCTCGGCCAGACTCGGCGGGAATGGATCGACGAGCGCACCCCGGTCGGCGGCGCGGTCACCCAGCTGGCCCACGCCAAAGCCGGAACCCTCACCCCCGAGATGCGTTTCGTGGCCGACCGCGAGGGCGTGGACCCCGAGTTCGTCCGCCGGGAGATGGCCATCGGCAGGGCGGTCATCCCCGTCAACCGGTGCCACCCCGAGTCCGAAC
Source organism: Nocardiopsis sp. TRM 82005 (assembly GCF_056312425.1). Classification (NCBI taxonomy): domain Bacteria; kingdom Bacillati; phylum Actinomycetota; class Actinomycetes; order Streptosporangiales; family Nocardiopsidaceae; genus Nocardiopsis; species Nocardiopsis sp. TRM 82005. Next base: position 47,135 of record NZ_JBWDTQ010000004.1, read on the forward strand.
CGATGATCATCGGCAAGAACTTCCTGGTCAAGATCAACGCCAACATCGGCAACTCCGCGGTCACCTCCTCCGTCCCCGAGGAGGTGGAGAAGATGGTGTGGGCCACCCGCTGGGGCGCCGACACCGTCATGGACCTGTCCACCGGCAAGCGCATCCACGAGACCCGAGAGCGCATCCTGCGCAACTCGCCCGTCCCGATCGGCACCGTGCCCATCTACCAGGCTCTGGAGAAGGTCGACGGCGACCCGGCCGAGCTGACCTGGGAGATCTACCGGGACACCGTCATCGAGCAGTGCGAGCAGGGCGTGGACTACATGACCATCCACGCGGGTGTGCTGCTGCGCTACGTTCCGCTCACCGCCCGACGGGTCACCGGCATCGTCTCGCGCGGCGGCTCCATCATGGCGGCCTGGTGCCTGGCCCACCACAAGGAGAGCTTCCTGTACACCCACTACGAGGAGCTGTGCGAGATCCTCCGGGAGTACGACGTCACCTTCTCCCTCGGCGACGGGCTGCGCCCCGGGTCGATCGCCGACGCCAACGACGAGGCCCAGTTCGCCGAACTGCGTACTCTCGGCGAGCTCACCCACATCGCCCGCGCGCACGACGTGCAGGTGATGATCGAGGGGCCCGGGCACGTGCCGATGCACAAGGTCGCGGAGAACGTGCGCCTGGAGGAGGAGCTGTGCGGGGAGGCCCCGTTCTACACGCTCGGCCCCCTGGCCACCGACGTCGCGCCCGGCTACGACCACATCACCTCGGCGATCGGGGCCGCCCAGATCGGCTGGCACGGTACGGCGATGCTGTGCTACGTCACCCCCAAGGAGCACCTGGGGCTGCCCAACCGGAACGACGTCAAGACCGGTGTGATCACCTACAAGCTCGCCGCGCACGCCGCGGACCTGGCCAAGGGCCACCCCAAGGCGCAGGAGTGGGACGACGAGCTGTCCAAGGCACGCTTCGACTTCCGCTGGCAGGACCAGTTCCACCTGGCGCTGGACCCGGAGACCGCGCAGGCCTTCCACGATGAGACCCTGCCCGCCGAGCCGGCCAAGACCGCGCACTTCTGCTCCATGTGCGGGCCGAAGTTCTGCTCCATGAGGATCACCCGGGACGTGCGCAGGTACGCCGAGGAGAACGGCCTGGAGACGGTCGCCGCCATCGAGAAGGGCATGGCCGACAAGTCCGCGGAGTTCGCCGAGCACGGCAAGCGCGTCTACCTGCCCCTCGCGGAGTAGCCCCGGTGTGCCCGGGATCCGCCGCCGGCCCCGGGCACACCCGTTCACCTCACCGGTGCGGCGGAGCCCCGAGAGGGGCCTCTAGAGGGGCTTCCTCGCGCTCGCCACCAGGTGCACCCCCACATAGTCGTCGGACTCCGTGGCGCGCAGTTCCATCTCCACCAGGCGTCCCATCGACCTCGGATCGCGCTCCAGCATCATCTCCACCGTGGACGCGGACAGCACCGTGCGCGGCTTGACCCACTCCAGTTCCAGGCCGGCGTCGGTGAGCGTGTCGGTGAGCTGCTCGGACGTGAAGCACCGCGTGATGGAACCGTCCGGCCAGGGCACCAGGAGCACGTCCGCGGTGGGCGCGTGGCTCAGCTCGGGCCAGCAGTCCTGCTCGGCCAGCAGCGCCATCCCCAGCACCACCGAGTCCACGCACAGCAGCGCTCTGCCTCCGGGGCGCAGCACCCGGGCGACCTCGGCCAGCGCCGCTTCGGTGGCCAGATGCCGGGACAGTACGCGGTTGTCGGCGATGACCCCGTCGAAGACCTCCGAGGCGAAGTTGCGCAGGAACGCGGAGTCGCCCACCACGTGGCGCAGCCGACCGCGCCGTGCCGGAGACGGCACCATCGCGCGGCTGTTCACCAGGGTCAGCGGGCGGCGTACCGCCACGTCCTCGGAGGGCAGCAGTGTGACCACATCGTGCCCGGCGGCCACCGCGCGAGGGGTGCCCTGGTAGTCGGGGCTGGACAGGTCGAGCAGGCGGGAGGGGGAGTCCGGGAGCCACCGGCCGATCTGCGCCTCGGCGACCGCCCAGTAGAACCGCCAGTAGTCCGACAGCCGGTCGGGGGTGGCGAACTGGGCCGCCGTCGACCGGGGGCGATCGGAGGCCGGAGTTGAGGACGGTCGCACGTGCACTCCTCTCCCATCCTTCGAGTGGTCCTACCCGCACTCTGCCATGCCTCACCTCCGATGACAGAGCCAAACGACAAAGTTTCGGACGGAGAGGACCTTCGTCCCCGCTTGGCGCGGAATCAGCCCGTGGAGAACATTGTTATCCCCGACACCGCGCCCTGAAGGCGGACATCGGGCGTGTGACACGCGAGTATCCGGGGAGGATCGCCAGACCATGCCGACTGCCGGGACGTGCCTTGCGCGCGAGGAAGCAGTGCCGGCGCCACACGGCGCCGATGCGCAGGACCGTGCCATGGGACCGTATCGTTGGGGTATGGATGCCCCAGCTGGGACCAGCGCGAGGAGGCCGACGGGCTTGGAACAGGGCCAAGAGCAGGAGACAGCCGAGGACCGGGACGAGCGCTTCGAGAGGGACGTGCTTCCCTACCTCGACCAGCTCTACTCCGCGGCGCTGCGGATGACCCGTAACCCCGCGGACGCGGAGGACCTCGTCCAAGAGACTTTCGCCAAGGCGTTTGGTTCGTTCCATCAGTTCAAGCAGGGAACGAACCTCAAGGCGTGGCTCTACCGCATCCTCACCAACACCTTCATCAACTCCTATCGCAAGAAGCAGCGCGAGCCGAAGCAGGCGGGAAGCGAGGACGTCGAGGACTGGCAGCTGGCCCAGGCCGCGTCGCACACCGCGGCGGGCCTGAAGTCGGCCGAGGCCGAGGCGCTCGAACACCTCCCCGACACCGACGTCAAACGGGCGCTCCAGGAGCTGCCCGAGGACTTTCGGATCGCTGTGTACCTCGCCGATGTCGAGGGCTTCGCCTACAAGGAGGTCGCCGAGATCATGGCGACGCCCATCGGGACGGTCATGTCCCGGCTGCACAGGGGGCGCCGCCAGCTCCGGTCCCTCCTTGAGGAGTACGCGATGGAGCGGGGGTTCCTGCCGGCGAGGGCGGCGGCTGATACCGCCAAGGTCGCCTCGGGGACGTCCGCGCGTGGGCGGGGACAGGACGGCTCGGATCGAGGAGATCGGCAATGAGCGGTGGCCACGACAAACACAGCGGTACCCCGTGTAGCGAGGTGCTCGACAAGCTCTACACCTATATCGACGGTGAGCTCGAAGAGCCCAACTGCGAGCAGATTCGGGAGCACTTGGACGAGTGCGGCCCCTGCTTGGAGGAACACGGGCTCGAAGAGGCGGTGAAGAAGCTCGTGGCCAAACACTGCGGCTGCGATCCGGTGCCGATGGACCTGAGGGACAAGGTGCTCGGGCGCCTGGCACAGGCACGGACGGAGCAGTTGGCCCGTGAGGCCCGGACGGAGTCCCCCGGCACACGCGCCTGAGGGTACTTCCGCAGGGTCCTCTGAAACTCGGCACGCACGGTGGCGGGAGCTGGAATTCCAGCTTCCGCCACTTTTTATGTCGGTTGCATCTTCATCCGGTATTGGTGGCCTATGAGGCGATGTGTGAGTTTTGTGCACTTTTGTGGGAGTGTCATATCGGAACCCCCATGCCTGTCTGGGTTTTGGTCACACGCCTTCTGAGGTGCCTTGCTGAGGCGCTCTTCGACACGCCCGGCACGCCCGGGGGTGTTCTCGGTCGTGACCGACTCGGAATGATTTTTCCTGCGGGTTCCGGGGCGTGTTTCCCTTAGTTACTATCTGTAGTCATGCCTGGTGGTTCCGGCTGGAAGAGGGGTGTGCGACCAGTGTCGCCGTGGAGATTTGGCGGCTGATGTCCGATGTTCGCCGGTTACGCGCCGTAATCATGTGGCATCACTAATTGAATTCGTAGTTCCATATTCCGGAACTTGGTGTCGGTTGGAAGGGTCTGCGTTGGGGTAGTTCGGGTTGGGGGTAATCGGGGCGCTGCTGTTGGCCGTTAAACTGGACGCCATATCCAACGAATGGGGTAATTTGCGCGGCGTGCCCAGGGAAATGGTGGTGCGTCTGCGTTCGGGAGAGGGGACAACCATGTTCGTCGGCATGCTCTACGTCGCGATGGCAACTGTTTGGGTGGTATCCGCCTTCACCGGATGGTCCTGGTGGTAGAACAGAACCGGTGAAACTATGACAGTCCGGTTGTTGTCGGCGGGGGGTGAACGGGGGTGCGGGCTCTTCCTGGGGGCGCGCGTGTCTACGTCGGAATCATCGTTGTCAGTGCTGTCACCATCATGCTCATCGGTCCCTACGAGGGCATCGATCTGCGTACGCTGGCTCTGATCGCGATCCTCTTCGTGGTCGCGGAGTCGATCAGCACGGTCGTCCTCACGGGCGTCAAAGCGGGAATCTCACCGAGTTCGGCGGTGTCCCTGGCCGCGGTCGTCCTGGTCGGACCGGTCGGTGCGGCGGTGGTCGGTTTCGCCTCCTGCCTTGCCATGCGCAAGCAGAACCTCGTCAAGAGGGCCTTCAACGGAGCACAGTTCGCACTGGCGGCCTACGCGGCCGGACACGTCTACCTCCTGCTCGGCGGAACGGTGGGGGAGCCGGGCCGGGAGGATTTTCCGGCCCTCGTGCTTCCCTACGTCGCCGCGGTCCTGGCGCACTCCCTGGTCAACTCGGTGCTCGTCGCCGTCCTGATGTGGACGCTGGGCGCCGTGCGACCCGGAACTTCCGGGGGCAGGTTCCACTGGCGGCCCCTGATGGCCGTGGAACTGTCCTCTATGGGCTACCAGATGCTCGGGCTGGCCATCGCCGCGGTCTGGGGCGGGATCGGCCTCGTCGCACCGCTGTTGGTGCTGCTGCCGCTGTTCATCGCCCGCTGGACCTTCGCCCAGCAGCTGGACGAGACCCGCGCGCACGAGGCCACCCTCGCCACGCTCTGCCAGGCGGTCGAGACCAAGGACTACTACACCCGGGGCCACTGCATGCGCGTCGCGGAGGGCGCCGCCATGATCGCCCGGGAACTGGGTATGCCCGCCGAGAGGGTGCAGAAGATCCGGTACGCCGGGATGCTGCACGACATCGGCAAACTCGGAGTACCCACCAAGGTGTTGCAGAAGACCGGAAGGCTCACCGACGACGAGTACGCGGCCATCAAACTGCATCCCACACGGGGCTACGAGATCGTACGGGAGATCAGTTTCCTGGACGAGGCCCTGGCCGGTATCCGGCACCACCACGAGCGGCTGGACGGGCGCGGATACCCCATGGGGCTGGTCGGGATGGAGATCCCCGAGTCCGCGCGCGTCATCAGCGTCGCCGACGTCTTCGACTGCCTGACGTCCACGCGGTCCTACCGCAAGGCGTGGTCGGCGGAGGAGGCCATCGTCGAACTGCGGGCCTGCGCCGGGACCCAGTTCGACCCCAGAATGGTCGAGGCGCTCGTACGCGCCGTGGAACGCGAGGGTTGGGAGACGCCGGACATCGCCGAGCCCCCGGGCGGCTGCTACGGGTCGGAGGCCGCCGACGAGTCCGCCGCCAAGGCCGCTCAGACGGCCGAGGGGGTCCCCGCCGTGTCGGACACGGCCGCGGAGGGCTCCGAGGAGTCCGTGGCCTCCGCCGAGGCAGTGTCGGGCGGGCGTGACTGATGATGACGCAGAGACAGTCGGAGGGGGACTGGTCGTCCGGACCCGTGCTGGGCGGCCCGGAGGGCGGAGCCCTGAGCCACCAGCGTCCGCGGGGGCCCGTCTGGCGCACCTCCCGCCCGGTGAACGCCGTGCTGGTCGCCGCGGTGGGGGCCGGCGCCCTGACCGCCTTGGCCTGGACCGCCGCGACCGGGTTCGTGGAACCGTATGTGGCATTGGTGTTCTGCCTGGTCATCGCGGTCGGCGAGCTGGCCAGGATCACCCTGCCGGGCCACCGGGAGGCCGCGCCCATCGCCTCGGCCGGCGCGATCAGCTACGCGTTCCTGCTGACGTTGGGTTCCGGCTCCCTGCACCACTCGGCCTGGCAGGTGGTGGCGGTGGTCGCCTTGGGCGTGGCGCTGGGCGAACTGCCCCACATCGCGGTGGGACGCGGTCCGCGGGTGGAGGACGTGGCCCGCCGGGTGCTCGTCGCGGCGCTGCTCGCGGTCGCCTTCCGCCCTCTGGCCGAACAGCTCGGCCTGTCGGGCCCGTCGGTGGCGGCGACACTGCTGATGGCGGCACTGGTCATGCTCGCCTGGTTGGTGGACGCCCTGGTGGCGGCGGTGCTGCGGGCGGAGCGCCTGCGCACCCGCCTGGGGGTCGCGGTCCGGGACGAGTTGCGCGCCCAGCTCGCCATGGGCGCGGCGATCGGTTCCAGCGGTATGCTCATCGCGCTGGCCTGCACGGTGACCGGGCTGGCGGGCCTGCTGGTGTTCACCGCCCCGCTGCTGGTCTCGCAGGCGGCCTTCCGCCGTTACGCGGAGGTGCGGCGAACCTACCTGGAGACGGTGCGGGCGCTGTCGCGTGTCACCGAGGTGGGCGGATACGTGGAGAACGGGCACTCCCGGCGCGTCAGCCACCTGTCGCACGGGATCGCCTGTGAGCTGGGCCTGGCCGAGGCGGAGCTGCTGGAGCTGGAGTACGCCGCCCTGATGCACGACATCGGCCAGCTGTCCCTGCGCGAGCCCATCGCGGGCGGCGCCACCGTGCTCGCCTCGCCGCGGGAGCAGCGCCGGATAGCGGAGCTCGGCTCGGCGATCATCCGCGAGACCGGTGTACTGGACAACGTGGCCGAGATGGTTCGCCGCCAGTGCGAGTCGATCACCGGAGACGGGGACGAGGGCGTACCGCCGCTGGGCAGCCGGATCATCAAGGTGGCCAACGCCTTCGACGACCTGGTCGGTGAGAACGGGGACGAGGAGCGCCGGTCCGCCGTCCTGGAGCGCCTGCGAATGGACACTGACAGCGAGTACGACCCCCGCGTGGTGGATGCCCTGGCGTCGGTGCTCTCCCGCCTCTGAGGCCCCCTCGCACCGGGTCCGACGCCCGGGGCCCGTCGGCCGTCCGGGCCCCGCCTCCGCCGTCGCGGGGCCGTCCGGTCGCGTGCCGCGGTGGCCCGGACCTGGTGAGATTACCCCCGGGTACTGCCTTAGTATCGGCTCGTCAGCCCCGGAAGATACCCATAGGTGGACAAACCGGGCAGTTATTCGGTTTTGGAAGGGGCACACCCCATGGCGCAGATCCACGCCGAGATGGTCGCCAGCATCTTCGAGGTCCCGGTCGCCGAGGGCGACCGGGTCGAGGCGGGGGACACCCTGCTGCTGCTGGAGTCCATGAAGATGGAGATCCCGGTCCTGACCGAGGAGGCCGGAACCGTGTCCCGCCTCGCCGTCGCCCAGGGCGACGTCGTGCAGGAGGGCGACCTCCTGGCCGTCGTCGAGTAGCGGCGGTGGTCCGCGGCGGCCGGGAGGCGGGCTCCGCCCGTCAGTCCATGGGGGGACGCAGGCGTGTGACGAACTTGTAGCGGTCGCCCCGGTACAGCGAGCGCACCCACTCCACCGGGTGCCCGTCGCCGTCGAAACTGTGCTGGCAGTGCAGTACCAGTGGCAGGCCCACGTCCACGCCCAGCAGGCGCGCCTCGTTGGGGGTCGCCAGGACGGTCTCGATCGAGGCCTCCGCCTCAGCCAGGGAGACGTCGTAGGCGCTCGCCAGAGCCTCGTAGAGGGATGCGTAGCGGTCCAGCTGCCGGCGCAGCCCCGGGAAGCGCCGCGCGGCCAGGTGGGCGGTCTCCACGGCCATCGGCTCACCGTTGGCCAGCCGCAGCCGCTCGATGCGCAGCACGCGCCCGCCCGACCGGATGGCCAGGAGCTCGGCGAGCTGGTCGTCGGCGTTGATGTAGCTCACGTCCAGGATCCGCGTGGCGGGGTGCAGACCGTGCGCGCGCATCTCCTGGGTGTAGCTGGTGAGCTGGAGGATCTGGGCCACCTTCGGCTTGGCCACGAAGGTGCCCTTGCCCTGGATGCGCAGCAGGCGCCCCTCGACCACCATCTCGGTGAGCGCCTGGCGCACCGTGGTCCGCGAAGTGCCGAACTGCGTCGCCAGGGCCCGCTCCGGAGGGACCGGGTTGCCCGCGGGCATCGCCTCGATCAGCTCCAGGAGCTGCTTTTTCACCTGGTAGTACTTCGGCACCCGCGGGTTGCCGTCCAGTGTGCGCTGACCAGTCATCAGTCTCCTCCGCCGAGTCCCGCGCTTGCCACACACCCCTCCGGTGTGGTCGCGGCGCGGCGGGTTCACGACCGCCGATTGGTGTGGACCACTGGTCGAGTGCGTATCCCTTGAGTATGCACTCCTTCATGGGATGATTTGTGAGTGCCTCACCTCAGTGATCTCATCAGGCGTCACACGTCACTCAAGCAAGCCGACCTCGCGTGGATCCACTCGCTGGTCTCGGATTGGCAGCTCCTGGCCGACCTGTCCTTCGCCGATCTCGTGCTGTGGGTGCGCCTGCGCGCCGACGACGGCTGGGTGGCGGTCGCCCAGATGCGGCCCACCACCGGCCCGACCGCCTTCCAGGACGACCTGGTCGAGGCCGTCCTGCGCGACGACATGACCGATGTCACGTCCCGTTCCTCGCCGCGCGTGGTCGGTCGTAGAGCCCTCATCGACCGTGCTTGGGAGGAGGGCCGTATCTGTCGCGACGGCGACCCGGACTGGTCGGGCGGAGTCCCCGTACGGGAGGAGACCATTCCGGTGCGCCGCCAGGGCAGGCTCATCGGGGTCATCCAGCGCAGCACCAACCTCAGTTCGGCGCGCACGCCCAGCCGCCTGGAGCTCACCTACCTCCAGAGCGCGGGCGACCTGGCACAGATGATCGCCGAGGGCGAGTTCCCGTTCAGCGACCAGGGGCCGTTGATGGTGCGCTCGCCCAGGGTCGGCGACGGACTGCTGCGCCTGGACCAGAACGGCGAGGTGGTCTACGCCAGCCCCAACGCGCTGTCCGCCTACCGCAGGCTCGGACTGGCCGCCGACCTCGTGGGCGCCCGTCTGGACCGCACCACGCTGGAACTGTCGGCTCCGGGGGAGGCGCGCGACGAGGCGCTGACCTACACGGCGAGCGGCCGTGCGCCGCAGGAGGCGGAGGTGGACGCGAGCGGGGTCACCGTGCAGCTGCGCGCCATACCGCTGGTCATAGACGGGGTACGGATCGGCGCCCTGGTGATGGTGCGCGACGTCACCGAGCTGCGCCGACGCGAACGCGAGCTGATGACCAAGGACGCGACCATCCGGGAGATCCACCACCGGGTGAAGAACAACTTGCAGACGGTGGCGGCGCTGCTGCGCCTACAGTCGCGGCGCCTGGACGTACCGGAGGCGCGGGCCGCGCTGGACGAGGCGGTGGGCCGTGTCGGGTCCATCGCGATCGTGCACGAGATGCTCTCGCACACCCCCGACGAGGTGGTGGACTTCGACGACATCGCCGACCGGGTGATGCAGATGGCGGCCGAGGTGTCCTCGACCGGCAGCGCGGTGGTGCCGCGCCGGACCGGTGGGTTCGGCCTGTTGAACGCACTGGTGGCCACGCCGCTGTCGATGGTCCTGGCCGAGCTGGTGCAGAACGCGGTGGAGCACGGGCTGGGGCAGGGGCCGGGCCGGATAGAGGTGCGGGTGCGCAGGTTCGACGCCGGGCCGGGCCGCCGGGGGTCGAGCAGCCTGGAACTGGCGGTCTCCGACGACGGCGGGGGCCTGCCCGAGGACTTCGACCTGGAGGGGACCACGAGCCTGGGCCTGCAGATCGTGCGGACCCTCATCGTGGGCGAGTTGGGGGGGACTCTGGCGATCAAGCCCAAGGAGAGCGGCGGGACCGAGGTGGCGATCACCCTGCCGCTGGAGCATGAGGAGGGAGAGGTCCCCTGAGGGGCGGGCTCTGCCGGAGCCAGCCCCCTCAGCGGGAGTCGATCGCCCCGGAGCCGCTTCCTCCGGGGCGTGTCAGCTGCGGACCATGGTGCGGTACGCGCTGCCGCGGCGCTTCTTGAGCATGCGGCGCTCGTCCTCGCTGGTGCCGCCCCAGACGCCGCCGTCCTGGCCGCTTTCCAGGGCCCACTTCAGACAGGCGGAGCTGACCGGGCAGCGCTGACAGACCGCCTTCGCCTCCTCGATCTGGATCAGGGCGGGCCCGAAGTTTCCGATGGGGAAGAAGAGTTCGGGGTCTTCGTCACGGCAGGCTGCGTCATGGCGCCAGTCCATGCGGTCCACTCCTCACGGTGAGGCGATCGGGGGCTTGTGAAGCTTTTCACGATCGTGCGCGTGTCAGGATTGTGCGGAGGGCGCCCGATGGATGGGTCCCATCGGAGTGCGTACAGGCCGGGGTGGTCCAGGTTTCATCCCACGGCCATGTGGGAAGCGCCCAAATTTACTCGCCCGTAACTCGCGGCGATATCTTGAGCGTGACAGGATCGAACGACCCATGCAAGAGCTCACGGGGCCAAAGGTCCTGTTCCACGTGTCGGGTGCGTCACAGTGCCTGTGAATGGCCTCTTTCGGCGTAATTAACAGATGATTCGTAATGCCTTTGGTACAGAGTGGAAGTTGACCTGTTCGCGGTCTCCCAGGTATTCACCGTCGATTTGGAACGCCCTGGGGTGGGATGACGTGATCTGGAGGGACTCCTGGTCATGCCAGGTCACGTAGCCGTCCCCGCGGGCCGGGAGACCTTTGGGGAAGAACATTTGGGAAAGGATCCAACCGGTGAGCGCGGGCGAGGAGTGGGTCAGCGCGAAAGCGTCCAGACCCAGTTCGAAACGCGAGGACGGGGTCGGCTGAAGCGGCAGTGTCCCCGCGTACGTCCAAGGCGTGGTGTTGGTGACGAGCGCGAAATACGCCCCCACAAGAGACCTTCCGCGGGTGACCACGCTTAGTGACGGATCGCGGATATCACCCTGGAAGAACAGCTTTACCGCCACTTCCGCGTACAGCGCCGGAGTGGCCCTGCGTCCGTTCGCGCGCTCGTTCTCCACTTGTTGGACCACGTCGGCGTCCCAGCCGAAACCAGCACAGAAAGTGAAGTACCGGTCGTCCTGGTCGCTGGTGATCCGGCCGAGGTTGACCTCGTGTTCACGGCCCTCCCGGATCGCCTCCAGGACCACGCCGGTGGCCTCCACCGGGTCGCCGGGCAAGCCGAGGGAGCGGATGAAGACGTTGGCGCTGCCGCCGGGGATCACCGCGTAACGTGGGCGCTTGAGTTCGTCCGGGGCGGTCAGGAGTCCGTTGACGACCTCGTTGACGGTGCCGTCGCCACCGAGGCTCAGCACCAGTTCGTAGCCGTTCTCGGCCGCTTCGCGGGCGAGGATGCCCGCGTGGTCGCGGTACTCGGTCGGGGCGACGGTGACGTCCAGCTCCGATGCCAGGGCGCCGAGGATCACCTCACGCGTGCGTGACGTGGTCGTGGTGGCCTGGGGGTTCACGATGAAAAGGGCGCGCACCAGGCCAGTCTAGGCGTTCCGCTCTGCTCCGGAGCCGAGTGGGAGACCGCGGGAGGCACGTATAGGCTCGTCGGGTGTCCTCTCGTCCCGTCACCATCGTCGTCGCCGCCGCACTGGAGGCCCTGATCGGGCTGGCCGCGGCGGCCGGCGGCCTCTACAGCTTCTTCAACGCCGTCACCGGCCAGGCCTCCGACCCCACCAGCGCGATCCCCCTGACCGCACTCGGGCTGGGCGCGGGCGCGCTGCTGTTGTTCGTCGCGCGCGGGCTCTGGCGGCTGAGGGACTGGGCGCGAACGCCGGTGTTCCTCACCCAGCTCTTCCTCGCCGCGGTCGCCTACTACATGTTCACCAGCGGGCAGTACGTGTACGGCGCGGTGCTCCTGGGCGTGGCCGTGTGCGCCGCGGCGGCGGTCCTCTCACCACCGACGACCGCGGTGCTCTTTCCCGGGGAACGGGACAAGTAGCTCCGCGGCCGTCAGCGGTGGCCGTTGGCCGGTCAGTCGTCGGTGGTCAGCGCCTGGCGCAGCTGCGCCAGGGTGCGGGCCAGCAGACGGGATACGTGCATCTGGGATATCCCCAGCTCCTGGGCGATCTGCGACTGTGTCATGTTGCCGAAGAAGCGCAGCAGCAGGATGCGCTTCTCTCTCGGCGGGAGCTGTTCCAGAAGCGGTTTGAGCGACTCCCGGTACTCCACGCCCTCCAGGGACTCGTCCACGATGCCCAGGGAGTCGGCCACCGCGGGGGCGTCCTCGTCCCCGCTGTCGGGCGCGTCCAGTGACACCGTCGAGTAGGCGTTGGCGGACTCCAAGCCCTCCAGCACCTCCTCCTCGGACATCTGTAGGTGCGCTGCGAGCTCGGCGACGGTCGGGGAGCGCCCCTCCCGCTGCGACAGGTCGCTGACCGCCTTGGTGAGCGAGAGCTTCAGCTCCTGTAGGCGACGGGGAACCCGGACCGCCCAGCCCTTGTCGCGGAAGTGCCGCTTGATCTCACCGACGATCGTCGGGGTGGCGTAGGTGGAGAACTCCACTCCGCGGTCCAGGTCGAACCGGTCAATGGACTTGATCAGCCCGATCGTGGCCACCTGGGTGAGATCGTCCAGCCACTCGCCGCGGTTGCGGAACCGGCGGGCAAGGTACTCCACCAAGGGCAGGTGGAGCTCCACCAGCTCGTCGCGGATCCGCCGACGCTCCTCGGAGTCCGCTTCGAGTTCGCCCAGGCGCTCGAACAACTCTCTGGCGCGGGCACGGTCGGGCACCGCGTGCTCGGTCTTCGCTGTCAGAGCGGGCCCCCTCTCGCTCACGCCGACTCCAGGGTGCCGCGGCGTTTGTACAGGACGATGTGGACACGTTCGTCCGGGCCGACCCCCGCGTCGACCTCCCCCGCGAGGGCGGAAAGGACGGTCCAGGCGAAGGTGTCACGAGCGGGGAGGCGTCCGTCGGCGGTGAGCACCGAGACGGAGATGCGCATCCCGTCGGGGGTGAGTTCGAATTCCGTGGTCAGTTCTGTGCCGGGCAGAGCCTGGGAGAGGAGCATCGCGCAGGCCTCGTCGACACCGATCCTCAGGTCCTCGATTTCGTCGAGGGTGAAGTCGAGTCGCGCGGCCAGTCCCGCCGTCGCCGTCCGCAAGACGGACAAATAAGCGCTGTCCGCGGGCATGTTGACGGTGACAGCGTCCCGAACGCCAATGGCGTCGGCCGTGGGCACAGCGGTTTCTTCGGTCACGTCCCTCCTTCGGGAGCGGGGTTGCCGCTTGAGAGCAATGTATCTGGTTTCACCCTGCCACTGACGCAGGGAGAACGGATCGTGTCCACAGGATCTGAGACGAAAGCAAGACGGATGGCATGTCTCAGTCCCGTCCAGAACCCAGCGCGGTCAGCGCGTCGCCATCCAGGCGGCGGACCGTCCACCCGTCCATGGGCTGCGAACCCAGGGATTCGTAGAACCGGATCGAGGACTCGTTCCAGTCGAGCACCGACCACTCCAGACGCGTGTAACCGCGTTCCACGCAGATCTGCGCCAAGGTGCGCAGTAGTGCCAGCCCGTGTCCCCGGCCGCGCGCCTCAGGACGCACGTACAGGTCCTCCAGGTGAATGCCGTGCCTGCCGGTCCAGGTGGAGTAATTGCGGAACCAGAGCGCGAATCCGACGGCGTTGGTGTCGGCGTCCTCCGCGACGTGTGCGAACACCGCCGGGTCAGGACCGAACAGGGCCGTGCGCAGGTCCTGCTCGGTGGCCACGACCGCGTCCGGTTCCTTTTCGTACTCGGCGAGTTCTCCGATCATCGTGTGAATGACGGGGATGTCGTCGGGGCGGGCGGGGCGGATCATCGGACCACCTCGGAGCGGGGATACGGTCCCTTCCAGGATATGCGCTGGACCGGAGGTGTTTCGCGGACCGGATCGGACCGCTCAGGGACGGTGTGCGACCACCCGCTCGACCAGCCCGAGGAACAGCCGGTCGTGGTGGCCGACCTCGAACCCCACCTCGGCGGCCACCTCCCTGGGCAGGCGGCGCGGGTTCTCACGGCGCTGTTCCAGGAGCCGTCCGGGAAAGCCGGCGTACTCGACGTGATCGGCCATCAGCAGTCTGCCGCCCGGCACCAGTACCCGGTACATCTCCGACAGGGCGCGGTGCTGGTCGGGAACGGCGCACATCGCCAGCGTGCACAGGACCGTGTCGAAGGTCCGGTCGGGAAGGTCCAGCGACTGCGCGTCGCCCTCCACGAACCGGACGGCCAGCCCCAGGCCGTCGGCTCTCTCCCGGGCGCGGGCCAGCATCCGCGGGCTGAGGTCGACAGCGGTGAGACGGACCTGCGGCGGGTAGTAGGGCAGGTTCCGCCCAGTCCCGACCGCCACCTCCAGGGTGCGGCCGCGGGCCCCGGCGCACAGGATCTCGCGGGTGCGGCGCATGCCGGGGCTCTGGAAGAGCTCGCTGTGCTCACAGTAGGGAGCCAGCCGGTTCCAGCGCCTGCGTGTGTGCTCTGTGCGCGCGTCCATGTCTCTCCCCCGAGCGGCTTCCTACCCCATGACTCTGGGTGTACGCCGTCACGCGGTCAAGGGCTCGGGCGGCGTTTCCCTGCGGGGCTGAGAGTGCTTCCTTTGGGCTCCGCTTCGCTTTGCCCCGTGCTCGGACGCCCTATAGGCGGGAACCTTCGGTGTCTTCGGAAAGGTCGGCTCGTTCCTCGCCAACCCTCCTACGCCACCTCCAGAACCCCGCCAGAGCCCTGCGCAGGCACTCGCCGCGCGGGCCCTGAGGGGCCCGCCAGGCGACCGCGCCCCGCACTCCACGGCGGAGTGCGGGGCGCGGAAAGGTGACCGCGGCGCCCTGTCAGAGCACCTTGGACAAGAAGGTCTGGGTGCGCTCGTGGCGCGGGTCGGAGAGCACCTCCGAGGGCACCCCCGACTCCACCACCACGCCGTCGTCCATGAAGACCAGGGAGTCGCCGACCTCGCGGGCGAACCCCATCTCGTGGGTGACGACCACCATCGTCATTCCGCCCTCGGCCAGGTCGCGCATGACGTCCAGGACCTCGCCGACCAGCTCGGGGTCCAGGGCGCTGGTGGGTTCGTCGAACAGCATCAGCGAGGGCTCCATGGCCAGCGCGCGGGCGATCGCCACGCGCTGCTGCTGGCCGCCGGAGAGCTGTTCGGGGTAGGCGTCGGCCTTGTCCGGCAGGCCCACCCGCTCGAGCAGCTCCATGGCCTTGGCGGCGGCCGCGGCCCTGGGGGTCCGCTTGACCTGCATGGGCGCCTCGATGACGTTGCCGAGGACGCTCAGGTGCGGGAACAGGTTGAACTGCTGGAAGACCATGCCGATGTCGCTGCGCTGGGCGGCGATCTCGTTGTCGCGCAGCTCGTACAGCCGTCCGCGCTTTTGCCGGTATCCCATCAGCTCGCCGTTGACCCACAGGCGGCCCGCGGTGAGCTTCTCCAGGTGGTTGATGCAGCGCAGGAACGTGGACTTGCCCGACCCGGACGGGCCGACGATGCACATGACCTCACCGCGCCTGACGTGCAGGTCGATGCCCTTGAGGACATCCAGGCGGCCGAAGGCCTTGTGCACGTTCTCCGCCACGACCAGCGCGTCAGCGGCCGGACCGGTGCCCTCGGACCCCTCCACGGCGGTCCCGTCCTGGTTCTGCTCGCTCATCTGTGCGCCCCTCCGACGATGCGGTCCCGGATACTGCCGTGCTGTTCCGGGTTGAACCTGCGCTCGATGAAGTACTGACCGACCATCAGCACGCTGGTGATGGCCAGATACCACAAGCACGCCGCGACCAGCATCGGGAAGATCTGGTAGGTCCGGGCGCCGATGGCCTGCAACTGGTAGAACAGCTCGATGGTCACCGGCACGTACGCCAGCAGGGCGGTGTCCTTGAGCATGGCGATGGTCTCGTTGCCCGTGGGCGGGATGACCACACGCATCGCCTGCGGGAGGGTGATCCGGCGCAGCACCTTGTTCTTGCCCATGCCCAGCGCCTGTGCGGCCTCGGTCTGGCCCTTGTCCACCGACTGAAGGCCCGCGCGGATGATCTCGGCCATGTAGGCGCCCTCGGACAGCGCCAGGGCGAGCAGGCCCGCCGTGTAGCCGCTCAGCATGGTGCGGGCGTCGATCTCGAAGAAGCGGGCGTCGCCCTCCAGGCCCAGCCACGGCATCCAGTAGTTGTCGAACGGGATACCGATCTCGATCGTCGTGTACAGGATGGCGAGGTTGCCGAAGAGCACCGCCAGCACCAGGCGGGGCACGCCGCGGAAGAACCAGGTGTACAACCAGGAGACCGAGACCAGGACGGGGTTCCCCGACAGCCGCATCACCGCCAGGAGGATACCCAGGACGACGCCGATGACCATCGACAGCACGGTGGCGCTGAGGGTGATCCAAACGCCGCGCACGACCGGTTCCGAGAACATGTGGTCGACCATGAACGGCCAGTTGAACGCGCTGTTCGTGAACAGCATGTGCACGAACATGGCGGCGAGGACCAGGATGAGCCCTGCGGCGATCCACCGTTCGGGGTAGCGCACGGGGACGGCGGTGACGGGGGCGGCCGAGCGGTCCGGGGCCGGGTCGGCCGCCCCCGGACCGCTCACCGATTCGGTCGGTGAGGACACAGGTCAGTCTTTCCTTCGGTGGGTGTCGGTGAGGCTTCGCGCTACTCCGAGAGGGAGGGGTTCACCTCGGCGCTCTCCAGGCCGCCGGCGTCGACGCCCCACTCCTCCAGGACCTCGGCGTAGGTGCCGTCCTCCATGATGGCGTTGAAGGCGGCGGCGACGGCGTCGGCCAGTTCCTCGTTGTCCTGGTGGGTGAGGACGCCGTAGGGTGCGGCGTCGTACTGCTCGCCGACGAACTCCAGGACACCCTCGTCGGTCTGGTCCAGCGCGTAGGCGGCGGTGGGCATGTCGGCGAGCGAGGCGTCGTTGACACCGGAGACGATGGTCTGGGTGGCCAGCGGCTGGCTCTCGAACTTCTGGATGGTGATGGCCTCCTCACCCGCGTCGACGCAGGCGGCGCTGCGCTCCTCGATGTCGGCGTCGTGGGTGGTGTCGGCCTGTACCGCGATGCGCATGCCGCAGGCGTCGTCGGGGTCCACGCCCTCGGGGTTGCCCTCCTGGGCGAACCACTGGGTGCCCGAGGAGAAGTAGCTGACCATGTTGACCTGCTCCATGCGGTCCTCGGTGACGGTGAAGGAGGAGGACCCGAGGTCGTAGGTGCCCGTGTCCACACCGATGATGATGGAGTCGAAGGCGGTGGGCTCCCACTGGCCCTCCAGGCCGAGCTTGCCCAGGGCGGCGTTGACGAGGTCCACATTGAAGCCCAGGACGGACTCGCCGTCCCCCTCCAGGAACTCGCCGGGCGGGTAGGAGGCCTCGACGCCGATCTTGACGGTTCCGTCCTCGGCGATGTCGGCGGGGACCAGGGCGGCGAGCTCTTCGTCGGTCTCGACGGTGGGCGCCTCGGGCGCGGGGGTCTCCTCGGAGCTCCCACCGTCGCCGCTACCGCAGGCGGACAGGGCCAAGGCGCTGGCGAGGGACAGGGCTCCGAGGGCGAACGGCGCGGACAGGGGCTTGTGTGGGGCCATCGTGGGGTCTCCTTCATGGGCACGAAGTGCCTGGTCGGAGGCGGGTTCGTGACCCCACCGCCCGAGCCAAAACGACATTCAGAACATTATGCTTCAAAAGCTGATAAGTCGGTGTCTCCCCATCGTGCCGACCCGCGATTTTCCTGTGGTCACCGTTGTGAGAGGATTGCGTAACGGGTCATCCCCGTGAGAGCGGCCGCGCAGTACTCGCATAGGAGTCCGGCGAAGAATGGCTCTCCCCGGCGACACCACCGGTCATGGCCGACCGGCGCCGAGGAGGAGTCCCCCTAGCACCTGCACATCTTCGCGCGCGGTCTGCACCACTACCGGTCCGTCCCGCCGTCATGGCCGACGGCAGGGTGGAACACGCAAGACCTGAGGGGTTTGAAGTAGTGACCACCGTTTCGCGTTCCCAGAACCTGGACGAGGATCCCGCCTTCGCGCTGCACCGCGGCGGCAAGCTGCACGTGACCTCGTCCATCGACGTCCACGATCACGAGGGACTGTCCCTCGCCTACACTCCCGGCGTCGCCCGCGTCTGCGACGCCATCGCCGAGACCCCCGAGCTCGTCGAGACCTACACCTGGAAGAGCAACCTGGTCGCCGTCGTCACCGACGGCACCGCCGTCCTCGGCCTGGGCGACATCGGCCCCGGGGCCTCCCTTCCGGTCATGGAGGGCAAGTCGCTGCTGTTCAAGCAGTTCGGCGACGTCAACTCCGTGCCGATCGCGCTGGGCTGCACCGGGGTCGACGAGATCGTCGAGACCGTCGTGCGCATGGCCCCCTCCTTCGGCGGGATCAACCTGGAGGACATCTCCGCGCCCCGCTGCTTCGAGATCGAGCGCCAGCTGCGCGAGCGCCTGGACATCCCCGTCTTCCACGACGACCAGCACGGCACCGCGATCGTCACCGTCGCCGCGCTGCGCAACGCCGCCCGTCTGACCGGACGCACCCTGGGTGACCTGCGCGTCGTGGTCTCCGGCGCGGGCGCCGCGGGCGTGGCCGTCACCAAGATGCTCGTCGACAGCGGGATCGGCGACATCGCCGTGGCCGACTCCAAGGGCATGATCTACGACGGCCGTGAGGGCCTGACCCCCGTCAAGCAGGAGCTGGCCTCCACCAGCAACAGGGCGGGGCTGCGCGGGTCCATCGAGAGCGCGCTCTCGGGCGCCGACGTGTTCATCGGCCTGTCCGCCGGAGAGGTGCCCGAGTCCGTGGTCGCCACCATGGCCGAGGACGCGATCATCTTCGCGATGGCCAACCCCAACCCGGAGGTGCACCCCGACGTCGCCCACAAGTACGCGAGCGTCGTCGCCACCGGGCGCAGCGACTTCCCGAACCAGATCAACAACGTGCTGGCCTTCCCCGGCGTGTTCCGGGGCGCCTTCGACGCGGGCGCGACGGACATCACCGAGAACATGAAGCTGGCCGCCGCCACGGCTCTGGCGGACCTGGTCGGCGACGACCTGTCCGCAGACCACATCATCCCCAGCTCCTTCGATGAGCGCGTGGTCCCCGCCGTGTCCGCCGCGGTCGCCGCCCAGGCCCGCGAGGACGGGGTCGTCCGCCGTTAGGCGGTGTTCGCTCCGGGGCTCCGCTTCGCCTCGTGCGGTGTCGGAACGGCGCCCCGGGGACTGGGCGGGCGTTCACCGGACAGGCCCCGGACACCCGTACACGACGAGGGGCCCGGCACCGTCTGGTGCCGGGCCCCGGCCGTCCCTTCAGCGGGAGTCCGGGAGGGCGCGCCCCTGCGGCGCCCCCGCCGCTCCCGCCGTGCGGACTACCTGTCGTCGCCGGTGTCGTCGACCGCCTCGCTCCACGGGTCGTCGCCGGTGGAGGGCTTAGGCCGCGCCTCGGGTGCCTCTTCGGGCTTCTCGGCGGACCGCTCCCCGGCGGAGGGCCCCGCCTCGGCGGTCTCCGAACCCTCCTCCGGGCGGTCGGCGGGCGGACCCCAGTGCCGCATGTCCCTGCGGATCACCTCGACCGTGTCGTCCAGGATGCGCCGCAGGTCGCCTGCGGCGGCTCCCCCGACGTGGCCCGCCTCGCGGAACACGTCGCGCACCCGGTCGCTGAAGTCGTGCAGCGCCCGCTCGAACTCCGGGGCCTGCGACGCGCGCTCGGAGTCGCCCCGGCCCCATGCGGCGCCGAACGCGCCGAAGCCCTGGGCGAAGCGCTCCCATTCGCGGGCCCACCGCGAGCCCTCCTCGCAGCCCTGCTTCCCGCGCTGCTCACGGCGCTCCCCGGACGGCTCTCCGGCCTCCTCGGAGGCCTTGGTGCCCTCGGACTCGCGCCGGGTCTCCCCGGACTCGGGCCTGGCCTCACCGGACTCGGGCCGACGCGTCCCGCCGGAGGAGAACTTCAACTCGTCCCGCAGCGAGCTGATCGTCGCGCGCACGTCCTGCTTGACCGCGCGGGCGATGTCGCGCACCGAGTCGGTGATCTCCCGCTCCAGGTCGTCCAGGTCGCCGCTGCGATCACGCAGCTCCCCGCGTCCCTTGTCCGTGAGGCGGTAGACCTTGCGGCCTCCTTCCTCGGTGTGGGTCACCAGCCCCTCCTCCTCCAACCGCGCGAGCCGGGGGTAGATGGTCCCGGGGGAGGGCGAGTACACCCCGAGGAAGCGGTCGCGGAGCAGGCTGATGATCTCGTAACCGTGCCGCGGGCTCTCGTCCAGCAACTTGAGCAGGTAGAGCCGGAGTCTGCCGTGGCCGAAGATGGTGCTCATTCAGGCCCCCTCGGGGATCGCGGCCGGTGTCTCCGGCGCGCGCCGCAGCAGCGCCGTCCGGCCGGACGCGGAGTTGACGGTGATGGAGGCGGGATCGACCCCGCTGCCGATCTTCCCGCTCAGGATCGTCCTGGCCGTGGCACTGCGGCGGTCCAGACCGAAGTCGGACTCCACCGGTGCCTTCGCGGTGCGCAGCTCCACGGCCGCCGAAGTGTCGGAGGGCACCCGCAGTGCGATCTCGCCGGAGACCGAGTTGAGCCGGACACGCCCCGCCGGAGCGATGTCGGTGTCGGCCAGCAGCTGCCCGGAGACGGTCTTGGCGCTCAGCGCGGAGAGCCGCCCGCCCGCCACCGCCAGCTGGCCGCTGACGCTGTTGAACTTGAGGCTGCCGTGGGCGCCCCGCACGGCGGTGCTGCCTGAGACGGTGCCGATGTCGGTCTCGCCCGAGGTCTCGTCGAGGGTGATCTCCCCGGAGGCGGTCCGCAGATGGCTGCGGGCGTTGAGCCCGGCGGCCACGACCGACGCGCTGACCGTGCTGACCTCGACCGGGCACTCCTTGGGCAGCCGCAGGTTCACGGTGGCCTTCCGGTGCTGCACGCGCTTGTAGCCGTCGAGCTTGACGGGCCGAAGCCGTTCCAGGAGCCCCTGGCTGGTGAGGTCCTCGTAGTGGATGGTGAGGATGCCCGCCTCCTGTGTGACCAGGAGGGGCTCGCCGACGATGTCGGTGACCTCGAAGGTGACCGGGTCGTCGGTGGGAATGATGTTGACGTGGCCTCCGATGATCCGGACCCGCAACGCGACGATGCCGTCCAGTGTCTGGGTCATCGGCCTGTCGATGGTCCAGTGCGCCATCGTGTGACCCCTTTCGCTCGCTCCGTGGTCTCACGATATGTCGCGTATCGGGGGAACTCAAGATATGTCGTGGATTTGCGGGGTGTTTCAGGGGCTTCTCGGGGTTCTCCCCGAGTACGAGCGCGGCCCCTCCCCGGCGCTGGAACGCCTGGAGGGGCCGTGAGGGGCGCTGGACGCGGTCGTGGCCACGCACGAGGGGCCCGGGTCGCGTGTGCGACCCGGGCCCCTGTCAGCGCGGTGGGCGCCGTCTACTCGTCATCCTCGTCGTCCAGCCGTGCCAGCCAGGTGGCCAGCCGGTCGACCGGGGTCTCGAACTCGGGGTTGATGTCGGTGAACGTCCGCAGCTGCTCGGCGAGCCAGGTGAAGCTGACCTCCTCGTCGCCGCGCCGGTTCTCCAACTCCTCGATTCCGCGATCGGTGTAGTACACGTTGTTCCCCTACCTGCTCGCGGGCGCGCCCGTCAGTCCGCGGGCGGGAACACCGTGTCCACCAGGGCACGCTGCTCGGCCTCGTGGCGCTTGGCCGAACCGGCCGCGGGCGCGGAGGAGGCCGGACGCGAGATCCGGGTGAACGGACGGTCGAGCTGCTCGGAGAAGACCAGCGCCACGAAGGGCCACGGGCCCATGTTCGCCGGCTCCTCCTGCACCCACAGGACCTCGCCCGCGTTCGGGTAGGCCCTGAGCTGCTCGCGGATCTCCTCGATCGGCAGCGGGTAGAGCCGCTCCGCACGGATGATCGCGGTGTGCTTGTCACCGCTCTTGCGACGCGCGGCGTCCAGCTCGTAGTAGATCTTGCCCGAGCACAGCACCACGCGGCGCACCTTGTCCGGCTCGATCGACTCGTCCGTGATCAGTGGCTCGAAGTGGCCCGTGGTGAAGTCCTCGGTGGCCGAGGTGGCCGCCTTCAGGCGCAGCAGGGACTTGGGCGTGAACACCACCAGCGGGCGCTGGAACGGCGACTTGGCCTGCCAGCGCAGCAGGTGGAAGTAGCTCGCCGGGTTGCTCGGGTAGGCCACCGTCATGTTCTCCTGCGCGCACTGCTGCAAGAAGCGCTCGATGCGTGCGGAGGAGTGGTCCGGCCCCTGGCCCTCGTATCCGTGCGGCAGCAGCAGGGTCACGCTGGAGCGCTGGCCCCACTTCTGCTCGCCCGCGCTGATGTATTCGTCGATGACGGTCTGGGCGCCGTTGACGAAGTCGCCGAACTGGGCCTCCCACATCACCAGCGCGTCGGGGCGGGTGAGCGAGTAGCCGTACTCGAAGCCCAGTGCCGCGTACTCGCTCAGCAGCGAGTCGTGTACGTGGAACCGGTTGATCCCGTTGTCGAACCTCTTGAGCGGCGTATGGGTCTCGCCGGTCTCGCGGTCCATCAGCGTGGAGTGGCGCTGGCCGAAGGTGCCGCGGCGGGTGTCCTGGCCGATCAGGCGGACCGGGTGGCCGTCCAGCAGCAGACCGCCGAAGGCCAGCAGCTCACCGGTCGCCCAGTCGATGGCGTCGGTCTCGACCATCGTGGCGCGGCGGGAGAGCTGGGGCGCCAGCCGCGGGTGCGGCGTGAAGCCCTCGGGCAGCGACACCTGGGTGTCCACGATCTGCTTGACCGCTTCGCTGCTGATCGCGGTCTCGACCGCGGAGTGGTCCAGGCGGCTCTCGGTGAACACCTCGGGCTTGACCACGGCACCCGGCTCGACCGGCTTCTTCTCGACCTCGCGGGTCTCGGTGAAGGCCCGTTCCAGCTCGGACTGGTAGTCGCGCAGCGCCGACTCCGCGTCCTCCACCGTGATGTCGCCGCGGCCGATGAGGGCCTCGGTGAACAGCTTGCGGGTGGAGCGCTTGGCATCGATGACGTCGTACATCAGCGGCTGGGTGAACGCCGGGTTGTCGCCCTCGTTGTGACCGCGGCGGCGGTAGCAGACCAGGTCGATCACGACGTCCTTCTTGAACGCCTGCCGGTAGGCGAAGGCCAGGTGCGCGACCCGGACCACGGCCTCGGGGTCGTCCCCGTTGACGTGGAAGATCGGTGCCTGCACCATCCGCGCCACGTCCGTGGCGTAGAAGCTGGAGCGGCTGTCGTCCGGCGAGGTGGTGAAGCCCACCTGGTTGTTCACGATGATGTGCACCGTGCCGCCGGTCCGGTAACCGCGCAGCTGGGACAGGTTCAGGGTCTCGGCGACCACACCCTGCCCGGCGAACGCGGCGTCGCCGTGGATCAGGATCGGCAGCACCGTGTAGCCCTGCGGGCCCTTGTTGAGCACGTCCTGCTTGGCGCGCACGATGCCCTCGGCGATCGGGTCGACCGTCTCCAGGTGGGAGGGGTTGGCCGACAGCGAGATCTGGATCCTGTTGCCGTCCTGGGTGTCGAAGGTGCCCTCGGTGCCCAGGTGGTACTTGACGTCGCCCGAGCCGTGCGCGCTGCGCGGGTCGAGGTTGCCCTCGAACTCACCGAAGATCTGTCCGTAGGACTTGCCGCAGATGTTGGCCAGCACGTTCAGGCGGCCGCGGTGGGCCATGCCGATGACGGCCTCGTCCAGGTCGGCCCTGGCCGCCCTGGAGATCACGCCGTCCAGCAGCGGGATCAGCGACTCGCCGCCCTCGAGGGAGAAGCGCTTCTGGCCCACGTACTTGGTCTGCAGGAAGGTCTCGAAGGCCTCGGCGCTGTTGAGCCGGTGCAGGACGTGCAGCTGCTCGTCGCGGTCGAGCTTCTCGTGCTCGCGCTCGACGTGCGACTGGATCCACTCCCGCTCCTCCGGGCTCTGGATGTGCATGTACTCGATACCCACCGTGCGGCAGTAGGTGTCGCGGAGCACGCCCAGGACGTCGCGCAGCTTCATGACCTGCTTGCCGCCGAAGCCCCCGGTCGGGAACTCGCGGTCCAGGTCCCACAGGGTCAGGCCGTGTTCGAGCACGTCCAGGTCGGGGTGCTTGCGCTGCTCGTGGTCGAGCGGGTTGGTGTCGGCCATCAGGTGACCGCGCACCCGGTAGGCGTGGATCAGCTCCTGGACCCGGGTGGCCTTGTCGAGCTGGGTGGCCTTGTTGACGTGGATGTCCTGCACCCAGCGCACCGGCTCGTAGGGGATGCGCAGCGAGTTGAAGATCTCGTCGTAGAAACCGTCCTCGCCCAGCAGCAGCTGGTGGATCCGGCGAAGGAACTCGCCGGACTGCGCGCCCTGGATGATGCGGTGGTCGTAGGTGGAGGTCAGCGTCATGACCTTGCTGATGCCCAGCTCGGCCAGGGTGTCGGAGGAGGCGCCCTGGAACTCGGCCGGGTACTCCATCGCGCCCACGCCCAGGATGGTGCCCTGGCCCGGCATCAGGCGCGGGACCGAGTGCACGGTGCCGATGCCGCCGGGGTTGGTGAGGCTGATGGTGGTGCCCTGGAAGTCCGGCACGCCCAGCTTGTTGTTGCGGGCCTTGCGGACCAGGTCCTCGTAGCCGCCCCAGAACTCCGTGAAGTCCATCTCGTCGGACTTCTTGATCGAGGGGACGACGAGCTGGCGGGAGCCGTCGGGCTTTTGCAGGTCGATCGCCAGGCCGAAGTTCACGTGTTCGGGCTTGGCGACGCCGGGCTTGCCGTCGACCTCCACGTAGGAGTGGTTCATCTCCGGCAGGGACTTGAGGGCCTTGACCATCGCGTAGCCGATGAGGTGGGTGAAGGAGACCTTCCCGCCACGGGCACGCCGGAGGTGGTTGTTGATGACGATTCGGTTGTCGAAGAGCAGCTTGACCGGCACCGCGCGCACGCTCGTGGCGGTGGGCAGCTCCAGGCTCGACTCCATGTTGGTCGCGGTCCGCGCGGTCGCCCCGCGCAGGCGCTCCTGCTTGATCTGGAGAGCCTCGTCCTTGCTCTCCTTGTCGTCCTTCTTGCCGCTCTGCTTGGACGCCGGGGCGGCGGGGGCACTTGGCTTCTTCTTGGCGGAGGCCGCGGGGGCCTTCTCGCTCTGCGCCTTCGTGTTCCCCCCGCCCTTCGCGCCAGCAGACTCCGCGGGCTTGTAGTCCGCGAAGAAGTTCCACCAGGCCTTGTCAACGGAGTTCGGGTCGTTCAAGTACTTCTGATAAAGCTCCTCGACCAACCACTCGTTGGGACCGAAATCTGTCAGGGGTTGAGACGCCTCAGACGACACGGCGGAGATCGCCCACTTCCGCAGCTCGCTTGTGAATGTGTAGGAAGACGGGTGGCTGCTGGCAAGGCGGCTCAAGGAACATGGGAGCTGTCCCGCGCATGCGGGAAGCATCTGGCCTGGCCAGCACTCGTCGAGTACCAGGCTACTTGTAGGGACCTGCCCGCGGGGAACACGAGCGTTGCCGAAACTAGGAGATAGGTAACAATCTTTCACATCCGCGTTGCCTCTACGTGCAGGTAATTGCGCCCAGGGTGGTGACGCCGCCGGTTTTGTGCGGTTTTACGGGGCTTTTGGGATGTGAAGATACTGGCCGTCTCCGGCCAGTCATGGTGTGGTGTGTAACACGATGCGCCTGCGGGAACCCGCCGGGGCGGACCCGCGTCGGAGGGGGCGTGAGCGGCCGGGCAGGACGGCCGGCCCCCTCCGGTGGTTTCTCCCAGCGGGGTATGGAGGGGCTCGGGCCCGGCCGCGCTCCCACCTTCCGGTTCGGTCCCCTCCACCGCCTGTTTCCCTCATGCCCCGTGGCCGTTCGCTGGTGAATCGCCGGTGACCGGTGCCGAGGATGTACGGATCTGTGTGCTCTCCGGAGTTCTCCCACGCCGAGGGCCGTGTCGTGCCTACGATCTCCCGGACGAGTACGACCGTGACGAATACGGGTGGGGAGGCCCATGCGAGGGCTGGGGGAACTGGAAGCGGCCATCATGGACGCGCTGTGGCGGTCCGACGAACCGCTCTCGGTGCGCCAGGTCCGCGAAACCATGGTCTACAACCGCGAAGTCGCCTACACGACCGTCATGACGGTCGCCAACATCCTCTTCCACAAGGGGCTGTTGGACCGGGAGAAGGCCGGCCGCGCCTGGGCGTACTGGCCGTGTGAGTCGCATGCCGAGTACACCGCCAGGGTGATGGACGAGGTGCTCAACACCGGACCGGACCCCGGCGCCACCCTGCTGCGCTTCGTGGAGCGCTTCAGCGACGAGGACATGGCGCGCTTTCACCGGGTCCTGAGCCAGGCCCGGGGCCGCCGGGACGTCGCGAGGAGCTAGCCGCGCACCCTCTCCGCCGCTCCCACCACTCTCAGCGGGCGGGCGTCCGGTCAGCGGCGGCGCAGGGCCCGCACGCTGGGGGAGGAGACCGCGGCCAGCGTGGCCAGGAGGGTCAGCGACGACACCAGTACCAGGGCAGGGCCCGGGCCGGACGACTCGGCGAACGGGCCGATGGCGATCTGCCCGACGGGCATCGCCACGAACGACCCCAACGCGTCGTAGGAGTACACCCGTGACAGCTTCTCCTGCGGGACGTTCTCCTGGACCGAGACCTCCCAGGCGACGGTGAACTGCTCCACGGCCACGCCCGCGACGAACATCGCGGTGAACAGGACCGGCAGCGGCGACGGTCCCGTCAGCGCGAGGAACGGCAGCGTGTGCGTCACCACCAGGGCCGTGCCGAAGACCAGCGCCCGCCGCGGCTGCCAGCGCGCCGCCAGCACCCCGCCGACCAGCAGGCCGACGCTGTTGGTCGCCATGAGCAGTCCCCACGCGGTCCGGCCGAAGGTCTCGTCGGCGATGGCCGGGCCCAGCACGGCCGTGGCCGCCGACCAGCCAGCGTTGACCACCATGAACTGCAACACGATGATCCACACCCATGGGCGGGAGACGAACTCGCTCCACCCGTCCCGCAGGTCGCGCAGCACGTTGGCGGACCCGGCCCGGTCCGTCCCTGGCACTCGTACGGACAGGAGGGCCGCACCGGCGCATGCGAACAGCACCGCGTCAGCGGTGATCGCCCAGCCCGAGCCCAGCAGGCCCACGACCACGCCGCCCGCCGACATCCCGAGGAACGTGCCGCCCTGGACGCCCACGCCCGCCACGGCGTTGGCCTGGCGCAGTAGGTCCCGGGGCACGGTCTGCGGGGTCAGCGCCGCTGAGGCGGGCAGGTTCACGGCCGCGGCGGCGCCGTTGACCAGGCTCAGTACGACCATCAGCGGTAGCGACGCGACCCCCGCCAGCAGAGTCGCGCCCAGGAGCCCCTGGGAGACCGCGGCCAGGGCGCATCCACCCTGGAGCACCAGTGTTCGCGGCAGCCGGTCCGCGATGACGCCGCCGAGCAGCAGCAGGGACACGTTCGCTACCGAGCGCACACCCACCACCAGCCCCACGTGCGTCAGGGAGCCGGTCACGTCCAGTACGGCGAAGGCCAGCGCCACCGACGCCATACCGTTGCCGAAGGCCATCAGGGTCCGGCCCAGTGCCAGCCCGCGGAAGGCCGGATGCCACAGCGGCGCGGTGAACCCCGCCCCCGGACTCCTCCCGGTTCGCACCATGCCCTACCCCCGCCCGCTCGCCCCGGAGTACGATCCCGGCCGCCCGGCGGGCCGTCAACCGGTTTTCCCGCGGCCCGTTGAACGCCCGTCCGGCGAGGCGGTGCCCCGGGAGGAGCCGTCTAGCCCAGGACCCAGCTGCGCCCCTCCGCGGCCAGTTTCTCCACCAGGGTGGCGCTGTCGTGCTCCTTTGCGAACAGGTGCTCGGGGCGGGTGATCGGCACGATCCACAGCCACCGCACGGGGTCGCCCTGGAAGGAGAGCCCGGAGGTGTCCGGCGGCCGGTGGTCGGGACGGGTGACCAGGGGGGATGGGTCCTCCAGCAGCAGGACCGCGCCCGCGCCGCCGCGCATGGCCCGGTCCTCGGGGTTGTCCAGCCACTTGACGGTGTGCCCGGCGCCGAACCACGTCACCGCCCGCCAGGGGAAGGCACCGATCCACCGGAAGACGCGGGCGGCGTGGTGCGCGGGCATGGTCGTGGCCAGGGCCAGCTCCACCCGGGCGTACCGGGAGGTGTCGGCCATGTAGCGGTCCAGGGTGGGCATCCGCTGACCGCACACGCCGACTGTGGACAGCACCGTGAACGGGCGCTCCGCGGTGGGCGGGCGCTCCGAGACGCGCAGCAGCGGCGGGTGGCCGTCGGACACGTCCCAGTAGTGGCCGGGTTCGCCCACGTGCCGGTTGAGGTGGCTGAGTACGGTGCGCTGCACGCTGCGCCAGGCCCCGGAGGCGCTTCGCCAGTCCCAGTAGGCCTCGGCGTGGACCACGCGCGGCCACAACTGTTCGCGCACCGGGTCCAGCTCCCACGCGTAGGCGCTGCGACCGATCGCCTCGCGTGCGTACCCGGGTAAGCCGCTGTCCGCCTCGGCCCAGCCGGGGATGACGGCGAGCAGCCCCTCCTCGTCCACGAGGGCGACGCCGTCGCCCTCCTCGAACCACACCGCGCGCAGGCGGCCCGGGTCGAAACGGGGGCGGCCCTGGGGGTGCTTGGTGTAGGCCTCGGGCATGAGCGGGGCCCGACCCTCGTACAGCCCGCCGGGCTCGCTGGCGCGGGGCGCGATCTCGTGGTTGGCCAGCCACACCGGGACGCGGATGCGGCCGCGCGCGTCCAGTAGGTAGGCGGCCGTGGTGTGGGAGTCGCATTCGACGACGACCCTGCGGCTCTGGTACGGGCTGATCTCGTCGAGCAGGACGTCGATCCCTGTCACCGGCCCTCCCACACGCCGATCCCGGTTGTCGTGATCCGGCGGACCCGTCCGGTCCGTCCACGCAGTGCGTAGAATTGACGGTAGTGCCCTGACAGGCGGAGCTGCAGCGCGGCGGCGTATAGGTCGTATAACGACCCGGGCCGCCGCCGTCCCGCGCCGGGCCGAGACCATCGACTCCACTTCCTACGGACTGTCTATGCCCGCCGAGCTCAACTTCGTCGCACCCCGCCGCGCCAAACCTCCCCGGCACCTGGCCGACCTCAGCTCCGAGGAGCGGGCCGAGGTCGTCAGCGAGCTGGGGGAGAAGCCCTTCCGCGCCAAGCAGCTCGCCCAGCACTACTTCGGCGCCCTGGAGTCGGACACCGAGGCGATGACCGACCTGCCGGCCTCCTCCCGGGAGAGGCTGGGCGAGGCGCTGCTGCCGACCCTGCTCACCCCGGTGCGCCACATCACCTGCGACAACGGGATGACCCGCAAGACCCTGTGGAAGGCTTTCGACGGGGTGATGTTCGAGTCGGTGCTCATGCGCTATCCCGACCGCGTCACCCTGTGCATCTCCTCCCAGGCCGGGTGCGGCATGAACTGCCCGTTCTGCGCCACCGGCCAGGCGGGCCTGACCCGCAACCTGTCCACCGGCGAGATCGTGGAGCAGGTGGTGGCGAGCGCCCGCGACCTGGCGCGCGGTGAGGTTTCCGGGGGGCCGGGCCGAATCAGCAACATCGTGTTCATGGGGATGGGCGAGCCCATGGCCAACTACAAGCGTGTGTTGCAGACGGTGCGCCGTATCACCGACCCCGTCCCGAACGGCCTCGGCATCTCCCAGCGCGGTGTGACCGTGTCCACGGTCGGCCTGGTGCCCGCGATCAACAAGCTCATCGACGAGAGGATGCAGGTCCGCCTCGCGATCTCCCTGCACGCCCCCGACGACGAGCTGCGCGACGAGCTGGTGCCGGTCAACAACCGCTGGAAGGTCGACGAGGTCCTGGACTCGGCCTGGCGCTACACCGAGGCCACCGGCCGCCGGGTCTCCATCGAGTACGCGTTGATCAAGGACATCAACGACCAGGCGTGGCGGGCGGACCTGCTCGGCGAGCTCCTCAAGGGGCACCTGGTGCACGTCAACCTCATCCCGCTCAACCCCACCCCCGGGTCCAAGTGGACCGCCTCGCGTCCCGAGGACGAGCGCGAGTTCGTCCGGCGGCTGGAGGCGCACGGGGTGTCCGTCACCATCCGGGACACCCGCGGCCAGGAGATCGACGGAGCGTGCGGACAGCTCGCGGCGGCAGAGAACTGACCGGTCGTCCGGCACCGACCGGAGGCACGGCGTGATCGAGACCGCCCTGGCCTTCGTGGTCGCCCTCGTCTCCGGTGTCGTCCCGGTGATCAACATCGAGCTCTACCTGGTGGGCGCCGTCGTCGCTGTGGACGACGGCGCCCTGGTCGCCATGGCGGTCGCGGCGGGAGCGGGGCAGGCCCTCGGCAAACTGCCCTACTACTACGCCGGTCGCGGGTCGCTCTCCGCGCCGTGGATCCGCCGTAGGACCGCGACGCCGGGAAAATGGGCCGCACGCGCCGAGGGATGGCGGCGCCGAGCCGAGGAACAACCGGTGTGGGGCTCGGGGCTGGTGGCGCTGAGCTCCTTCGCGAGCATCCCGCCGTTCATCGCGGTGTCCGTGCTGGCCGGGGTGGTGCGCATGAACCCCGTGCTGTTCTGCGCGATCGCCTTCGTCACCCGCACCGCGCGCTTCCTCATCGTGGTGTTCGCCCCCGCGTGGGGCCTGTCCTTCCTGCCGGACTGACGGCGGCCCCGGCCCGTGGCCCTGCCGGGCGGCACGGGTTCACCGGACGTGTTCGGCCAGGCGGGTGAGCGCGTCCACCACCTCCGGCCCGTGCACCATCTTCGCGTCGTTGTGCCCGGCACCGTCCAGGACGACCTCCTCGACCAGGTTCGGACTGGCCCCGGCCACCTCCCGGCTCTGCTCGACGGGCACGATCGTGTCGGCCCCACCCATCGCGACGGAGGTGGGCACGTCGACCGCCCCGATGGTCTCGGAGACCGGGTAGGTGTCGCGCAGGAGCGGGCTCGGCACGAAGGGGTAGTGTGCCTTGGCCATGTCGGCCAGTGAGCTGAACGGCGAGCGCAGGAACAGCCCAGCGGGCGGGCGCTCGCCGGCCATACCGACCACGATGGCGGCGCCGAGGCTCTCGCCGAAGTAGAGGGTGCCGTCCGCGCCGTGGCCGCGCTCGGCCAGGGCGTCGGCGGCCGCCCGTGCGTCCGATGCCAGGCCCTCCTCGGAAGGAGTGCCGGGGTTGCCGCCGTAGCCCCGGTAGTCGAACAGCAGCACGGAGAAGCCCCGTTCGGACAACGCGCGGGCCAGAGGGGCCCGCAGTTCGCGGTTCCCGGCGTTGCCGTTGGCGACCAGGACCGCCGTCCCGCGGTCCCCGTCCCGGGCGGGGACGTACCACGCGCCGAGTTCCAGCCCGTCGTCCGTGTGCAGGCGCACGTCCTCCGCGCCGTCGATCACCTCTCCGGCCGGGGGCGGCTCACCGCCCGTCGGAAGGTAGATGAGTGAGCGCTGCAAGCCCCACACGAGTCCTCCCAGAAGTACGAGCACGGCGAGGGCGGCGGCGGTCATGGCTGCGGCGCGGCGGAGGCGCCGCCGGGGACGCCCCCCGTCCGTCACGGCCATGAAGCGGCCCCTTCCCGAAAGCGGTGCGTCGTGTGGAGTACCCACGTTTCCCGGCCGCTCACCGGGCTGTCCCGGGCGACCCGGCCACAGCCAGCGCGAGAGGGCGCGCCGCCGGAGCCCGCGAGTCCGACGGCGCGCCCGAGCGGGGCCCGCCCCGGTCAGGCGGTGGCCAGGTCCCTGCGGTGGAAGCCCGCCAGGGCGACCGCGCCGGCCACGAGCACGGCCACCAGCGCGGCGGCCATCGGAACGGCGTCGAACTCCTCGTTCGGCAGTTTGGGCAGCAGCTCGAACGCGCTCAGGTTCAGCAGCCAGTCGTCCAGGCCGAGTATGCCGCCGAGCATCGTGGTCAGAAGGCTGTAGCCCAGCCACGCCCACACGAGTGGGATCAGGCGCGGCGCCACCCCCACCAGCAGCGCGGCCAGCGCGGCGAACAGCAGCGCCACCGGCAGCTGGGCCAGCGCCGCCACGACCATCGTCCAGGTCCAGGAGGAGTCGCCCAGGGCCGCGGACGCGCTCAGGCCCATGCCGAGCCCGCCCACCACCACGATCAGCGCCGAGGACAGCATGCTGACCAGCAGGGCGTTGCCGAACCAGCCGACCCTGCCAACGGCCGTGGACAGGGTGAGCTCGGCGCGGCCGGAGGTCTCCTCGGTCCGTGCCCGCAGCACCGAGAGGGCCGCGTAGGCCGAGGCGGCCATCAGCACGTAGCCGCCCATGACGCCGAGGAAGCCCTTCGTGGCGTCGTCGGCGGCGCCCCCGACGATGGCCACCAGGTCGGGGTTCTCCTCCAGCATCCCCTCCACCTCGGTGGCCAGCGAGCCGAACGAGAGGGCGAAGAGGAAGGTGGCGACCGTCCAGGCGATGACGGCCCCGCGCTGCTGGTGCAGGTGCAGTGCGAACGTGCCGTTGAGCAGCCCGCCCGCGCCGGCCGGGCCGGGCCGGGCGGCGACCAGGCCCGCTCCGAGGTCGCGCCGCTTCGCCAGGGCGTAGGTCAGGGCGAAGAGCACCACGATGAGGGCCGCGTACAGCGTCAGCGGCCACCAGCGCAGGTCGTGGAACATGCGGGTCTGCTGGGCCCAGGCGAACGGCGAGAGCCAGGACAGCGCGTTGCCGCCCTCCTCGGCCATGTCGCCGACGACCCGGGACATGAACAGCACTCCGATGGCCAGGAAGGCCAGTCCGGCGGCGCTGCGCCCGTGCTCCACGACCTGGGCGCACACGGCGGCGATGGCGCCGAAGGAGATACCCGCCAGGGCCAGGCCCAGGCCGTAGGCCGCCGAGCCGGCGGTCCCCAGTCCGTTGCCGACCAGGGCCAGGGTGGTCAGGCCGCCGATGAGCAGGTTGACGAGTGAGACGGTGACCAGCGCGGCGGTCATCTGCGCGCTCGCCCCGAGGACGTTGGCGCGCAGCAGTTCGGCGCGCCCGCTCTCCTCCTCGGCGCGGGTGTGCCGGACCACATGCAGGATGCTCATGACCGCCAGGGCGATGAGCATGCTCATGGTCAGCTCGTTGACGACCATCGGGCCGAGCTGGTAGTCGTCCAACCCGTACCCGGGGCCGCCGAAGACGACCCCGGTCGGGGTGTCCATGATCGCCGCCCGGGCCTGGCGCTGGGCGTCGGTGGAGAACATGTCGTTGAGCGCCGGAACGGTCGCGGCGACGGTGCCGACCAGGGCGAGGGCCCAGACCGTCAGCCGGACGCGGTCGCGGCGCAGGATGAACCGGACGAGGACGCCGGTGCCGGTGAAAGCGCTCATGCCGCCGCGCTCCCGTCGCTGTCGCCGCCCCGCGCGGCCAGCTCGTCGCCGTAGTGGCGCATGAACAGCTCCTCCAGGGAGGGCGGGTTGCTCACGAGGGAGTGGATCCCGAGGCCGGTGAGCGTGCGCATGGCGGCGCCCATGTGGGTGTTGTCGACGTCGAAGGTGACGGTGCCGCCGTCGACGCGCAGGCCGTGCACTCCCTCGGCGCCCTCCAGGGCCCGTGCGTCACCTGCGACGGTGGCGCGCACGGTGGAGCGGGTCAGGTGGCGCAGGTCGTCCAGGGTCCCGGACTCGACCGAGCGCCCCTTGCGGATGATGGTGACGGTGTCGCACAGCTTCTCCACCTCGGACAGGATGTGGCTGGAGAGCAGCACGGTGCGGCCCTGGGCCTTGGCCTCCAGGACGCACTCGGTGAACACGGCCTCCATGAGCGGGTCCAGGCCGGAGGTGGGCTCGTCCAGGACGAGCAGCTCGGCTTCGGAGGCCAGCGCGGCCACCAGGGCGACCTTCTGCCGGTTGCCCTTGGAGTAGGTGCGCGCCTTCTTGGTCGGGTCCAGTTCGAACCGGGACAGCAGTTCCCCCTTGCGCGCGGTGTCGAGCCCGCCGCGCAGCCGCCCGAGCAGGTCGATCGCCTGCCCGCCGGTCAGGTTGGGCCACAGGGTGACGTCGCCGGGTACGTAGGCCAGGCGGCGGTGCAGGGCGACGGCGTCCCGCCAGGGGTCGCCGCCGAGCAGGCTGACCGATCCGGCGTCGGCCCTGAGCAGGCCGAGCAGGACGCGGATGGTGGTGGACTTCCCGGAGCCGTTGGGCCCGAGGAAGCCCGCGACCTGGCCCGTGCGGACGGTCAGGTCCAGCTTGTCCAGGGCCTGGAAGCGGCCGAAGTACTTGTCGACGCCGCTGACTTCGATGGCGGTTGATGGCATGGTCGGGGTTCCTCTGTACGCGGTGGGGATCGTGGTCGGGGGTTCGGTGCGGTCAGCTGGACTCCTCGGGAGGGTCACTGACGTACGTGAGGTAGGCGTCGAGCATCGTGCGCTCGGTGAGCAGGCCCTCGGTGTACACCTCCAGGGCCGGGAGCATGTGCTCCTCCGACCACTCGCGGATGACCCGGGCGAAGTCGATCTGCTGTCCGGGCTGCTGCATGGTGATGAGCACGAGCACCGCACCGAAGGAGTTGGCGGCCATCCAGCGGGCCCGCTTGGCCGGGTCCCGGCTCGGACGGACCGTGCCCTCGGCCTCGCCCGCGGCGAGGTAGCGCTCGACGTCGGCGACCATGCGCTCGTAGAGGGAGACCGCGAACGGCCCTCCGGCCTGGACCGCTCGGAAGACATAGGCGATGTAGGGGGTGTACTCCTCCACCGTCGCGAACTGGTGGAGGAAGGTCTGGCTGTCGTGGCTGGTGATCGTCTCCGTCTTGACCTCGTTGACGAGGGCGACCACGTGGTCGTCACAGGCTTGCCTGAGCTTGTCCTTGGACCCGAAGTGGTGGATCACCAGGCCGGGGGAGACCCCGGCCTGGTCGGCGATCGAGCGCACGGTCACGCCGAACCCGTGCTGGCCGAAGCACTCGATGGCCGCGTCACGGATGCGGGCGCGTGCTGTCAGGTCCGACTCACGGTCGGACGGCGTGGCTGAACCCATGTTCAGTACATTAAACGCATGTTCAGGTCCTTGGCAAGGGGCGGGCGCACGCCGTCCGCCCCTTGCCGGGGAGGCTGCTCCGTGCCCGGCCCCTCCCGGCGCGGCCGCGGCCCCGGGGGCTGGTCGTACACTCGGGGCACGGCTCCTGCCGGAGCGCCCCACGCCGACGAGGAGAGGTCCGATGGTGCAGGTCGCGGTCGCCCAGTTCGCCCCTGGTCAGGACAAGGCGGAGAACCAGCGCTCGGTGGCGGAGCTGACCGCTCGCGCCGCGGCCGAGGGCGCTGACGTGGTCCTGTTCCCCGAGTACACGATGTTCACCGCCTCGCGCACCGACCACCGCTATGTGGCGGCGGCCGAGCCCCTGGGCGGCCCCTTCGTCGCCGCGGCGGCCGACACCGCCCGCCGGGAGGGCGTGCACCTGGTGCTGGGCGTCAACGAGGCCGAGGACGGCGACGCCACCCGCTTCACCAACACGCTCGTGGCGCTCTCCCCGGAGGGGAAGCAGGTCGCGCACTACCGCAAGATCCACCTGTACGACGCGTTCGGGGCCAAGGAGTCGGACGTGCTGCGGCCCGGTCCGATCGAGGAGCCGGAGACCTTCACTCTGGACGGTGTGGTGTTCGGCCTGCAGACCTGCTATGACCTGCGCTTCCCCGAGGTGACGCGGCGTATCGTCGACGCCGGTGCGCATGTGCTGCTGCTGGCCGCGCAGTGGGTGCCGGGACCGTTGAAGGAGGAGCACTGGCGGACGCTGGCGCGGGCGCGGGCCATCGAGAACACCGTGTACGTGGCGGCCTCCGGGCAGGCGGCGCCCACGGGTGCGGGTAACAGCATGGTGGTCGACCCCATGGGAACACCGCTCGCGGCGCTGGGGGAACAGACCTCTGCCGTTGCCTCGGCCGGGGTTTCGGCCGCTCGTGTGGAAGAAGTGCGAAAGATTAATCCGGCTCTGGCGCTGCGCCGTTTTTCGGTCTCTGCGCGAGTGGAGGACTGAGCCCCCGGAACGCTACTGCTTGGTAGATACTCGGGTAAAACGGATGAAAATCTTCCTAGGGGGCAAGGCCTTCCCAGGGTTCGTCACTTACGGTTATGATTCACCTGCATGATGTGATGCAAATCGGTCCGGAACCTTCCAGGCACCCAAAGCTTCTGATTCAATAAAGAGCCGGTAACTATCGGCCCGCCAGACTGTCCTAAACCACGGGGGGAGCAAGGACATTGCGCGGAACGAGCATGATGTGCGAGCCAGACACGCCGCCTACAGCCGACGCCTACGTCTACGATCCGAGCTCGCTGAGCTGGACGCAGTGCATGGGGGATGCCTGCGTCGTCTGCCACACCAAGTGGCCCCGGCCTCGCCGGGTCCTCGGTGAGCTGCCGGACGGAAGCTACGTGTTCGGTTGTGAGGAGTGCGCGGGCATCATCGGCGCGGAGCCCCGGGTTCCCGTCGGTGAACGGCTGTTCGCGGCCAGGTAGCGAGGAGACGGTCGCGCTCCGGGTCCAGGGGGAGAGGCGGACCCGGAGCGCTTCCGTTGGCGCGCCCGCTTCCATCGGGGAGGAGGGGAAATGAGCGCGCCTTTCCCAGGATGGATTCTGTACCGGCCGGCGGCGCCGGCCACGCCCCGTGAGGGGCGCCTGGTGACAACGATACTCCGTGTCGTACACCGCCGACCGACAGTGAGCCAGATCCGTCCGCTTTTTCGGTGAACCCCTGGTTAACCGTTGGTCGGGAAGCCCAGGTTGACTCCCCTCTCGGGCTGTCGGGCCGGGTCGGCCCAGCGTGCCGTGACCGCCTTCGTGCGGGTGTAGAAGTGGACACCCTCCGTGCCGTGCGCGTGCGAGTCGCCGAACAGCGACTGCTTCCAGCCGCCGAAGGAGTAGTAGGCCATCGGCACCGGGATGGGGACGTTGATCCCCACCATGCCGACCTCGATCTCGTTCTGGAACCGCCGCGCGGCGCCGCCGTCGTTGGTGAAGATCGCCGTCCCGTTGCCGTAGGGGTTGTCGTTGACGAGCTTCACGGCCTCGTCGTAGTCGCCCACGCGCACCACGCTGAGCACCGGGCCGAAGATCTCGTCCCTGTAGCAGGACATCTCCGGACCGACATGGTCCAGCAGCGACGGGCCCAGCCAGAACCCCTCCGGGGCCCCGCCCGGCACCGGGTGCACCCGGCCGTCGATCGCCAGGGTCGCGCCCTCGCGCACACCCGACTCCAGGTAGGAGGCGACCTTGTCCCGGTGCTCGCGGGTGACCAGCGGGCCCATCTCGCTGCGGTCGTCGTCACCGGGGCCCACGCGCAGGCGCGCCACACGCTCACGGATGCGTTCCACCAGCTCGTCGGCGACCGAGTCCACCACGGCCACCGCCGAGATGGCCATGCACCGCTCGCCCGCCGAACCGAACCCGGCCGAGACCGCCGAGTCCGCGGCCAGGTCCAGGTCGGCGTCGGGCAGCACCACCATGTGGTTCTTCGCCCCGCCCAGAGCCTGCACGCGCTTGCCGTGCTCGGCCGCGGTCCGGTAGATGTACCGGGCGATCGGTGTGGAGCCCACGAAGCTGACCGCCGCCACGTCCGGGTGCTCCAGGAGGGCGTCGACCGCGGCCTTGTCGCCGTGCACCACGTTGAACACCCCGTCCGGCAGCCCCGCCTCGGCCCACAACTCGGCCAGTACGACGGCCGTGGACGGGTCCTTCTCACTGGGCTTGAGCACGAACGTGTTGCCACAGGCGACGGCCACCGGGAACATCCACATCGGCACCATCGCGGGGAAGTTGAACGGGGTGATGCCGGTGACCACACCGAGCGGCTGCATGATCGAGTAGGAGTCCACGCCCGTGGACACGTTCTCGGAGTAGCCGCCCTTGAGCAGGTGCGGGATGCCACAGGCGAAGTCGACGACCTCCAGGCCGCGGGCCACCTCGCCCAGGGCGTCGGAGAAGACCTTGCCGTGCTCGGCGCTGATCAGTTCCGCCAGTCGCTCCTTGTTGCCGTTGAGCAGTTCGCGGAAGCGGAACAGGATCTTGACCCGCTTGGACAGCGAGGTGTCGCGCCACCCCGGGAAGGCCTCCCGGGCCACGGTCACCGCCGCGTCGACCTCCTGCGGTCCCGCGAGGCCGACCGTGCCGGTGACCTGGCCGGACGCCGGATTGTGGATGTCCCCACGGCGCTGGGCCGCCCCCTCGTAGGCGGCCCCGCCGATCCAGTGGGTGACGTGCTTGCTCATACTGCTCTCTTCCTTGTCCACAGGCGGGGTGACCGCTTGCTCGTACGGGGGTCGCCGAAGCGCGAACCCCGGACTACATCGACACCCGGGGCCCGCTCAGGCCCCGGAGTCCACCGCGCGCACCGCGTCCAGCAGTGTGTCGCGGCCCTCCACGGCCTCCTCCTGGGACAGCGTCATCGGCGGTGCCATCCGCATGACGTTGCCGTGCACGCCGCCCTTGCCCACCAGCAGTCCGCGTTCGCGCGCGGCCTCCAGCACCTTCCCGGCGAGCGGCGACGACGGCGCTCCGGTGGCGGGGTCCACCATCTCCACGGCGAACATCAGCCCCTTGCCGCGCACGTCCCGCACGCTCGGCAGCGAGGTCAGCGCCTTGAGGCCCTCCAGGACCAGTGCCCCCTGGCGCCGCGCGTTCTCCTGGAGGTCGTGCTCCAGGACGTAGTCCAGGGTCGCCCCGGCCGCCGCCATCGACACCGGGTTGCCTCCGAAGGTGGCCACGCCCAGCGCGCCCAGCCGGTCCATCAGGTCACCGCGCGCCACGACGCCGCCCACGGCGAAGCCGTTGCCCAAGCCCTTGGCGAAGGTCATGGCGTCCGGTGTCACGCCGTGGTTGCCGATACCGAAGAAACTCGTGCCGGTGCGGCCCCACCCGGTCTGCACCTCGTCGGACACGAACAGGATGCCGTGCTCGTCCAACACCTCCTTGTAGGCGGCGTACAGTCCGTCCGGAGGCATCGCGAACCCGCCCACGCCCTGGACCGGCTCGGCGATCAGGCACGCCACGTTCGGCGCGGCGGTGTCCAGCACACCGCGCAGGTCGGCGACGCACGCCTCGATGTACTCCTGGTCGGTCATCCCGCGAAAGGCCGGGGCGGCGTGGTCGGTGCCGTGCAGGTAGTGCACGTTCAGCGGCGACAGCGAGGAGTTCTTCCACGCCCGGTTGCCGGTTACCGCCACGGTGCCGAACGAGCGCCCGTGGTAGCTGCCGCGCATGGCGAGCACCTCGTCGCTGCCGCGCGCGTACGTGGCCAGCAGCAGGGCCGTCTCGTTGGCCTCGGTGCCGGAGTTGGTGAAGAACACCTTGGCGTCGGGGATCCCCGACAGGCGTGCGATCTTCTCCGCCAGCTCGACCTGGTTGCGGATGAGGTACAGGGTGGAGGTGTGCACGACCCCCTTGGCGATCTGGCGCTCCACGGCCTCGCGCACCTCGGCCACGTCGTAGCCGAGCATGTTGGTCACGATGCCGGTGAAGAAGTCCAGATAGGTGTTGCCGTCGGCGTCCGTGACACGGGCGCCCTTGCCGCTGGTGATCTCCAGCGGGGACTCGTAGTACAGGGGCAGCCAGGAAGGCATGACCGCGTGGTGGCGCGAGAGAAGTTCCGACATGCCCCCAGTCTCGCCCGGCCTCCCGCGCTTGGCCAGGATCAGCGTGTTGACAAGATGCTGGCTGGGCTTACGGCATGTAAAGCCCTCCGCGTGGTGCTGCCACCTGGGGACGGAAGCGCTCATCGGTGTACAAAGTGTAAAAGGCTGAGTCTGTAATTTGACGCTACGTCCGATTCCGCGCCTCTAGGATGGGGCTGTGCTTCCTACCCTTGCCGAGGTCCTCCAGCTGCCCGCCCTCCAGCGCGCCCGCCCCCGGGTCGTGGTGGGCTCCACGCACCTGGACGTGGCCGTGCGCTGGGTCCACATCGCGGAGGTCACCGACCTCGCCCACCTGCTCCGGGGCGGTGAGCTGGTGCTCAGCACCGGCATCGCCATGCCGGACGACCCCGACGCGCTGCGCCGCTACATCGACGACCTCGCCGCGGCCGGGGTCAGCGGTATCGCGGTCGAGCTCGGCCGCAAGTACCACGCCGAGCTCCCGCCCGCCTTCCTCGGAGCCGCCCGCGACGCGGGTGTGCCGGTCATCCTGCTCGACCGCGAGGCCCGCTTCGTGGAGATCACCGAGGCCGTGCACATCCGTGTGGTCAACGAACAGCTGGAGGAGCTGCGCGAGTCCGAGAAGCTGCACTCGGTGTTCACCCAGCTCTCAGTGGAGGGCGCCGACGCCGGACGCATCCTGCACGAGGTCGCCCAGCTCTCCGGCTGCCCGGTGGTCCTGGAGAACCTCACCCACCAGGTCCTGGCCTGCGACCTCAACGGCGAGGACCCGGGCACCCTGCTCACCTCGTGGGAGAGCCGGTCGCGCGCGGCCCGCTCGGGCTCGCGCACCGTCCACACACCCGCCACCGGCTGGCTGGTCACCACGGTCGGTGCGCGCGGCCAGGACTGGGGGCGGCTGATCCTCATCGTGGGGGCCAGCCCCACCCCCCGCCAGAGCATGCTCATCGAACGCGCCGCCACCACCCTGGCCCTGGGCAGGCTGCTGGAGCGCCACCAGGAGAGCCTGGAGCGGCAGACGCACCGCACGATCATCGCGGGCATCATCGACCGCGCCTACTCCGACCCGGAGGAGGCGCTGGTCCGGGCCCGGGCGGTGGGCGTGCCGCTCAAGGGCCGCGAACTGGTGGGGCTGGTGCTGCGCCTGCGTGAGAGCGGCACCGGTCTGGCCGCCCAGGCGCGCCTGTCCGACACCGCCGAGGGCGCCGCACGCGCCTGCCGGGAGCTGCGCCTGCCCGCCCTGGTGGGCTCGCTCGACGATCTGCGTGTGGGCGTCCTGCTCGCCCTGCCCGGCCGCCAGAGCCTGGACACGACCCTGCACATGCTCGCCGACCGGGTGCGCACCACCATGGGCGGTACCTCCGTGCTGGCGGTGGGCTCCTCCGTGGACGGCATCCGCGAGGTGCGGCGCTCCTTCCTGGAGGCCCGGCAGGTCGGCGACGTGGCCGTTCGCCAGAACGACCGGCGCCCCTTCTACCGGCTGCCCGACCTGCACCTGCGCGGCCTGCTGCACCTGTTCCGCGACGACGAGCGGCTACAGACCTACGTCGAGCGCGAACTGGGGCCGCTGCTGGACCACGACGCGCGGCACGGCAGCGACCTCACCGACATGCTCCGCCACTATCTGGGAGCGGGCCGCAACAAGGCGCTGGCGGCCGGACACGCCCACCTCTCGCGGCCCGCCTTCTACGACCGGTTGCGGCGGATCTCCAACGTGCTGGACGCGGACCTGGAGTCGGTGGAGATCTGCCTGTCCCTGCACGTGGCCCTGCTGTCGTTGGACTCGGTCCGCGACGACCGCTGGACCGGCGGCCGGCCAGCCCACCGCGGGGCGGAGTAGGGCCCCGGCCTCTCGTGTGTCCCATCCCTCACACGTGTGCAGTACCTTGGAATCCGTTGTCATGTGCGCGGGTGGCAATCAAATCCGCTGGTCAGCGCACTTGCAGAAACCGGATTCCATCTACTGAAAGCTGAGGGGCCCGTTGACCGAGCAGCCTGACCCCAGCCCCACGCGCAGAGCCAACGGCGTTGTCCTCGACGACACCGCCAAACGCATCATCGAGGTGCTCCAGGAGGACGGCCGACGGTCCTACGCGGCCATCGGTAAGACCGT
The DNA here is from genome assembly GCF_056312425.1 of Nocardiopsis sp. TRM 82005. Lineage (NCBI taxonomy): Bacteria > Bacillati > Actinomycetota > Actinomycetes > Streptosporangiales > Nocardiopsidaceae > Nocardiopsis > Nocardiopsis sp. TRM 82005. The sequence continues at coordinate 88,691 of NZ_JBWDTQ010000004.1, forward strand.
CGGTCTGTCGGAGGCGGCGGTGCGCCAGCGCGTGCAGCGCCTGTTGGAAGCCGGGGTGGTCCAGGTGGTGGGCGTTACCGACCCGATGATGCTGGGCTTCAACCGCCAGGCCATGATCGGCGTGCGCACCACCGGTGACCTCAACGCCGCCGCCGACGCCATCGCGGAGCTGGAGGGGGTGGAGTACGTGGTGATCACGGCGGGCTCCTTCGACCTGATGGTCGAGGTGGTCGCCGAGGACGACCCCAAACTGCTGGACATCCTGGCGAACATCCGCGCCGTCGACACCGTGTCCACCACCGAGACGTTCCTCTACCTCAAGCTGCGCAAGCAGACCTACGCCTGGGGCACCCGCTAGGACGGCCCCGGCTCCGGACCTCACAGCTGGGCGAAGGCCTCCTCCAGGATGTCCAGGCCCTCGTGCAGCAGCTCATCACCGATCACCAGCGGCGGCAGCATGCGGACCACGTTGCCGTAGGTGCCCGCGCTCAGCAGCACCAGGCCGCGGGAGTGGCAGAAGGACAGCACCTTGGCCAGCGACTCGGGATCGGGCGTCTTGTCCCCGTCCTTGACCAGCTCGATCGCGATCATCGCGCCGCGTCCGCGTACGTCGCCGATGACCTCGTGCTTGGCGGCCAGCTCGCGCAGGCGGCCCAGCATCAGGTCGCCGATCTCGCGGGCCCGCTCCACCAGGCCGTCGGACTCGATCACGTCCAAGGCGGCCAGCGCGGCGGCGCACGCCGCAGGGTTGCCGCCGTAGGTGCCGCCCAGACCGCCGCCGTGCACGGCGTCCATCAGCTCGGCACGACCGGTCACCGCGGCCAGCGGCAGACCGCCCGCGATGCCCTTGGCGGTCGTGACCAGGTCCGGGACCACGCCCTCGTGCTCACTGGCGAACATGTGGCCGGTACGAGCGAAGCCCGTCTGCACCTCGTCGGCGACGAACACGATGCCGTTCACCCGGCAGAACTCCGCCAGCGCGGGGAGGAAACCGGTGCCGGGCTCGATGAAGCCGCCCTCGCCCTGGATCGGCTCGATCACCACGGCCGCCACGTTCTCCGCGCCGATCTGCTTGGTGATCTGGTCTGCCATCATGGCGGCGGCCTCGGGCCCGCAGCCGTCCGGCCCGGTCGGCCAGCGGAACGGGTAGGCCATCGGCATCCGGTGGATCTCACCGGCGAACGGGCCGAAGCCCTGCTTGTAGGGCATGTTCTTCGAGGTCAACCCCATGGTGAGGTTGGTGCGGCCGTGGTAGGCGTGGTCGAACACCACCACCGCCTGGCGTCCGGTCGCGCTCCGGGCGATCTTCACCGCGTTCTCGACCGCCTCGGCGCCCGAGTTGAGCAGGATCGACCGCTTCTCGTGGTCTCCGGGCGTGACGCGGTTCAGCGCCTCGCACACGTCCACGTACGCCTCGTACGGGTTCACCATGAAGCACGTGTGCGTGAATCGGCTGAGCTGTTCGGCGGCGTTCTCCACCACGCGCGGGTCGGCGTTGCCGACGTTGGTCACGGCGATGCCGGATCCGAAGTCGATCAGGGCGTTGCCGTCGACGTCCTCGACGATGCCGCCGCCCGCGCGCTCGACGTAGACGGGCAGGACACTGCCGACGCCCTGGGCGACGGCCGAACGGCGGCGCTCCTGGATCGCGCGGGACTTGGGGCCGGGGATCTCGGTGACGACCCGGCGGGACTGGGCGACCTCGGTCGGTGCCATGCGGCTGCCTCCTTCTGCGGTGGACGGGGAGTGGGAAGGCCGGGGGTGGGCTCCCCGGCCTGCATGACACTAGGGCGCGTGAAGCCCCGCACACATGGACACGGTGGATAATCGACGCAGAGCCTTGCGCCAACGCGTCAGGGTTCGGACGGTGCATGTCCGCCGGGCTGGAAGCGCAAGGCCCGCCTGCGCCTGATCCCGTCCGCCGGACGGGACCGCCTCGACCGGCAGACGGAGTAGGAGGGAAGCGGATGCCACCGACCCTGGGCGCCCTGATGCGGACACCGCGTCTGCGGTTGAACCTGCTCACCGGGCAGGAGAACCTGGACCGGCGGGTGGAGTGGGTCGCGGTCAGCGAGCTGGAGGACCCCACGCCCTACCTGGCGGGCGGCGAACTCCTCCTCACCACCGGCGTGCGCTGGGCCACCGAGATCCCCGACCTGCGCGACTACGCTCGCCGTCTGGCCGAGCGCCGAATCGCCGGCCTGGGATTCGCCGTCGGCGTGGTCCTGGACGAGACCCCGGACCAGCTCCGTGAGGCCGCCGACGAGTTCGGCCTCGCCCTGCTGGAGGTCGCTCGGGAGACCCCCTTCATCGCGATCGGCAAGGAGGTCTCCCGACTCCTGGCCAAGGAGGAGTACGAGGGGCTGAGCCGGGCCTTCGCCGCCCAGCGCGACCTCACCCGCGCCGCGCTCACCGGAGCCCCCGCGGTCGTGGACCGGCTGGCCCGCGACCTCGGCGCCTGGGTCCTGCTGCTGTCCGCCGACGGCACCGCCCGGCACGCCGCTCCCGCCCGGGCCGCCGCGCGCGCCGCCGGGCTGGCCGACGAGCTCGACCGGCTGCGCGAGGCGGGTATGCGCGCCAGCGTCTCCCTGGACTCCGGAGGCGAGCACGTCTCCGTGCAGCCCCTGTCCATCGGCCGAAGGGTCCGCGGGTTCCTCGCCGTGGGTACCGGCGGACGGCTCGGTTCGGACGAGCGCACCCTGGTCAACGCCGCGGTCTCCCTGCTCTCCCTCGAACTGGAGCGCACCGCCCACAACGTCACCGCCCGGGTGCGCGAGGGGGTGCTCGCGGCACTGCTCACCGGGGCCCTGGACCCCCTCCACCCGGGAGCGGAGCGGCTGCGGGAGGTCCTTCCCACCGAACCCGTCGTGGTGGCGGTGGCCGAGGGGGTCGGGCCGACGCACCCGCCCGAGGGCGTCCTGGTCACCGAGCACCGCGGACGCGCGCTGCTGCTGGCCCCCGCCGGCACGGACACGGAGGTGGTCGGCGAAGTGCTGGAGGGGCCGGTCGGCGTGAGTGATCCCTCCCCCTACGCGGAGCTGTCCGCGGCCCTGTCCCAGGCCGAGCGCGCGCTGGACGCCGCTCGCGACGCGGGTGAGGGCCTGCTCAGGACCGGTGACCTGCCCGGCGGCCTGCTCGGCCTGGCGGAGACCCCCGACGGGGCCCGCATGGCCGGGGACCTGCTCGCCCCGCTCCTGCGGCAGCGGACCTCCGCGGAGCTGCTCGCCTCGTTGCGCGCCTACCTCGCGGCCTCGGGCCGGTGGGACGCGGCAGCGGAGGCTCTGGGCGTCCACCGGCACACGCTCCGCTACCGCATGCGGCGCATCCGCGACCTGCTGCCCGGAAACCTCGACGACCCCGACTACCGGACCGAGCTCTGGATCGCCCTGCGCGTCCACGGCACCGGGGCCGGCCGCGCGCCCACCCCCTGAGGCGGATGCCCGGCGCACCGGCCACACCCCGTTCAACGCGAAAGTTGAAACTTGTTCCGGCGTTCGGAGGGTTCGGGGCCGGTCCATCCACCACAATGGGCCTTGCTGTCAGAGAGTAATCACCCGGCTACGACGGCTGGGCGGGGGGCGACGTTGAGGTCACTACGGGACGACGAGTACGAGCTCGGGTACGCGCCGGGAGCGGGACCGGGGGTGCCCGACATCCTCCCCGACGCACCCGGCCAGGTCAGCCGGTCGGGGGTCGGTACCGCCTCACTGCGCTGGAAACCGCCGATCGACCGTTCCGAGGTGCGCTCCCTCCTGGCCTACCTGCGCGCCTGTCTGCGCCGCGAGGCCGTGCACACCCACTCCGTCCGCGCCCACGGCCTCGGCTCCGACACCTGTGCCTGCCTACCCGCGGGCCCCGAGGTCCTGTTCAGCGGAGCCCGGGAGACCCTCGCGCTGCCCCCGGAGGCCGCCCGGGTCCTGCGCCTGGCCCGGAGGCGAGGGCAGGCACCGCGCTACGGTTACCCGCTCGTGCTCCTGGGTGAGGGCGCCGACCGCGTCGCCCTGCCCCTGCTCACCGTGGACGTACTGGCGGTGGACGACACCGGCGACCTCCGCGCCGAACCGGGCGGGGGCACGCTGGTCCGGGCGGTCGGTCCACCCGACGTCAACCCGGCCCTCCTGGAGAGGCTCGGCGTCACCGACCCCGAGGACCTGTTCGAACTGCGCACCCGGCTGCGCTCCGGGGCGCCCGATCCCGTGCGGCGCCCCGCCGCCGTCGCCGAACTCGCAGCCAAGGTCCGCGCCCTGCTCGCCCGGCTGGAGGTCGAGAGGGTGGACGACATCGCGCCCCTGGGCACCCGGAGTGCCCCGCGCACCGGCACCGACGGCGCCCACAACGTCGCGGTGTTCCTCCGCGCCGGACCCGGCGGCCAGCACGAGGCCGACGAGCACGACCCGGACGGTGTCGAGAGCGTTCTCGCCGACCTGGACCCCTCCGACCGCGACGGCCTCAACCCCGACGACATCAGCGGGACGGCGCTGGAGTCCCTGCTCGGGCAGACCGCGATGGCCCGGCGGACCGACGGCGCCGCTTCATCAGGACGGCTCTTCCGCGGCGGCCGGGGGAGCCCCCGGAACGCGGCCCGCACCGTCCCTCCGCCCCTCGAAACCGACGAGGACACCGACGACCTGGCCGTCCCGGTCTGCGCCACCCCCCTCAACCAGTCCCAGTACACCGTCCTGCGCGCCGCCATGCGCGAACAGCTCACCGTGGCCGCCTCTCCCCCCGGAAGCGGCGTACACGACCTGGTCGACGCCCTCGTCCGCACCGCCGTCAGCAACGGCCAGCGCGTCCTGGTGTGCGGGCGCACCGAGACCGACGTCACCGAGACCATCGCCCGCGCCGACACCTCGCCCGCGCACCCCCTCGTCCGCGTCGGCGGGCACGAGCACCGTGCCGCCGAGGTGCTGCTGCTCACCCGGCTCCTCACCGAGCACGCGCGGAGCCTGCCCACCGCACCCGCCGATCCCGGCGAGGAGGACTCCGCCACCCACTGGTCGGACCTGGCCGGGAACTGGGCGAGGGTCCGCGAGGTGTGGCGTGCGATGGACACCATGGCCTCCGGAGGGCACGCGCTCGCCCGCCTGGCCGAGGAGCGCGGCCGCGTCACCGCCCAGGGCTGGGACCCCGACTCCCTCTTCACCCCGGAGCGGGGCGGCCCCGAGTACTGGCTGCACCGGGCCGAACGCGCCAGCGCGGGCGGCCTGACGGGGCTGCACCACCGCGGCGCCGTCCGCCGGGAGCTGGGGGTGGACACCGACCCCGACAGCCTCGCCCGGCTGTGCGCGGTCGCCCGCATGGAGAGCGAGTGGCGGTCGGCGGTGGACCGGCGCACCCGCTGCGCACCGCTGGGTGAGCTGACCGCCGAGCTCGCCGACTCCCTGGCCCGGCACCGCAGGTCCAGCGCCGCATGCCTGCGCGCGGTCGCCGAACCCCGGCTGTGGCGGGGCCGCTCCGCCGTCGAGAGCCGGTTGGAGACCCTCAACTGGCAGCACGGCAACAGCTGGCTCGGACTGGGCAACCTGCTCGACACCCTGCCCACGTGGGTGTGCCGAACCGGCCAGGTCAGGGCACTGCCTCCGCAGGCGGGCCTGTTCGACCTGGTCATCGTGGTCGGGACGGAACGCTCCCGGGCGGCTGAGCTGCTGCCGGTGCTCTACCGCGCCAACCGCGCCGTGGTCTTCGGCGACCCCGCGCACCCGGGGCCGACGAGCTCACTGGAGCCGGACGAGGAGCGCCGGGCGCTGGCCGCCGCGGGTCTGGCCGCGGACCAGTTGGACGACCGGGGACTGCGCCACGGCACGGGTTCGGCGATGCGCGCCCTGTGCCGGGCGGCGCCGCCCATGCTGTGGTTGGACGAGCACGACGGGGCGCCGCCCCGGCTCGCCGAGACCGCCTCACAACACTGCTACGGGGGCAGGCTCGCGGTGCGCACCACCCCTGACCCCACCGGGGGCCCGGCGTTCGAGTGGCGAGAGGTCACCGGGGTCTGCGAGGCGGCTCCCGGGGCCTCCTACGTCAACCGGGACGAGGCCTACCGGGTGGCTGTGGTGGTGGACGAGATCGACGAGCACCTGCCGCGTGGCCGTGTGGTCGCGGTCGTCGCGCCGACCCAGCCCCAGGTGGCCCTGATCCGCCGCCTGCTGCGCAAGCACGTCCTTCGCCACGAGGTGCGGATCGGCGGCCCGGACCTCCTGGGCTGCGACCGCGACGCGGTGGACGTCACCGTGCTCTCGCCGGTGCTCACCTCCGGTGCTCCCGCCACCGCCGAGCGCCGGGTCCGCCGGATGGGCCACCTGTGGTCGTCGGTGCTGACCCGTACCCGCCAGCGGCTCGTGGCGGTGGGGGACCGGAGGTACTGGTCGGGTGACGACGGGCCGCTGGGTGACCTGGACGCGATGGCCTCGGGCACCTGCGCGGTGCGCACCGACCCGGCCGCGGCCGCGCTGGTGGAGGAGCTGCGCCGGGTGGGCACGGAGGTGACCCTCCAACAGACGGTCGAGGGGTGGACCGCCGACATGGTGGTCCGGTTCGGCTCCCGCCGCCTGCTGCTCCTGCTCGACCGCGAGGCCGACGGCCGTGCCCTGCGCCATCTGCTCGCCCGTGGGGAGTCGCTCAACCGCGCCACCGGGGACCCCGTGGTGGTGGTGCCCGCATGGCGCTGTCTGGCCGACCGGCGCGTCCTCGTCGAGGAGATCCTCACCGCCCACTGACGCATCGGCCGATCCGGCCCCGACCGGCGGCGACCGGAGGAGCACTACCCTGGAGCCGGACGCCCGGAACATGGTGGTTCGTCCACCGAGGCGGGTCGGCGGGAGAAGGGGAGCACGGGTGCCTGAGGGCCATACGCTGCACCGGCTGGCGGCGCACTTCGACAAGACCTTCGGCGGCGGCATGGTGCGCGCGACCAGCCCGCAGGGCCGCTTCGCCGACGGCGCCGCCCGTGTGGACGGCAGGGTCCTCACCGAGAGTGAGGCGCACGGCAAGCACCTCTTCCTCGGGTTCGACTCGGGGGAGTGGCTGCGGGTCCACCTGGGCCTGTACGGCGCCTGGTCCTTCGGCGACGCCGACGGCGAACGCCACCTGGGCGCGCCGCGGGCCGGGGGCGGCGCCCGTCCGGAACTGGTCCGGGACGAGGAGGGCCTCGTCCTGCCGCCCGGACCGGTCGGCGCGGTACGCGCCCGGCTGGTCAACTCCTCCGGGTGGGCCGACCTGCGCGGGCCCTCGGCCTGTGAGGTCATCACCGAGGACGGGAAGCGGGCCGTCCAGGCCCGCCTGGGTCCCGACCCCCTGCGCGAGGACGCCGACCCCGAGCGGGCCTGGCACGTGGTCAGCCGCTCCCGGAGCAGCATCGCCGCGCTGCTCATGCGCCAGGACGTGGTGGCGGGGATCGGCAACATCTACCGTGCCGAGTCGTTGTTCCGGGCCGGCCTGGACCCCATGACTCCGGGACGCGACCTCACGTCCGACCAGTGGGCGCGGCTGTGGAACGATCTCTCCGGGCTGCTCCGCGACGGAGTGCGCGACGGCTACATCATCACCACCCTGCCCGAACACCGCCCCGACCCCGACGCACTGCCCGTGCCACGACCGGACACCCTCTACGTCTGCTACCGGACGGGCGACCCCTGCCGCGTGTGCTCCTCCTCGATCGCCTCCTCCGAGTTGTCCGGGCGGACCCTCTACTGGTGCCCCGGGTGCCAGGGAGGCCCGAGGGGTTGATGGGTTTTTGTCGGAATAAGTACATAAAGTCAATGCAGTACAATCCCTAGCCGTCTGCTTAACCGGTTCAGTTTTCTGTGATCAGGGGGACGAATGGGGGGACTGATGCGGCGTCCGACCATCATGGACATCGCCAAGGCCGCCGGGGTGTCCAAGGGTGCCGTGTCGTACGCCCTCAACGGGCGCCCAGGTGTCTCGGAGGAGACCCGTGGGCGCATCATGGGGATCGCCCGTGACCTGGGATGGGCGCCCAGCAGCCCGGCACGGGCGCTCTCGCCCGGCGGCCGGGTCGGCGCGATCGGCCTGGTGGTCGACCGCCCCGCCCACGCACTCGGCCTGGAACCCTTCTTCATGCAGCTGGTCTCAGGTATCGAGACGGAGCTGGCCTCGTCGGGAGTGGACCTCCTGTTACAGGTCACAGAGGACATGCGCGCCGAGATCGCGGCCTACCGGCGTTGGACGGCCGAGCGCCGGGTCGACGGTGTGATCATGGTGGACCTGCGCGTGGACGATCCCCGGATCCGGGTGGTGGAGGACCTTTCGCTGCCCACCGTGGTCCTGGGCGGACCCGGGGGCGTGGGCTCCCTGCCCTGCCTGTACACCGACGACGCCGGCGCCATGCGCGAGGTCGTCCACTACCTGGCCGCGCTCGGCCACCGGCGTATCGTCCAGGTGGCGGGCCCGGAGGAGTTCATGCACACCCGGGCGCGGGGGAGGGCCTTCCTGGACGCGGCGGAACAGGCCGGCCTGGGCGAGGCCCGTTCGGTCTACGCCGACTACACGGGTGAGGCGGGCACGAAGACCACACGCAGGCTGCTGGCCACCACGGACCGGCCGACCGCCCTGGTCTATGACAACGACCTGATGGCCGTGGCCGGGCTGGGCGTGGCCCGCGAGATGGGCGTCGACGTGCCCTCCCAGCTGTCCATCGTGGCCTGGGACGACTCGGTGCTGTGCCGGCTGGTCCGCCCGTCGCTGACCGCGATCGCCCGTGACGTCGTCTCCTACGGCCGTCAGGCCGCGCTGATGCTGGGTACGGCGATCGGGGGCGGGTCGGCGGAGCACCGGGAGGCCTCCCGTGGGGAGCTGTACCCGCGGGCGAGCACCGGTCCCCTGAGGACGTGATCCGGTGTCCCCGAGATGACCGCGGGATTGACACCCGATCGTCATCCGCCGGGGGATCCGCCGAACGCGCGGCCCCCGTCCGCCCTGCCCGGAGGGCGTGAGCGCGCCTGTGCGGCCGGTTTGACGGGAGTAAACCTACCGACATACCCGCATCTGTGCTGTTACAAGCGGATAACAGCAAAGTGTTGGGCATTGACGGGCTTCCAGCGGACGTGTTGTTGTTAACGTCACTTACCCGGTTCAGCAACGGCCCTGCGCGCTCACTACTGGGAGCGCTCCCACCCCTCCGCGTCATGGAGGGGGAGTCCCCCCACGGGCCGGCCGGGTGGAAGGAGGAGTCGAGATGAAAACTCTGCGGCTTCCGGCGGCACTCGCGGCACTGGTCATCGCGGCCACTGCGTGTTCGGGTGACGGCGGGGACGACGGCGGCGGTTCGGGACAGTACCCCCGGAACGAGACGCTGTACACCACGGGTACGGCATGGACAGCGCCGACCAGCTGGAACCCCATGATGAGGGGGGGTTACGCGGTCGGCACGATCGGTCTGGTCTACGAGCCGCTCTTCCACTACGACACGGAGACCGGCGAGTACGTGCACTGGCTCGCCGAGAGCGACGAGTGGGTCTCCGACACCGCCCACGAGATCACCCTGCGTGAGGGCATCACGTGGAGCGACGGAGAGCCCCTGGTCGCCGACGACGTCGTGGCCACGCTCGAACTCGGCCAGATCGACGGGGTCTCCTACAGCAACGTCTGGGACTACGTCGAGAGCGTCGAGGCCTCCGACGAGCGCACGGTCACCGTCAACTTCTCGGAGAGCCGTCCGCAGGAGTGGATGAACTGGGCCTACGCCAACCCCATCCTCCCCGCGCACATCTGGGAGGACATGGAGGAGACCGCGGTCACCGACAGCTCCAACGAGAACCCCGTCGGTACCGGCCCCTACGGCTATGAGTCGCACACTGACGACCGCATGGTCTGGGAGCGCAACGATGACTGGTGGGCCACCGAGGCCCTCGACATGTCCATGGACGCGCGCTACATCATCGACATCGTCAACGCCTCCAACGAGGTGACGATGGGCATGTTGAACCAGAACGAGATCGACCTCTCGAACAACTTCCTTCCCGGAATCGACCAGGTCCTCAACAGTGACGAGAACGTCACCAGCTTCCACGACGGTCCCCCGTACATGAAGAGCGCCAACACGGCGTGGCTGGTGCCGAACACCTCCAGTGCCCCGCTCGACGACGTGGCCTTCCGCCAGGCCCTGGCCCACTCCATCGATCTCACCGAGATCGTCGAGGGCCCCTACGCCAACCTCGTCCAGCCGGCCAGCCCCACCGGCCTGCTGCCCGAGTGGGACGACTACATCGACCACGAAATGGTCGAGGAGGAAGGCTTCAGGTACGACGCGGGCGAGGCGGTGGGCCTCCTGGAGGAGGCCGGCTACCTGGACGAGGACGGCGACGGCTTCGTCGAGACGCCAGACGGAGAGCCCATCACCCTGACCCTGGAGGTCCCCTCCGGCTGGACCGACTGGATGGAGGCCGCCCGCCTGATCGCGCAGAACGCGCAGGAGGTCGGCATCAACATCGAGGCCGAGTTCCCCGACGAGGGCCTGCTCAGGGACAACCGCAACACCGGTGAGTTCGACCTGGTCATCAACAACGAGCGGCAGCTGAGCAACACGCCGTGGACCTACTACGACTACCTCTTCCAGCTGCCCGTCCAGGAGCAGCAGACCACGGTGAACTTCCACCGGTACGAGAACGAGGAGGCGTGGGACCTCACCGAGCAGCTCGCGTCGGTGCCCGTGGACGACGTCGAGGGCGCGGCCGAGATCACCTCGCAGCTGCAGGAGATCCACCTGACGGAGCTCCCGGCCATCCCGCTTTGGTACAACGGCCTCTGGGCGCAGTCCAACAACTCGACCTGGACCAACTGGCCCAGTGAGCACGACGGCACGCCCAACAGCGCGGCCACTCTCTGGGACGGCTGGCTGGAGCAGGGCGGTATCACCACCCTCGCGGAGATCGAACCGGTCGAGTAGGGGCGGGGGAGCCGCCCCCCACCATTTCCGCCGACCACTCCCCACCCCCGGCCGAGGCACGGCGCGAGAGACGCCCGGCCGGGGGAGCCCCGGGCGAGCGGGCGCGGTACGGATCACCCACAGGGTCCGCACCGCGCCCCGCCGGGGCCGCTCGACTGTCCGCCGCCATCACCTGGAGGAACGTGTGTGGCGCTACATCGGTCGTAAGCTCTTCGTCTACCTGCTTACGTTCATCGTCGCGGTCACCATCAACTGGATGATTCCGCGCTTCATGCCGGGCGATCCGGTCCAGAGCATGCTCTCCCGTGCCTCGGTGGGCGACCCCGAGGCCCTGGAGACCATGACCAATTACTACGAGGAGGTATTCGGACTCAACGCGTCGCTGCTCGAGCAGTACCTGAACTTCTGGTCGGGCCTGCTCCAGGGCGATCTGGGCATCAGCGTGATGCTCTACCCCGAACCGGTCACCGACGTCATCCTGCGGTCGGTGCCCTACACCCTGGGTCTGCTGCTCCCCGCGATCCTGCTCAGCTGGATCGTCGGCAACCGCTTCGGCGCCTTCGCCGCCCGAAGCAAGATCCTGGACAACACGGTCCTTCCGGTCGGGTACATCCTGACCGCCACGCCGTACATGTGGCTGGCCCTGCTGCTGGCATGGAGCCTGGGCATCGTCGCCGGCGTCTTCCCGGCCTCCGGCGGCTACAGCTTCTCCCTGCGCCCCGAGTTCAGCTGGATGTTCATCTCCGACCTGATCGCCCACTGGTTCCTGCCGTTCCTGTCCATGTTCCTGGTGGCGCTCGGCGGCTGGGCGATCGGCATGCGCAACATGATCATCTACGAGCTGGAGGCGGACTACGCCAACTACCTCAAGGCACTCGGCGCACCGCGCAAGCTGATCCGCCGCTACGCGTTCCGCAACGCGATGCTGCCGCAGATCACCGGTCTGGCGGTCCAGCTGGGCACGATCATCGCGGGCTCCCTGCTCACCGAGATCGTCTTCAGCTACCCCGGCCTCGGCAGCCTCATCCTGGACTCCCTGAACAGCAGGGACTTCTTCCTGCTCCAGGGAATCTTCCTGTTCGTGGTCGTCGGGGTGCTGATCGCCAACTTCATCATCGACATCGTCTACGTGCTGATCGACCCGCGCACCAGGGTCCAGATGACGGGAGGCTCCTCATGACGAGTGTCGCCGGAGCACCGGGAACCGCGGACTCCGCGGGCTCTCCCGAGCCGGCCGGCGAGCGCAAGGTCTCCGAGACCCTGCACTTCGCCCGGCGCAACCCCAAGCTGCTCATCGGACTGGGCGTCGTCCTGAGCTTCCTGCTGCTAGGGATCATCGGCCCGTTCTTCGTCGACCACGACCCCAACCAGTACGTCGGTCCCCAGACCCAGCCGCCCAGCGGCGAGTACTGGTTCGGCACCACCACGTTCGGCCAGGACATCTGGGCCCAGTTCGTGTACGGGGTGCGCTCCACGTTCATCATCGGCGTGTTCGGCGGCGGCGTCGCCTTCGTCATCGGCACGGCGGTCGGCTTCGTCGCCGGGTACAAGGGCGGGATCGTCGACGAGATCCTCAACATGATCACGAACGTGGTCCTGGTCCTGCCCGCCATGGTCGTCCTCATCGTCGCGATCGCCTACCTGGACGCGCGCGGCCTGTTCGTGCAGGGCCTGTTCATCGGACTGACCTCGTGGCCGTGGGCGGCGCGCGCGGTGCGCTCCCAGGCGCTGTCGCTGGCCACCCGAGACTACGTGGACCTGGCCCGGCTCAGCGGCCGGCGCACGTGGAAGATCATCACCACCGAGATCGCGCCCAACATGAGCTCCTACCTGGTGATGTCCTTCATCCTGCTGTTCGGTGGAGCCATCCTGATTGCCGCCGGCCTGGACTTCATCGGTCTCGGCCCGTCGAACGGCGTGTCCCTCGGCCTGATGCTGGAGAGCGCCGTCGCCTGGAGTGCCCTGCAACTCGGCATGTGGTGGTGGTTCATCCCGCCGGGGCTCGGCATCACGGTGATCGTGGGTTCGCTGTACATCCTCAACGTCGGGTTGGACGAAGTGTTCAACCCCAAGCTGCGGGAGCTGTAATGACCCTGCGCGTCAATGACCTGAAGGTCTACTACCAGACCCTGCGCGGGGACGTTCACGCCCTCGACGGTGTCACGTTCGACCTCGCGGACGGGGAGATCATGGGCCTGGCCGGCGAGTCCGGCTGCGGCAAGACCACCCTGGGCAAGAGCATGATCCGCCTGGACTCGCGGATGCGCCACGTGGACGGCACCATCGAGCTGGACGGCAAGGACGTGCCCATCGCGGACGACAACGCGATGGTCCCCCTCCGCTACCACGAGATCTCGCTCATCCCGCAGTACGCGATGAGCGCCCTCAACCCCACCCGCAAGATCGGTCGGATGGTCAACGAGCTGCTGCGCGCACGCGGTGTCCGGCCCGCCGACATCGCAGACGAGCTCAACCGCCGGCTGGAACTGGTCGGCCTGGACACCGACGTGCTCAACCGGTTCCCGATCGAGCTGTCCGGGGGCATGAAGCAGCGCGTCGTCATGGTGATCTCCACCCTGCTCGACCCGTCGCTGCTGATCGCCGACGAGGTCACCTCGGCCCTGGACGTGTCCACGCAGCGGGCCGTCGCCGAGTCGATGGTGGAGTTCCGCGACCGCGGATACGTCAAGAGCATGATCTTCGTGACTCACGACATCTCGCTCGTGTACCAGATGGCGGACACGATCATGGTGATGTACGCGGGCCACGTCGTGGAGAAGGCACCCGCCTCGACCATCATCAACGAGCCCAAGCATCCCTACACCCAGATGCTCATCGGCGCTCTGCCCGAGGTCGGATCCACCACGGCGCAGGGCCGCCTGGAGGGCATCCCCGGCACCCCGCCGGGCCTGCTCGACCCGCCCACCGGCTGCCGGTTCAAGGACCGCTGCCCGATGGCATTCTCCAAGTGCTCCGAACAGCCGCCGCTGGTGGAGATCGAACCCGGCCACTGGGCCGCATGCTGGAAGACGGGGTGAGTCAGACCGTGCTGGAACTCAGTCACGTGCACAAGGTGTACAGGGTGGGCGCCTTCGGCGGCGGCCGCCTGCGTGCCGTGCGCGACGTCAACCTGACGGTGGAGCCGGGCGAGGTCGTCTCGCTGATCGGTGAGAGCGGCAGCGGCAAGAGCACCATCGGCAAGATGGTGCTGGGCCTGTCCAAGCCCTCCGCCGGGCGGATCACCTTCGAGGGCACCGACATCACCACGATCCGGGGCCACACCGCGCGCAAGGAGTACTACGGCCAGGTGCAGGGGGTCTTCCAGGACCCGTTCAGCTGCTTCAACCCGATCTTCAAGGCCGACCGGGTCTTCGAGATGATCCACACCTCCTACTTCCCGCGGACGCCGGCCGCGGTGTGGAAGGAGAAGGTGCTGGACGCGCTGGCCACTGTGCGCCTGGACCCGGGCAACGTCCTCGGCAAGTACCCGCACCAGCTCAGCGGCGGCCAGTTGCAGCGGCTGCTGATCGCGCGGGCGCTGTTGTTGGACATCAAGCTGCTGGTGGCCGACGAGATCATCAGCATGCTGGACGCCTCCACCCGTATCGACGTGCTCAACCTGCTCGCCGACCTCAAGGAGCGCGGGCTCGGCATCCTGTTCGTCACCCACGACCTGTCCCTGGGCAACTACGTCAGCGACAAGTCGGTGATCCTGCGCAAGGGCGCCATCGCGGAGATGGGGCCCACGGCCAGGGTGTTCGACAACCCGATGCACCCCTACAGCCGCCACCTGCTCTCCTGCGTGCCGCAGCTGCACCGCACCTGGGCGGAGATCGACGCCGAGCTGGAGGCCAACCCGCCTGAGGACGTCGTCCTGCCGACGGCGCCCGACGAGGAGTCGGCACCGCTCATCGAGGCCGAGGAGGACCACTTCGTGGGGATCGACCAGGGCTGAGCCCTCCGCCGCTTCCTTCGCGCGGCGTCCGCCGCCCGGCGGGCGCCTCGGTTTTTCCGGTCTCGGCAGCGCGGTGGAGAGGGTATGGCGGTTCTTCTCGTGTGGCCGCGACACCGTCTGCCGAAAAACGGAATTCGATGTTGAAATCCGGGAGGAAGATCCGGATTTGAGGGTGAGTGCGTGGGCTCGCGTGCTCTTACGGGGCCTCGCCCCGAACGTTGACGGACGCGGCCCGGAGGCGTCCGGGGCACAGCTTGGACGGGTGCCGCCGTCCGGCGGGCCGTACACCTTCGCGGTCGCGGGTGGTAGGGGGAGGGGCCAGGAACCGGACACGGCCCACCCGCGCTGAAGTGCGTGAACGACGCAGCGGCGCCCACGTTCACGAACAGAGCGTGATGTGGCTGTTACTATAACTTGCGTCACACGTGTACACCGCGCGGCCCGTGAGTATTCCCTCGCGGGTCGTGCGTGTTGCCACATCGAGACCCTTCGTCGGCACGCTCAGCTGTGGTAAGTTCAGAGAAGATTGTTAGTCGTTGAATTTCGCAGTTGGTGTCTTGCCCGCGGAGTTTGTGACCGGCGGGCGGTTTCTCTTGGAGTCGGCTCGCGGCAATTTTCGGACGTGAGTATGCGTTCGTGTACACCGAGCTGAAGGAGAAAAACATGGCTCAGGGAACTGTGAAGTGGTTCAACGGCGAGAAGGGCTTCGGCTTCATCTCCCCCGACGACGGTGGCCCCGACGCCTTCGTTCACTACAGCGCGATCCAGGGTAGCGGCTTCCGCAACCTCGAGGAGAACCAGCGCGTGGAGTTCGACGTCGTCGCCGGCACTCGCGGCCCGCAGGCCGAGAACGTCGTCGGTATCTAAGACCACGTCGTAGAACGCCCCGGAAGGCCCTGCCCTCCGGGGCGTTCGCGTTTCCGCCCGGCCCTCGACGGCCGGGTTCCGCGCGGTGCCCCTCCTCGCCGCCCTCCCCTCCCCCCGCCCCGGCCGGGAGCCTTCGGCCCCAGCGCCCTCCCGCGGAGGGCCTACTCCCCCAGCAGGGCCTCGGTACGCCGGCGCACCTCCGGGGTGTCCAGACCGCGCACGGTCACGGTGGTGCGGCGGCGCAGTACGTCGTCCGCGGTCACCGCCCACTCGTGGTCGCGGGCGAAGACCACCTGCGCCCAGATGTCGGGCCCGTCGGGGTGGACGCGCTCGCCCAGTTCCGGCCTCTCGCGCACCAGCGCCGCGATGTCCATCGCCAGGCTGCCGTAGTGCGACGCCAGGTGCCGGGAGACCAGCGGGTCCATCCGCGTGCCGGGCGCACGGTCGGTGATCAGCCGCTGGGCCACCGCGTCCGGACTGGCCAGGCCGGGCAGCGGCACCGTCCGCAGAGGGTCGGCCATGTCCTCGGCCAGCGGTACCGCGCGCACCCGGCGCAGCTCTTCCAGGACGGCCCGGCCGATGTGCCGGTAGGTCGTCCACTTGCCGCCGGCCACCGACAGCATCCCGCCCCGGCCCTGGCTGACCACGGTCTCCCGCTTGGCCGCACTGGTGCCGCCGGGTCCGCCGGGCAGCACCCGCAGGCCCGCGAACGAGTAGTCGACGTGGGAGGCGTCCAGGTAGGGCGCGTCGATGCCCAGCTTCGCCTCCCCCAGGATCTGCTCGACGTCCTTGGGCAGTACCGAGACGTCGGCCGGGTCCTCGGTGTACTCCTCGTCGGTGGTGCCCAGGAGCAGCCTGCCCTCCCACGGGATGGCGAACGACACCCGGTACTTGTCCACGGGGATGGTCAGCGCGGCCCGCCACGGTTCCGGGGTGCGCAGCACCAGGTGGGCGCCCTTGGACAGCCGGACGCTGGGGGAGGCGGCCGGGTCCTCCATGCGGCGCAGATGGTCCACCCACGGGCCCGTCGCGTTGAGGACCAGTCGCGCGTCGACCCCGAACTCACGGCCGTCGACGCGGTCGCGCAGGTCGGCGCCGGTGACCCGGCCCCCGGTGGTGCGCAGGCCCGCGGCCTCGGCGTGGTTGAGCACCACGGCCCCGGCGTCCACGGCGGCGCGCACGGTCATGACGGCCATTCGGCTGTCGTTCATCTGGTGGTCGCTGTAGGCGGCCACCGACTTGAGGCCGTCGGTTCGCAGTCCGGGAGCGAGACGCTGCGCCTGGGCGGGTGAGAGCAGACGGCCCACGCCGTCACCGAAGGCTGACAGCGCCGAGTACAGGAACACCCCGGCGCCCATCTTCGCCGCGCTGTGCGGTCCGCCTGAGTAGACGGGGACCAGGAACGGCATGTGGTTGACCAGGTGCGGTGCCACGTCCGAAGCCAGGGAACGGCGCTCCCGGTGGTTCTCCGCGACCAGGCGCACGTTGCCCGTCTGGAGGTAGCGCAGACCGCCGTGCACCAGCTTGGAGGAGGCGCTGGAAGTGGCTCCGGCGAAGTCCCCGGCGTCGACCATGGCCACACGCAGACCCGCCTGGGTGGCGGTCCATGCGACGGAGGTGCCGAGGATGCCGCCGCCGATGACCAGGAGGTCGAAGGTTCCCCGGGTGAGTTCGTCCCGGGTTCGTGAGCGCGTGGTGGCGGTGTGGTTCGGGCTGGTGCTGATGGTCATGGCTGGTGCTCCGTCCGTTCGGAGGGATGGCGGGGGTCTCGCGTGTAGCCGAACGGGCTCCACGTTTCATGCGAGTACCAGCCATATAATACGACAATGCCGCACGCCAGAGAAGGCGGAGGGGTGATTCGGCGCCCTTGGGGGCTCCTTCCAGGGAAATGGGAGAGGCGTCAGTCCTCTGGTGTCGCGGAGGGGATGCGTGTGGACACATGGTGCATGTGGAATACGGCATTGTCGAACTCAGGAACTTGCGTGTGGTGTCGAGCCCTCACGGTTCCGCCGGCCCGCTGAGGCGGGGCGCCTGACCGCACGAGTGCGCGAGTGCGCGGACGGAGAGACCCGGGGTCCAGAAAGCTGCATTCCAGGATCATGTGACCGGGTGTACCGGTTCGGCGGGGAGGGCCGTACCCGGAGTGCGGATTTGCTGGATTGCCCAGCGTAACGGGTGTTTTCCGACTTACGATGAGCCTCATCATGGCGACCAGGTACTCACCCACCATCCGGCGACGCCGCCTCTCCGCCGAGCTTCGGCGGGTACGGCTGGCCGCACGCAAGACCAGCGAAGAGGCGGCTGCCGCCGCGGGGCTGTCCAAGTCCACCTACTCCAACATCGAGTCGGGTGTGAAGAAGCGTCCCCGGCTCAGCGAGATCCGCGCCATTCTGGACGCCTGTGAGGTCGAGCCCGGCCAGGAGCACGACGAGATCCTCACTCTGTGCCGTCAGTCCCTCGAACGCGGATGGTGGACCCGGTACCGGGACGTGCTCGCGGCCCGCTACGTCGGTTTCGAGACCGAGGCGAGCTCCATCACCACCTGGCAGCCGGTGGTCCTGCCCGGGCTGCTCCAGGTACCCGAGTACATGCGGGTCACCTCGCAGGCCTGCCTGGCCAGCCCCCAGGACATCCGCCGCGTCACCGACGCCCGGATGGCCCGGCAGCGCATCCTGGACGACGAGGACCCCCCGGAGTTGTGCGCGATCTTCGACGAGGGTGCCCTGCTCCGGCTCCAGGACTTCCCGGAGGCCAAGCACGCCCAGGTCAAGCACATCCTGGAGATGGCACGGCGTCCCCATGTCACCGTCCAGATGACTCTGGCCACCAAGCTCAACCCCGGCTCCGGCGGACCCTTCGTCATCATGGAGTTCCCCACCGCCATCGACCCCACGGTCGTCTACCTGGAGACCGCCACCGACGGCATCTACCTGGAGGAGCCCGACGAGGTGGCGCGCTACCAGAACCTCGTCAACCACATCCGCCTGGTCGCCCTGCGTCCGGGAGAGACACTCGACTACCTTCAGGAGGCCCACGTGGAGACCTGCCCCCGCTCGTGACGGGTACGGGCGCCGCCAGCAGGAGCCGTCGGGAGCGGTGGCCGTCCACGGTGCACCGGGGCCGCACGCGGGACAGGGCGCCCGGCGAGCATGCCGGACGCCCTGGGCGCGTTGTGGGAGGGACGCCACCGGGGAGGCCGACCCCGGGGAAGGGGCACGGAGCCGGTACCGGACCGGGCCCGGATCAGCCCCCGAACCCGGTCAGCCGCCAGATCCAGGCGCCGATCACACCGCCCACCAGCGGTGCCACCACGGGGAGCCAGGCGTACCCCCAGTCGGACGGGCCCTTGCCAGGGATGGGCAGCAGCGCGTGCGCGATGCGCGGGCCCAGGTCGCGGGCGGGGTTGATGGCGTACCCCGTCGGGCCGCCCAGCGACAGGCCGATCGCGAGCACCAGCAGACCGGTCAGCAGCGGCGCGAGGCCGTTGGCGAACAGGCCGCTCAGGTCGACGCCCTCGTTGACGGAGACGAACCCCGCGTTCGCGCCGATGCCCAGCACACCAAGGAGCAGCATCGCGGTACCGATGACCTCGGTGATGAAGTTGGCGACCATGTTGCGCACGGCCGGGATGGTGCTGAACACGCCCAGCTTCGTCTGCGGGTCGTCGGTCACCTTCCAGTGCGGAAGGTAGACCAGGTAGACGAGGACGGCGCCGGTGAACCCGCCGGCCACCTGGGCCAGCATGTAACCGGGCACCTGTGCCCAGCCGAACTCGCCGACGCTGGCCAGGCCGAGTGTGACCGCCGGGTTGATGTGGGCGCCGCTGGTGGCGCCGACGACGTAGACGGCCATCGCGACCGCCATACCCCAGCCGAAGGTGACGACGATCCAGCCTCCGCCGAGAGCCTTGGACCGTGCGAGTGAGACACCGGCGACGACGCCGCAGCCGAGCAGGGTCAGGATTGCCGTACCGATGAACTCTGCCAGATACACCATGGGGACCTCCGCCCCGTGAGGGGGAACTGGGTCACGGGAGGTCTCATCCGTCCGGGTGGACCGACGGAGCGGTACACGAGGGGATAATCAGACACACCCGTCACAGGGATGGGATGGTGGGGCGCGTCCGGCGCCCCGCGGGCCGCTCCCAGGGGTCGAAGGTGGCAGCCGGCGCCCCTGGGAGTCGGTCGTTCGGTGGGGTTGTCGTGCCCCGTGCTACTCGGCGTCCTCGTGCTCGACCCAGTCCAGGGTGCGGCGCACGGCCTTCTTCCAGTTGTGGTACTCACGCGTGCGGACGTCCTGGTCCATCTTCGGCGTCCACTCGGCCGCCTTGTGCCAGTTGACGCGCAGGGTCTCCACGTCGGGCCAGTAGCCCACCGCCAGCCCGGCGGCGTAGGCGGCGCCCAGGCAGGTGGTCTCGGCGACCATCGGACGGACGACCTCGGCGCCGAGCACGTCGGAGAGGATCTGCATGAGCAGGTTGTCGGCGGTCATGCCGCCGTCCACCTTCAGCATGGTCAGCTCCGTCGGCGCGTCGGCGTTCATCGCGTCGACGACCTCTCGGGTCTGCCACGCGGTCGCCTCCAGGACGGCGCGTGCGATGTGGCCCTTGTTGACGTAGCCGGTCAGGCCCGTCATGACGCCGCGCGCGTCGCTGCGCCAGTGCGGGGCGAACAGGCCGGAGAAGGCGGGCACGATGTAGCAGCCGCCGTTGTCCTCCTCGGTGAGGGCGAGCGTCTCGATCTCCGGTGCGGTGGAGATCATGCCCAGGTTGTCGCGCAGCCACTGCACCAGGGAGCCGGTGACGGCGATGGAGCCTTCCAGGGCGTACACGGCCGGTTCGTCGCCCAGCTTGTAACCCAGGGTGGTGAGCAGGCCGTTCTCGGAGGTCACCGGCTCGGTGCCGGTGTTCATGACCAGGAAGGTCCCGGTGCCGTAGGTGCCCTTGACGTCGCCGGGGTCGAAGCAGGTCTGCCCGAACAGGGCGGCGTGCTGGTCGCCGAGCGAGGCCGCGACGGGGGTCCCGGCCAGGTGGCCGCGGGCCTCGCCGTAGACCTCGGAGGACGAGCGGATCTCGGGCAGGATGCCCGCGGGGATGCCCATGGCGTCCAGGATTTCCTGGTCCCATTGCAGGGTGGACAGGTTCATCAGCATGGTGCGGCTGGCGTTGGTCACGTCGGTGACGTGGCGGCCGGTCAGCTTCCAGATGATCCAGGTGTCCATGGTGCCGAACATGACCTCGTCACGTTCGGCGCGCTCGCGGAGGCCGTCGACGTTGTCGAGCAGCCAGCGCAGCTTGGGGCCGGAGAAGTAGGTGGCCAGCGGCAGTCCGCACTTCTCGCGGAAGCGGTCCTGCCCGGCCTCGCCGCCGAGCTCGCGGATCAGTCCGCCGGTTCGGGTGTCCTGCCAGACGATGGCGTTGTGGACGGGCTCACCGGTCTCGCGGTCCCAGACCAGGGTGGTCTCGCGCTGGTTGGTGATGCCGACGGCGGCGATCTGCTCGGGGGTGATGTCGTTCTTGTCGAGGGCCTGCCGGATGACCACCTCGACGTTGGCCCAGATCTCCTCGGCGTCGTGTTCGACCCATCCGGGCTTGGGGAAGATCTGCCTGTGCTCGCGTTGGTCGACCGAGACGATACGTCCGTCGCGGTCGAAGAGGATGCAGCGGCTCGACGTGGTGCCCTGGTCGATCGCGGCGACGTACTGCTGACTCATCGGGTGCTCGCCTTCAGGGTGGAGAGGGCTCGGGACAGGGCCGCACGCACGCGGACTGGGTTATACCCGCACGTTGTACGACATTGACGCATGATTAGGCGTTAGTTTCATCCGTCTTTCCTGCCCATGTCAAGGCCGTGTGACGCAATCGTGTCGCGTGGATCACTCCGCCCGTCGAGCAACGGTGCCAGGGAGGGGCGAGCACAAGGAAGCCGCCGCGCGGGAAGCCGGGGCGCGGAAGGGCGGCGAACGGGGACGCGTGGGAGCTCAGTACGGTGTCGCGCCGAGCTCGCGGGAGATGGCCCGGGCGGCGTCGCGCACGTAGGAGACCTGCTCCATGTCTGGTTTGCCCCCCTCCTCGCGCAGGCGTTCGACCGCGCCGCGCACACCGATGGCGCCGACGGTGGTGCCGCGCCGGTCCCGGATGGGCGCGGCGATGGACACTTCGCCGTCCACGAGTTCCTCCATCTCCCAGGCCCAGCCGTTGTCCCGTACCTCGTCCAGCTGGCGCTCCAGCGCTGCGGGGGAGGTGACGGTGCGCCGGGTGAAGGAGGTCAGGACCGCCGCCCCGCCGGTCTCGGCGACGATCGGGTCCTCCTCGGGCGCGGCCAGGGGATCGAAGGCCATGAGCACCTTGCCGATGGCCGTGGCGTGCAGCGGCAGGAGGTCGCCCACGTCGAGCGTCTGCTGGGAGGCGTCCGGGCGGAACACGTGGTGCACCACGAGCACCTGGTGCTTGTGCAGCGTACCGATCCGCACGCTCTCGCCGCTGCGCGAGGCCAGGCCGTCCGCCCAGTTCAGAGCACGTGTGCGGAGTTCGTTGCCGTCCAGGTAGCGGGTGCCGAGGCTGAGCATGCCCCCGCCCAGCCGGTAGCATCCCGACTCGGGGTCCTGCTCGACGAAGCCGACGTGCTGAAGGGTGCGCAGGATGCCGAGGACGGTGCCCTTGGGCAACTCCAGGGACCGGGAGATGTCCGCCAGGCTCAGCCCCCGGGCGCCGGTGGCCAGGATTCGGAGGATGGCCGCAGCGCGTTCGATCGACTGGATTCTTCCCGGCATTGCGGTGCTACCACTCTCTAGTACGACAATGTCATACGCGAATGCTACTACGCGATGTGATGCGCGGCATGACCCTGTCCGGAGGCGCGGGCAATCGGTACATTTTAGCCGTCCACCGCCGCGCTGACCTGTGCGGCGGTCGGGGTCACAGCTCGGCGGCGGCCTTGGCCACGCCCCGCGCGGCCTCATCGATGTCGCGGTCGGTGATCTCCAGGTGGACGACCAGGCGGACGGTGTCGCCGCCGCCCGTCGCAGCGACCCCGTGCCGTGTGAAGGCGTCGGCGTAACGGGCACCCTCGCCGGCCGGGGCCTGGACCAGCACCATGTTGGTCCGCGCCCGCGCGGTCAGCCCGGACAGCTCGGTGACCAGCCGGGCCAGCTCCGAGGCGCGCTCGTGGTCCTCCGCCAGTCGCTCCCGGTGGTGGCGCAGCGCGTACAAGGCCCCAGCGGCGATGATGCCGGCCTGGCGCATCCCCGCGCCGAGCAGTTTGCGCCCGCGCCGGGCCCGCAGCACCGTGTCGGCGTCCCCGGCCAGGGCCGAGCCCACCGGGGCGCCCAGGCCCTTGGAGAAGCACACCGACACGGTGTCGAACCCGTCCGCGACCTCGGCGGGAGCGGTGTCCAGGGAGACGGCCGCGTTCCACAGCCGTGCCCCGTCCAGGTGCGCGCGCAGCCCGTGCCGATGCGCGAAGCCGGTCACACGCCGCTGTTCGGCCAGCGGCACCACACGGCCGGTGAACGTGTTCTCCAGCCACACCAGGGCTGGCTCGGCCCGGTGGACGTCGCCCCGGCCGGCGATCCACGACGTCAGCAGCTCGTCGGTGGGGAAGGTCCCGTCCGAGTACAGGCGTGGCAGGGCCCGCGCCAGCACCGCGGTGGCACCCTGCTCGTCCCCGATGAGGTGGTGGTGCTCGTGCGCCCACACCTCCTCGCCGCTGCGGACGGACGCGTACAGTCCCAGCTGGTTGGCCATGTGCCCGGACGGCACGTACAGCGCGGCCTCCTTGCCCAGCAGCCCGGCGGCCTCCTCCTCCAGCTCCCGCACGGTCGGGTCCTCGCCAAACACGTCGTCGCCGACCTCGGCCCCGGCCATGGCCGCGCGCATGGCCGGGGTGGGACGGGTGACGGTGTCAGAGCGCAGGTCGATCATGGCGGCTTCCTCCTCGTGGGGCGCGTGTCCTGGCGGGACCGGGCCCCGACGCACGGGGCGGGGGTACGGGACCGGGTACGCCACAGACGATACTGCCCGAGCCTCATCCACCCCCGATCCGGTCCATGGCCTGCGAGAGCAGGCGCAGCGACTTCAGCGCGTGCTCGGCGTCCTCCTCCCCGAGCTCGGTCACCAGGGCCTCGGCCACCCGGCTGTGGTCGGGGTCGATGCGGCGCAGGGCGGACACGCCCAGCTCGGTGGGGGTGAGCAGTTTGGCCCGGCTGTGCGCGGGGTTGGGGCGGTACTCGGCCAACCCCCGCTCCACGAGCAGATCGGCGATGCGCTGCACGCTCTGGCGGGTGGTGCCGAAGCGGCGCGCGATCGCCGACACCGGCAAGGGTTCGTCGATCACCGCGCCGAGCACCTGCCAGCGCGCCGCCGTCAGGCCGGCGTTGCGGGCCAGCTCCTCGGCCACTGACAGGAACTGGCCGTTGAGTCGAAAGACGGTGAGCGCGGCCCCGGTGAGCAGATCGGAGTGTCTGTCCTCGGACTGCGCCATCCTCAGGCCCCCTCCAGCAGTACGTGGTAGGCGTCCGGGTCGTGCTCGGCGTGCAGCCGGTACCAGGCGTCGAGGACGCGGGGCGGGTAGAGGTCCAGGGCGGCGAAGATCTCGCGGGCGAACTCCAGGGGAGCGGTGGGGCCGGCGGTGATGAGGCCGCCGTCGGCGACCGCGAGGGCCGATCGGTAGCGCCCCGTGCCGGCGTAGCCGGTGGAGAGCAGGTACTCGGGCGCGGCGCTGGTGTGGTCGCGGTAGTCGAGCAGGCCCTCGCGGGCGAGGCCGGCCGTGGCGCCGCAGATGGCGGCGACCGGTACCCCGGCGTCGAGCCAGATCCCCGCGGCCGAGGCGAAGGGGGAGAGGGACTCGGGGTCGGTGTCCCAGCCGTCGGCCCCCGGCAGGATCAGCATGGAGCTGGACGAGGGTTTGAGTTGGGGGAGGGTGATGTCCGGCAGGATGGTCAGCCCTCCGGCGGTCGTGACGGGTGCGCCGGTGAGGCCGACGGTCACCACGTCGTAGCGGTCGGGGACGCGCTGCCAGTCGCCACTGCGGACGGTGGCGATGGCGTGCCCGATCTCCCAGTCGGCGAGCTGGTCGTAGACGGCGAGGTGGATGGTCTGCCTGGTGTCTTCGATCATGACAGCATGCTGTCAAATCGACAATATACTGTCAATGGTGGGTTCCGGGCTGGTTCCGCCCGCGTGCCAGCTGCGCCCTGGGGCGGGCGAGCCCTGCCCCGGAGAGGTCAGCTTCGCAGGGTCCGGGCGTCCGTGGGGTGTTTTCGCGCCATCTCCGCCAGGTGGGGGCGCTTCGCCACGCGGCGCCTCCCCTGTCTCGGCCCCCCGGGGGCGGGGCGGGCGTCGCCCGTGCCCGCGGGCTGAAATCCGGAGCGAGGCCCCGAGTGGAGTCCTGTGGTGCACATCACCCCTCCGGTGAAAGTCGGTCACTGGCGGGTCTGTCGGTGACGCAGGTCTCGCAGGGGTAACAGAACGGAACGGGGGCGTTCACATAACCTCACAAATGGTATTACCATTCTCGGAGCCTGCCCCCAGAGCAGGTCGGGTCCGTGCCCTGGCACGGCTCAGCACCACCGCACACCGACGGAAGGCTCCAGCGTGGAGAACTTCGAACCCGTCTACGGAACGGGTCCCCTCCTCGGGATCGCTGCGGGCGCCATCGCCCTCCTGCTGTTCCTGATCATCCGCTTCAAACTGCACGCGTTCGTCGCGCTCATCCTGGTCAGTGTCCTGACCGCACTCGCGGCCGGCATCCCGGTCTCCGGGGTGGTGCCCACCCTCCTGGACGGCTTCGGCGGAACCCTGGCCAGCGTCGCCCTGCTCGTGGGCCTCGGGGTCATGATCGGCCGCCTGTTGGAGATCACCGGTGGTGCCGCCGTCCTCGCCAGCGTGCTGATCAGGGCCTTCGGTGAGAAACGGGCGCCCTTGGCACTGGGTGTGACCTCGCTGCTCTTCGGCTTCCCGATCTTCTTCGACGCCGGCCTCATCGTCATGCTGCCGATCGTCTTCAGCGTGGCCCGCCGCGTCGGCGGATCCGTGCTCATGTACGCCCTGCCCACCGCGGGCGCCTTCGCTGTCATGCACGCCTTCGTGCCCCCGCACCCCGGTCCGGTCACCGCCGCCGTCGAGATCGGCGCCGACATGGGCCTGACGCTGCTCGTCGGCCTCCTCCTGGCCATCCCCACCTGGTACATGGCCAGCTACCTGTTCGGCCTGTGGTCGGGCCGCAAGTGGGAGCTCCCGGTCCCCGAGGACATCATGTCCGACGGCACCGTCAAGCACGAGAACCCCCCGCGCCTGGGTACCGTCCTGGCCATCCTCCTGCTGCCGATGCTGCTGATCTTCGCCAACACCGGCGTGACCACCCTGGTCTCCATCGGTGCCCTCCCCGGGGACGCCCTGTGGGTGGAGAGCCTCCAGCTGCTCGGCCAGACCCCGATCGCGCTGCTCATCACCGTGCTCTTCGCGATGATCGTGCTCAGCAGCGGTCGCTTCGCCCGTCAGCGGGTCGAGGAGATCGTCGGCGGCGCGCTCGGCCCGGTCTGCTCCATCATCCTCATCACCGGCGCGGGCGGCATGTTCGGCGGTGTGCTACAGGCCAGCGGCATCGGCATCGCCCTGGCCGACACCCTGGAGTCCACCGGCCTGCCGGTGATCGTGGCCGCCTTCGTCATCGCGCTCGCGCTGCGCGTCGCCCAGGGGTCGGCGACCGTCGCCCTCACCACGGCGGCCGGGCTCATCGCTCCGGCCGTGCAGAACTCCTCGGGACTGTCCTCGATCGACCTGTCCCTGATCGTCATCGCGATCGCCTCCGGTGCCACGGCCCTGTCGCACGTCAACGACTCCGGGTTCTGGCTGGTCGGCCGCTTCCTGGGTATGGATGTCAAGACCACGCTCAAGACCTGGACCGTCATGGAGACCCTGATCGGCTTCATCGGGTTCGGGCTCGCGTTCGGTTTCAGCCTGGTGCTGTGACACGAGGGGCGGGCGGTGTGCCGCCCGCCCCCTCAGGACGCGGGCTCCTCGCTCCGCTCACCGCTCGGATCGTCCTCCAGGGCGACGGCCACCTCGGTGACGATGGAGCGCATCGCGGCCTCGGCGACGTCGGGGAGGCCGTCCCGGATGGCCTGGGCCACGGCCTTGTGCAGCCGCAGCGCCTCAGGGCGCGGGTTGCGCGGCATCAGGTGGTAGGAGGTCCGTCCGACCAGGACCTCCGCCACCACCTGGGCCAGGCCGACGAACATCTCGTTGCCGGACAGCTCTAGGATGCGACGGTGGAAGGTGATGTCCAGTTCCAGGAATGTCTCCAGATCACCGGCGCGGCCGGTGCGCACCATCTGGTCGGCGACCACCACCAGCTGGGCCCGCTCCTCGGTGCCGCCGCGCTCCGCGGCGAGGGCCGCGGCACCGGGCTCCACGGCGGCGCGCAGCTCGTTGAGTGAGCGCAGCTGCTCCATCCGCCGGGGGCCGGCCAGGCGCCAGCGGATCAGCTGGGGATCGAAGACGCTCCAGTCCCTGCGCGGGCGCACGCGGATACCGGTACGGGGGCGGCTGACCACCAGCCGCATGGATTCCAGGACGCGGACGGCCTCGCGCGCGACGGTCCGGGAGACGCCGAAGTCCTGTTCGAGACCCTGGAGGGTGAAGGTGTGACCGGTCGCGTACTCGTCTGCGGCGATGGCGGGGCCGAGCACCGCCAGCACCCGGTTGTGCAGCGTGCGGTGGTCAGTGCCCATCGTTCTCCTCGCGCTCCTGGGCCGGCTGCGTCCGGCCGGGGGTCGGGCTGAAGCTTAGTCGGATTGATTGATATCACTATTAATGGTGGCGCTTGCGGTCGCGCAGGGGCACCACGACACGGAGAAACCATGCACTTTGTCTTCATGGGCGTCTCGGGCAGCGGCAAGACCACCGTCGCCGAGAGTGTGGCCAAGCAGCTCGGGCTTCCCTTCGCGGAGGCCGACGACTTCCATCCACAGGACAACATCGAGAAGATGGCGGCGGGAATCCCTCTGACCGACCACGACCGGTGGCCGTGGCTGCGCAAGCTGGCCGGGTGGATCGCCGAGCACGACGCCCTCGGCGAATCCACGGTCATGGCGTGTTCCGCCCTCAAACGCAACTACCGGGACGTCCTGCGCCAGGGCGCGCCCGGGGTGTACTTCCTGCACATGGACGGCGGCCCCGAAGTGATCTGGGAGCGGATCGACGCCCGCCAGGACCATTTCATGCCGCCCGCGCTGTTGCAGTCGCAGTTCGACGCCCTCGAACCGCTCGGTTCCGACGAACCGGGCCGGGAGTTCGACATCCGCGGCGACATCGAGACGCTCACCGGGCAGGCCCTGGAGTACGTGGAGCGACGGATACGGTCGGCGCGGGTCCCGAGCACCGGGGACTGAGCGCCCGGGCACGTCACCGTCAGATCACCATTCGCACGCGGGTTCGCGGAAACTTGCACGGGCACGTCCGGCGCGCAACCCTGTTCGGCATGCAAGATTCCGTTTCGTCCCCCGCGCAGCCTGTCACACGGCCCGCTGCGCCGTCCGCCGCGCGGTCCGCGTCCCGGTTCCTCGGCTCGGCCCGGGCCTTCACGGCGGACCTCGTCGCGGTGCGCCGACCCGGTGTGAGGCCCCCGACGGACGTGCGGCAGACCTGTGCCGCGATGTTCGCCGTGGTACCCGTCTACGGCCTGCTCGCCTACCTGGCCTGGGTCCGACTGTCCTCCGGCCTGCCTGAGGGCTTCACGAACGACCTGCGGGCACTGATGGCCGTCGCGGTCCTGCTGGGCGTCGCCCTCGCGGTCCTGGCCGTTCCGGTGCGCCGCGGCGGCCGCGTCCTGTGGCGCACCGCCCAGTCCGGAGCCGTGGTCGCGCTGGGCTTCGCGCTGTTCGCGCTGCACATGGCCGCGCGGCTGGCGGACACCCCGCTGCTGGTGGCCGGACTCCTCGTGGCGGCCGCCGCCATCGTCGTGAACATCGCGCTGTGGAGCACCGAGGTCCGCCGCTGGTGCGGCTGACAGCGCCGCGTCGGCGCCTCCAGGATCCGTTTCGGCGCCCCACAGCACTGGTACGGGGGCCGCCGCCTTCATCGCGGGGCTGTGGGGCCGGGGATCAGAGGACGCGTTCCGCGCCGTCCCCCGGCCCCCGTCCCGGCTGGTCCTCCTCGCCGTCGGCCATGGCGTGCAACCGGGCCAGGCACTCGCTGCCGTCCTCCCCGTGGCGGCTGAGGTAGACCTCGCGGGCCTCGTCGGCGATGTCGGCGGACTCTTCCTCGAACCCGTAGTCGGCAAGGTCGTCCAGCAGGTCCAGGGACCGGTCCAGGGCGTCGTCGCCGGAGTCCTCGGCGGACTCCCGCGGCACATGCTCCGCGACGCCGGTGAGGACGGCGGCGCGCGCCTCGTCCACGGCGCTCTCGGCTCCGGCCGCGGCGGTCAGCCGGGTCCGGGTGATGGGGTCCTCGTCGGCGACCAGCATGAGCTGTTCGGCCAGCCAGGCGGATTCCTGGCCTTCGAGGAACGCGGCCAGCGCCGCGTCGTCAAGGGGTGTGGTCATCCGCAGATCATAGGCCGGACGATCCCTTCCGGCGACATCGGATCCGGAGCATCCAAAACGGACACTGCGCCAGAAACGTTTATTCATCCTATGATCGGATAAAACGCCGCGCTATTGTCCGGAGTGCTGCGTGTAAGGCAACGGGGGTGTCGTCCGAGAGGATTCCGTGGTAAGGCCACCTCGTTTGACATGCCGTAAGAAAAAAAGCACCTATGGATCGCGGCACAGATATGAAACGGTTGTATTAATACCCAGTTGTCTATCTTCACAGTCGCTCGCGATGAGGTCTAGGGTCCACTCAATCGTTCCAGGGCCCGACCGGCCCCACATTGAGGTGGACCATGTTCGCGAAGTCTTCCCGAAAGCCGCTGGCCCTCCTGGCCTCGGCGGCGGCGCTCACGCTTGTGGCCACAGCGTGCGCAGAGAGCACCCGAGACGACGGCGGTACCGGCGATTCGGAGCCGTTCGTCTTCGCCTCCGCAGGTGACATCAAGACCCTCGATCCCTTCCTCACCAGTGACGGTGAGACCTTCCGGTACAGCCGACAGGTCTTCGAGACCCTCCTGGAGCACGAGTCGGGCGGAACCGAGATCGTCGGCGGGCTGGCGGAGGAGTGGGAGCAGTCCGAGGACGGTACCGAGTGGACCTTCCAGCTGCGTGAGGGCGTGACGTTCCACGACGGTGACGAGCTCGACGCCGAAGCGGTCTGCGCCAACTTCGACCGCTGGTACAACCTCTCAGGCGGTTACCAGAGCTCGAACAACTCCTATTACTGGCAGTCGATCTTCGGCGGTTTCGCGGAGAACGAGAACGACGACCTCCCCGAGCCCCGCTTCGTCTCCTGTGAGAGCCCGGACGAACTGACCGCGGTCATCACGATCGACGAGTACTCCTCGATCTTCCCGGGCGGTTTCAGCCTCGCCTCGTTCGGCATCATGAGCCCCAGCACCCTGGAGGCCGTCGCCGACCAGGAGATCACCGGGGAGGAGGGCAACTACTCCCTCCCCGAGTACAGCCAGGAAGCCGGAACGGTCGCGGGCACCGGCCCCTTCACCGTCGGGGAGTGGGACCACGACCAGGCCGAGGTGACCCTCGACCGCTTCGACGACTACTGGGGCGACCCCGCGGGCTTCGAGACGATGATCCTGCGCGCCATCCCCGACGAGACCGCCCGCCGCCAGGCTCTGGAGGCCGGTGACATCCACGGCTACGACCTGGTCGCGCCCGCCGACGTGGACCCGCTGACCGAGGCCGATTTCCAGGTACCCACCCGCGACGTGTTCAACGTCCTGTACATGGCCTACCAGCAGGAGGCTGAGGAGGCCCTCGCGGACCTGGAGGTCCGCCAGGCCCTCGCGCACGCCGTGGACCGCCAGCGCATCGTCGACACGATCCTCCCCGAGGGCGGCGAGGTCGCGACGCAGTTCCATCCGGACACCCTCGACGGCTGGTCCCCGGACGTGCAGACCTACGAGTACGACCCCGACCTGGCCGAGGAGATGCTGGCCGACGCCGGCCAGGAGGACCTGACCCTGGAGTTCTGCTACCCGACCGACGTCACCCGCCCCTACATGCCCGCGCCGCGCGACATCTTCGACGTCATCGCCGCGGACCTGGCAGCGGTCGGCGTCACCGCGGAGCCGGTCACCTACGAGTGGACCGAGTACATCCCGAAGACCAACTCCGGTGAGTGCCCGCTGTACCTGCTCGGCTGGACCGGCGACTACAACGACGCCTACAACTTCATCGGCACCTGGTTCTCCGGGTACAACGGCGAGTTCGGCTTCCGCGACGAGGACCTGTTCTCGGCCATGGAGGAGGCGAGCACCAACCCGAACGAGGAGGAGCGGCTCGCCGCCTACCAGGACCTGAACAACCAGATCATGGACATCCTGCCGGGGCTGCCCATCTCCAGCTCCCCGCCGTCCATCGCCTTCGCCCCGAACGTCAACCCGCCCAACGTCAGTGCGCTGACCCAGGAGAACTTCGCCGAGGCCTCCTGGAAGTAGTCCGACCCGCTCCCCTCCGGGGGAGGTGAGGGCCCGACCGGCCCAACGGCCGGTCGGGCCCGCGCACTGCCCGGCGCCGCGCCACCTCCCGACGGCACACCCACCGGCCGCGCCACAGGCGCGGACAGCGCGTGCCGCCCGGGCCCACACCTCACCGAGAACACGCTCGAACTCCCGCCACACCTCGGCGGGGAAGCTTCGCGTCCATCGTTCCCACCACTGACGAAAGGCGGCGAAGGTGCTGCGATTCATCGTCAGGCGTCTCCTCCAGCTGATCCCGACACTGGGCGGCCTGTCGATCCTGCTGTTCGTCTGGCTGCAACGGCTGCCGGGCGGACCGGAGTACGCCCTCCTCCCCGACGACGCGACGGCCGAACAGCGCGCCCAACTGCGGCGGTCCCTGGGCCTGGACGAACCGCTCACGGTTCAGTACCTGGCCTTCCTGCGCCGCATCCTCCAGGGCGACCTCGGTACCTCACTCAACACCGGAAGGCCGGTCACCGAGGAGTTCCTCACACGTTTTCCGGCCACGTTCGAACTGGCCGTCACCGCGATGCTGATGGCGGTCGCCGTGGGCATCCCCCTCGGCTACATCGCCGCGCGCAAGCGCGGATCCGTGCTGGACTTCGCCGCCGTCGGCGGATCCCTGCTGGGCATCTGCACGCCGGTGTTCTTCCTCGCCTTCATCCTGAAGGTGGTCTTCGCAGAGAACCTCGGCCTGTTCCCCTCGGCCTTTCGGCTCTCACCCGGCACGCACCGCACCGACCTCAGCGGCTTCGTCGTCCTCGACGGCATCAGAACCGGGGAGTTCGACGTCGTCTGGGACGCTTTGCTCCACCTGGCCCTGCCAGGGCTCGCCCTGGCCTCGATCCCCCTCGCCGTGATCGTCCGGATGACCCGTGCCAGCGTCCTGGAGGTGGTCGGCGAGGACTACGTACGCACCGCCAACGCCAAGGGCCTGCACCGCAACACCGTGCGCACCCGCCACGTGATGCGCAACGCCATGCTCCCCGTGGTGACCGCCGTAGGACTGCTCACCGGAAGCCTGTTCGCCGGGGCGGTGCTCACCGAGAGCGTCTTCGCCTTCCCCGGCATCGGCTCGTTCATCTATGCCGCCACCCAGGGGCGCGACTACCCGGTGCTCACCGGGTTCATCCTGCTCATCGCCACCATGTACGTGTTCATCAACCTGCTGGTGGACGTCTCCTACAGCCTCCTCGACCCGAGAGTGCGGGCCCAGTGATGCCAACGACACCGAGCTCCCAGAACCGGTCCGGGACCGCGGGCGGCCAAGAGCGCACGGACGCGTCGGAGGA
This sequence comes from Nocardiopsis sp. TRM 82005, assembly GCF_056312425.1. Classification (NCBI taxonomy): domain Bacteria; kingdom Bacillati; phylum Actinomycetota; class Actinomycetes; order Streptosporangiales; family Nocardiopsidaceae; genus Nocardiopsis; species Nocardiopsis sp. TRM 82005. Next base: position 121,280 of record NZ_JBWDTQ010000004.1, read on the forward strand.
GGGCACGCCCCTCCTCGGGCGCAAGGCGGCCAGGGTCGACCGGCTCGCCGAACTCATGGGCGACAGGGAGGAGGGCGACCACGGCGCCGGGGTCTGGCGTACCGCGCTCGCCCGTATGCGCCGCAGCCCCATGGCCATCACCGGGGCCGTCATCGTCGCGGTGTTCCTGTTCGTGGCGTTGTTCTCCCCGGTCATCGCCCCCTACAGCCCCACGTCCCAGGCCTGGGGCGCGGAGGTCTTCCCCAACCGCAACGTGTTCGTCGGCCCGCGCGCCGAGAACTGGATCGGCCTGGACAACCTCGGCCGCGACCAGTTCTCCCGCATGGTGATCGGAGCCCGGCAGACCCTCCTGGTCGGTGTGGTCGCCACCCTGGTCGGATTCGGCCTCGGCGCGCTGCTCGGCGGCTCGGCCGGTGCGGCTTCGGTCCTGGGCGGGCGCTGGGGGCGCCAGGTCGACAACGTCGTCATGCGCGTCATCGACATGATGCTGGCGCTGCCCACCCTGCTGCTCGCGGTCACCATCGCCGCCCTCGTCGGGCCCAGCCTCACCACGGTCATGATCGCGGTCGGCGTCGCCCAGATCCCGATCTTCGCCCGCCTCCTGCGCGGGGCGATGCTCTCCCAGGGCAACCGCGACTACGTGCTGGCCGCCCGGGCCCTGGGCGTGCGCAAGCGCAAGATCGCGCTCGTGCACATCCTGCCGAACTCGCTCGGCCCGGTGATCGTGCAGTCCACGCTCACCCTGGCCACCGCCATCATCGACGCCGCGGCCCTGTCCTACCTGGGACTGGGCAATCCGGACCCGGCCTTCCCCGAGTGGGGGACCATGCTCGCCGACGCCCAGAGGTTCCTGTCCAGCGCACCGCAGCTGGCCGTGTACCCGGCGCTGGCCATCATCGTCACCGCCCTGGGCTTCACCCTGCTGGGTGAGGCGATGCGGGAAGCGCTCGACCCCAAGCTGAGGAAGTGACCATGAGTTCCAGCACGCCGCTGCTGGCGGTGGACGAGCTGTCCGTGGCGTTTCGCGGACGCGGCACCGACGAGGTGCGGGCCGTGGACGGGGTGTCCTTCACCCTGGAGGAGGGGAGGGTGACCGGCCTGGTCGGTGAGTCCGGCTGCGGCAAGAGCGTCACCTCGCTCGCCCTCATGGGCCTGCTCCCCGACCGGGGGGTGGAGATCGGCGGCAGTGCCGTCATGCGGTCGCCCGACGGCCCGGTCGATCTGCTGAAGCTGTCGCAGAAGCGCATGCGCGACCTGCGCGGATCACAGATGGCGATGATCTTCCAGGACCCGCTCAGCTCCCTCAACCCCGTGGTGCCCATCGGCCGCCAGGTCACCGAGATCCTCCGACGGCACCGGGGCCTGCGCGGAAGGGTCGCGGACAAGGAGGCCGCGGAGTTGCTGCACCGGGTGGGGATCCCCGACCCCGAACGGCGGTTGCGCGAGTACCCGCACCAGTTGTCGGGCGGTATGCGCCAGCGTGCGCTCATCGCCATGGCGGTGGCCTGCCGTCCCCGGGTGATGATCGCCGACGAGCCCACCACGGCCCTGGACGTCACCATCCAGGCCCAGATCCTGGAACTGCTCAGGGACCTGGTCACGGAGGAGGGCACCGCCCTGCTGATGATCACCCACGACCTGGGCGTGGTCGCCGGTCTGTGCGACGACATCAACGTCCTGTACGCGGGCCGGGCGGTGGAGAAGGCACCGCGTGCTCCGCTGTTCGCCGACCCCACCCATCCCTACACGGTCGGCCTGCTGGGCTCCATCCCCAGGCTGGACGCTCCGCGCGGTGAGCCGCTCGCCCCCATCCGGGGGTCGATCAACGACAACATCGCCTGGTCGCAGGGGTGCGCGTTCGCGCCCCGCTGCGACCACTACACGATGGAGTGCCTGCACGGCCCACCCGAGCTGGTGGCGGCCGGCACCGCCGCCGGGGCCGAGGACCGCGGCGCGGGCGCCGGTTCCGGCGAGAAGGCCGGTGCCGAACACGTGCACCGGTGCGTTAACCCCCTCCGCCCCGCGGAGACGGCGGACCAGTCCGCGCTGGAGGGCCCGGCCACGGTCGGCGAAGACGAGGAGGCGCAGGGATGAGCCTGTTGCGGATCAACGACCTCAAGGTGCACTTCCCCCTCCGGAAGGGCGTGCTCTTCGACCGCACCATCGGCCACGTGCGTGCGGTCGACGGTGTGAGTCTGGAGATCCAGCGGGGACAGACCTACGGCCTGGTGGGGGAGTCCGGCTGCGGCAAGACCACCCTGGGTCGGGCGGTACTGCGGCTGGTGGACATCACCGAGGGCGAGGTGCTCTTCGACGACCGGAACCTGGCCGGGCTGAACGACGAGTCGATGCGCCGCGAACGCAAGCATCTACAGATGGTGTTCCAGGACCCGCTGGGCAGCCTCAACCCCCGGCAGAACATCGGGTCCATCCTCCTGGAGGGGTTGCAGACCCACGGGATCGGCGGACCCGCCGAGGGTGAGGGGCCGCCGGAGGGCAGGGAGCGGCGCGCCCTGGTGCTGGAGGACCAGCGCAGGCGTGTGGTCGACGCCCTGGAGAGGGTGGGCCTGTCGGCGAAGGCGCTCACCCGCTATCCGCACGAGTTCTCCGGAGGGCAGCGTCAGCGCATCGGCATCGCCCGCGCGCTGGTACTGGAGCCGGACCTGATCATCTGCGACGAGCCGGTGTCGGCGCTGGACGTGTCGATCCAGGCCCAGGTACTCAACCTGCTGGAGAGCCTGCAAGTCGAGCTGGGGCTGACCTACCTGGTGATCGCGCACGACCTGGCGGTGGTCCGCCACGTCAGTGACGTGGTCGGGGTGATGTATCTGGGCGCACTGGTGGAGGAGGCCTCCAGCGACGAGCTGTACGAGACGCCGATGCACCCGTACACGCGGTCGCTGATGTCGGCGGTGCCGGTTCCGAACCCGCAGGTGGAGGACACCCGTGAGCGCATCCTGCTCGCGGGCGACCTGCCCTCACCCGCCGACCCGCCACAGGGGTGCCGGTTCCACACCCGCTGCCCGTGGCGGCAGGAGGAGCGGTGCGACACCGAGCGGCCCGAGCTGCGCCTGGTCGGGGGGACCGCCGAGGGCAGTACCCACCGGGTGGCCTGCCACTACACCGAGCAGATCCTCTCCGGTGAGATCCGCCCCAACGAGGAGATGGCCGAGCGCATCGTGCACGGCACCGGCTGAGCCGACCGACGGGCGGCCGCACCCGGACCCGGGAGGCCGCCCGTCCGTACCTCCCGGGCGGGGCGCGGACGCGGGCATGACACTTGTCATTCCGAAGCCGCCGAATCCTCACGGCTGACAGGTGACAGCGGCGACTTCTGCCGGGGCGCCGTCCGCGGCAACCTGGGGACATGGCTTCCGCCGACTCATCGTCCACAGCCTCTGGCCCTCTGCCCGGGGGAGGCGGCGCCCCGCCCTCCAGCCGCACCCCGGCCGGTGTGGCCCGCGGCCCTCACCGTCGGCGCCGTCGCCCCCTTCGAGACCGCGTCGATCTTCAAGACGGTCACCGCCATGACCCCCGCCGACATGGTGGAGAACGGGGAGGCCTCCCCGGGCCGCGCACTGGCCGATGTCTTCCCCGACGCACGCTTCGCCGACCCCGAGGGCAGGTTCGGCGACTTCGCCCAGGGACTCGGCTGGGCGGCCATCGACCTGCCCGGCCACGGTCCGGTGACCGGGCACAGCGGTAGCACCCTGGGCGGAACGACCATGGGGGCCTTCGACGACGAACACGCGGTCGTGGTCCCGGCCGACTCCCGCACACTGGACTCGGCCGACCTCGGCCTCGAACTCCTCGGGGACGACGTCGGGCCCCTGCCCGGGGCCCCGGCCCGGACAACCGCGTTCGAACTGGTGACGACTCTCCTGATGGTGGTGCTTCCGCCCGTGCTGTTAATCTCCCTCATGCTGCGCCGCGGCACCCTGATCACCCGGAACCTGCTGGACCGGCTGCGGATCGTGTCCCTGTCACTGGGCTCCGTCGCCTGGCTGGCCGCCGGTCAGCGCTGGGGCGACTGGCTGGCCGTCCCGATGGTCCTGTGGGCGCTGAGCGCGGGCCTGGTGGCCGCCGGGATCACTGTCGGCGTGTGGCACTTCCGCCGGGCCCCGACCGAGGCCGGAAGGCGGCGCTGGCTGCACGTGCCGGTGTTCGTCCTGTCGGTGGTCTTCTCCCTGACCCTCGGCTCCCTGATGGTGTGGAGCCTGGCCATCGCCGCCTGACCCGACCCGCCGCCTGACCTGGCACTCGACGGAGGCGGTGGGCGCGGGTGGAAGACGGCACTTCTTTGGCGATCCGTAACCGGTGTACTGGTGCGAAGAGCGGGGAAGGAAGATAGGTTTGACTCGCGCTTTAACGTGAGCCCGCTCTGTCCCTGCGGGCATCTCTAACAACAGGAGTCCCCCTTGTCCCCCAAACCTGGTACGGGTGCGCTCAGCGCCCGTCTCCTGCTCGGTGCCTCCCTGGCCATGGGCACCGCTCTCGGCGGTGCCTCCACGGCGTTCGCCAGCCCCGGCGCTTCCGGTGACAACGGAACCGTGAAGATCCACGACCCGTCGACCCCCGACGAAGAGCACCAGAACGAGCCCAAGGTCTGCGACTTCCAGATCGCCGCCTTCAACTTCGACGCGGGCCAGGAGGTCTCCTGGCAGATCGTGCCGAAGAGCGACAAAGGCGGCTGGTCGGAGGAGCCCGAGCTGGAGGGCGCCCTCACCCTGGACGACGGCGAGGGCAGCACGGAGGTCCTCGACCTCCCCGACGGCCGCTACAAGCTCTACTGGACCTTCGAGGGCAAGAACGGCGCCCCCAAGAAGAAGGTTTTCGAGGTCGTCTGCGAGGACACCCCCGAGGGGACCAACCCCACGCCGACTCCCACGCCCACGTCCACTCCCACGCCCGGTGAGACGCCGCCTCCGGGCGACGAGGGGACCGAGTCCCCCAACCCGACCGAGTCCCCCGACCAGACCGGGTCCCCCACCCCCGACCCGACCGGTCCGGACGAGCCGACGACCGACGCCGGGGAGACCGAGTCCCCGAAGGCCGATGACGGGAGGACCCCTGACGACGACGAGGAGTCCGCTCCCAGCCTTCCCGTGACCGGCACGGCCCTGACCGCGCTGGTGGCGGCCGGAGCCGTCGCCGTCGCCGGTGGTGGCGCGGCCGTCTACCTCACCCGCAAGCGCAGGAGCGCCGGCGTGCAGGAGTAGGATCCGCGAGCCCTGAGGGGGTGGCCACGACCGTGGCCGCCCCCTTCGGCGTGTCCGGACCCCGCGTGGCGGCCCCCGTCGGTGGCTCAGGCGGCGCGTAGCGCACGGCACACGTCGAGCAGGCGCTCTCGCAGCACCGCGCCGCGCTCGGCGAAGTCCCGCTGCGCCTCCATGTACGCGGCCTTGCCCTTGGCGGTCTCGATCCGTACCGGTGCGTACCCCCACGCCGTCAGGTCGTACGGGGAGGCGCGCATGTCCAGCGTCCGGATCTCCCGTGAGAGCTCGAAGCAGTCCACCACCAGCTCCGACGGGACCGCGGGGGTGAGCTTGTACGCCCACTTGTACAGGTCCATGTTGGCGTGCAGGCACCCCGGCTGGTCCAGCTCGGCCTGCCGCTCCCGGGTCGGCTGGAGGGTGTTGCGCGGGCGCGCGGGTTCGGTGAAGAACCGGAACGCGTCGAAGTGCGAGCACTGGATCCGGTGGGACTCCACCACCCGGTCGGTGCCCTCGTGGCCCAGCCGCAGCGGCACCTGCCCGTGCCGCACGTCCTCGGCCCGGTACACCATCGCCCACTCGTGCAGTCCGAAGCAGCCCAGGTGGGCGGGGCGCGAGGCGACCGAGGACAGCAGCCGCTCCACGAAGTCCAGTACCGGTCGGGCCGCCAGGAACGCCTCGGTGTCCAGGCCCACCGCACCGCCGGGCAGCTCGGCGTAGAACCGCTCGTTCAGGCGGGCACGGGCGCCCTCGCCCAGCAGCACCGTCCCCACGCCCGGGTGCCAGCGCCGCAGCTGGGCGGGCTTGAGGTTGTAGTAGGTGAACAGGAAGTCCTCCACCGGGTGGCGCACGCCCTCCCGGCGGCGCCGCAGGTGGTCGGCGACCAGCGCGTCCACGCGGCGCTCGTGCCGCTCGGCGCGCTCGCGCCACAGCGCCCCGGCGAGGGCGGTCGGTGCCTGAGTGCTCGTTCCCGTCACGGCCCCCAGGGTACGCGGGTCAGTTCGACTGCTGTACGGGCAGGTGACGGCCCAGGTAGCCGATGTACACGCGGTTGGTGGTGCCCGGCCCCAGGTGCGGGTAGAAGTACAGCCTCGGGCAGATGCCGTACTCGATGTCGAGCTTGATATGCGCGTACATGGGTACCCGGCCGCTGGACTCGACCTCCTCGGGGACCCGGAAGAGGCGTTTGTCGTTGAGCTTGCCCCGGTTGCGCACGTAGTCCGACTCCTGGGAGGCCAGCCGTTTGACGGGGATCACCTGGTAACCGTCGGGCGTCTCCTTCAAGTAGGAGTGGAACCCCAGGCCGCTTCCCGGGTTGTCGAACTGGTAGCGGGCGTAGTCGTTCAGGGCCAGCAGCGCCTCCCATGCGCGGGTGACCCACAAGGACTCCTTGCGGCTGTCGGACAGCTCGTACACCGTCTGGTCCTCGATGGTGAAGTACAGGTGCGGCAGCACGGAGTCGTCGGTGATCCGCTCCAGGAGTTCGCTCACGCTCGCCGGCGGCCGCCGCTGCGGGTCGCGGGGCGCGGGCGCCGCGGCCAGACGGAACAGCCCGGCCTCGCGCGCCTGTTCGCGCAGCCAGCGGGTCTCGTAGCGGGCGGAGCGCAGCTGCTCACGGGCGGTTCCGAGCTCCTCGCCCAGGTCCGCGGTCTCGGCCAGGAGCTCCTGGCGCTCCTCGGTGAGCTCGCTGATCCGCGAGCTGAGCCGGGTGACCTCCTCCCGCAGCCGCTGGGTCTGCTGCTCCAGTGCCTCGTGCTCCTGGGCCGTGACGTCGGCCGGTCCTTGTGCCGCACGCTGGAGGGCGGCCGACCCCCTGCCCGAGGGCGTGCCCGACCGTGGTCCGGTGGTCGTGCCACTGCTCCACGGGGCTTGCCGCACGTCATCGGTCTCCTCGTCCAGGAGGGCGTCCACCGCTCGGAGCGGCTCGGGCAGGCACACCTCCAGTGCGTTGTCGCGTACCCGCCGCGACAGGGCGGCGCCCACCCAGTTGCGGATGCGTTCGCCGTCACGGGCGGTGTCGAGCGTGGCGGGGCTCATCCGGGGGTGGCGCACCGCGTCCCCCTCGTCGAGCAGGTCCACGTGGGGTAAGAACGTGCGCACCCCGCCGGACGGCACGTCCAGGCCCCGGGGCAGGAGCGCGCCGATGCGCTCCTGGGCGGCGGCGTCGAGCACGTATCCGGCGCACATGCCGGTGCACCGGGACAGGGCCCCGGCCATGGAGCTGCGCCAGTCGGCGACGGTGACGTCGCGGGGCGCCCCGGTGACCACCACCGCCATGCGCCGCCGGGGGTCGTGGATCGTGGCCACGAGCGTGTCGACGAGGGAGTCGTCGCGCCCGCGCACGATTTTGGGCGTGGGCGGCAGCAGGTGGTCGCCGTCATGGCCGTGCACGGCGTCCAGGAGCATGCGGGCCGCCTCGGGCGGCATGATGTCCAACCGGGGCGGCTCAGTGCCGAACTGGTCGGAAGCGGCCGGGTCCACGGTCATGTCGATCCACACGTACTGCCAGGGGGACAGTTCGGGATCCACGACCACGGTGGCGATGGTCTGCCAGGTCCCGTCCGGTTTGTCGGACTCGGTGGTCAGTCGTAGGAAGGACAGCCCCTCGTCGGGGTTCTCATGGCGGACGACCAGGGCGCGGGAGCGGTTGCTCAGGTCGAAGCGGCCCGAAGCCGTGAAGTCCACGCGCGCGCCCGAGTTCCCGCGCTTACTCAGCCACCGGGACAGGACCGTGGAGGTGACGGCGACCAGATCGCCATCGTGTTCCGGGACTGCGACGAGCGTGCGGTAGACAAGCGGCAATGAGCACTCCCGGGCTCCCGTCGGCGGCGGTGGACCCGAGGGTCCGGCCGAACACGCTGGCAGAGCCCTCTTCACCACTCTGGACGAAGGAGCCCGCTGACGCCAGTCAGTCGACCAAAGATCCCTGGCCGGGCTGTCGGATCCGCGGAGGGACACGTGGCCCGGAGCCCGCCCCTCCGGGGAGGGACCAGTCCGCGGGCGCTCACACACCCGGTCCGGGGACTGGTGATCCTCAAGGTACTACCTCGTCAGCCGTGCCGTACCCACCGGTCATGCCGCGTGAGCGGGCAGGACCCGCGTACCGCTGGTGGGCGCCCCTCGGACGTGGTTGCTCCACTGTGGCCAACCAGTGCGTGCGGATTGGCAACCGTGGACAAGGCGTCCGGACGAAACAGGGCACTAGCGTCACGGTCATGTCTACGCGTCCGTTCTGGCTGGCCGGCACCGCCGCGACCGGCGACACCGAGATCACCGTCGTCAACCCCTACACCGGCGAGGACGCGGGTACGGTCTCCGTTCCCACCGTCGAGCAGATCGAGGAGGCCGTGGCCGCCGCGCACGCGGTCGCCGACGAGGCCGCCGCCCTGCCCGCCCACGTGCGGGCCAACGCCCTCGACCACATCTCACGGCGCATCGGCGAACGCGCCGAGGAGATCGCCCGCACCATCACCGCCGAGAGCGGAAAGCCGATCAAGTGGGCCCGTGTCGAGGCGGGGCGCTCCGTGTCCGTGTTCCGCTGGGCGTCGGAGGAGGCCCGCCGCGACAGCGGCGAGCTCCAGCGCCTGGACACCGACCCCGGGGGCACCGGACGTATGGCCATGGTCCGCCGCGTTCCGAAGGGGCCGGTCCTGGGCATCTCCCCGTTCAACTTCCCCCTCAACCTGGTCGCCCACAAGGTCGCACCGGCTGTCGCCGCAGGTGCCCCCATCATCCTCAAGCCCGCCCCCGCCACCCCGATGACCGCCCTGATCCTGGGCGAGATCATCGCCGAGACGGACCTGCCCGGCGGCATGGTGTCGGTGCTGCCCATGCCCAACGAGCGAGCCGCCTCGCTGATCACCGACGAGCGCCTGCCCGTCATCTCCTTCACCGGCGGACCGTTCGGCTGGAGACTGCCCGAGCTGGCCCCGCGCAAGCACGTCACCCTGGAGCTGGGCGGCAACGCCGCCGCCGTGGTGCTCTCCGACGCCGACCTGGACTGGGCGGCCCGGCGCGTGGCGCTGTTCGGCAACAACCAGGCGGGACAGGTGTGCATCGGCGTGCAGCGCGTCATCGTCGAGGACTCCGTCTACGACGAGTTCGTGTCGCGCCTGGTGGAGCAGGTGGAGGCCCTCGGCGTGGGTGACCCCGCCGACCCGGCCACCGACGTGGGGCCGCTCGTGAACGGGGCCGCCGCCGAGCGCGTGGCCACCTGGATCGACGAGGCCGTCACCAGCGGGGCCAAGCTCCTGACCGGTGGTACCCGAGACGGGATCACGGTGGCGCCGACCGTGCTCGCGGACGCACCCGCCGACGCCAGGGTGGTGCGCGAGGAGGCTTTCGGCCCGGTGCTGGTCATCCAGCGCGCGGCCGACGCAGACGCCGCCTTCGCCGCGGTCAACGACAGCGATTTCGGCCTCCAGGCGGGCGTGTTCACCCGCGACCTGCCCACCGCGTTCCGCGCCCACCGCGAGTTGCAGGTCGGCGGCGTGGTGATCGGCGACGTGCCCTCCTTCCGCGCCGACCAGATGCCCTACGGCGGGGTCAAGGGGTCGGGTGTGGGCAAGGAGGGCGTGCGCGCCGCCATGACCGACCTGTCCTACGAGCGCGTCCTGGTGCTCACCGGCATCGACCTCTAGACACGGCGGACGGCGGTGCCGGACAGGGCACCGCCGTCGCGCTGGAGGAGTACGGAGAAGAGCCCCCGGCCCCTACAACCGGGTCGCGCGGTCGTACAGTTCGCGCGCCTCCGAGCCGAGCCGTGGGCCGTACTGGGTGCGGCGGTCGTCGGCGTACTTGAAGCTGACCACCGAGGAGATCGTCCCCTTGCCGGTGCGGGGGTCGAAGCCGGTGAACCAGGGGCCGCCACTGGAGCCCTGGGTCATGGCGCAGCGCATCCCGTTGGCCGTGGTGCCGCCGGTGTCGGGCTTGGTGCGGCCCGAGCAGTAGTGCAGGTGCTTGCCTTCGTACGGTGACGACGCCGGGTAACCGAACGCGTACACCTGCACCCCGTCGCGCACCCGGTCCTCCGTCCAGGAGTCGAACGCGATCCGCTGGGAGCCGACCCGGTCCTGGACGGGCACGCCGTCGTCGGTGTTGACCACCACCATGGCGAAGTCGTAGCTGTCGTCGGCCCGGCGCGACCACTGGGGCGCCACCAGCAGGTCGCGTGCGGTGAACCTGCCGTGCGGGCTGTCCCCGGCCTCGTAGGCGGGTACGAAGGTCCAGTTGCGCGCCCACGAGCCCTTGCCGTCCTTGGCGCAGTGCCCGGCGGTGACCAGCGTGCTCCTGTTGGCGGCGTCCACGACCGACGCCGAACAGGTGAAGTCGCGCCCGTCCATGGTCAGGTAGACCTTGCCGGTGGTCCTGGTGACCAGTCCGTCCGCGGGCCAGCGCTCGCCCCCGCTGTCGGGGCGGGGCGAGGCCTGGTGCTCGACTCCGTCGTCGACGCCCGATCCGCTCTCGGGCAGTGGAAGGACCCCCTCCAACATGCTGGTGATGGGTCTGGCGGCGGCCATGCGCTCATCCGTCCAGTAGTCCAGGACGGCCTGGCTCTCGGTGCCGGTCACGGCCACCGACTGGTGGGAGACCCCGTCCACGCGTGCCAGCGCCTCACGGCTCTGCTCGACCGGTGCCTCTGGGGAGTGCGCCATGTGAATGGCCTGGGTGACGGCGGAGGCGGACGCGGGGAGCTTCTCGGTGAGGGCGAACCCTCCGAGCGCGACGGCCGCGGCGGCCAGGGGTGCGAAGATCTTGTGTGTGGTGGGCGAGGTCATGCGCAGATCCTCGCATACTTGCAGTAACTACACTGCTACTTTGTGTTTGTGTCGCGGATCTGAGGGGAAAAAGGGCCGCCTCCGGCGCGGGGGTCCCGCCGGAGACGGCCGAAGGTGCCCGAGGCGGAGGCCGCGGGAGTTGGCGCCGCCCCGGGCACCGGTCAGGCGAACGGCACCGTGATCCCGGCGGGAGCGTCCTCGGGGGAGCTCACGCGCACCCGGTCGCCGATGTCGCTCTCGTTCCGGTAGCGGGCGTCCCGGCTGTCCACCACCACGGTCAGGCGGTGCCCGGCGGGCACGTCCCACACCACCGGCGCCAGTTCGGTGTCCACCGTGACCGGCTCGCCGGGGGCGGCGTCCCGCAGGGTATGGGGCGCGTGCGAGAGAAGCGAGCCCGCTCCGTTGCCGTCGACCGCGTACAGGTACACGTACACGGACTGGTCCGCCGCGGTCGGTGTGAACGTGAACGAGACCTCCGGCGTGCCCGACACGCGCGCTCCGTCAGGGTGGGCGGGGCCGATCCACACGGCCGCCCGGTAGCGGTCCACCGTCGGCAGCAGTACCCCGGTCGGGACGTCGAAGAACTGCTGGAGTGCTCCGGACAGCATCACCGTGCCGCTCTCGGCGGAGGTGCCGATCCCGGTCCGGAAGCCGTAGCTCCAGCCGGTGGAGGGACCGGCCTCCATGCCGCCGCTGCTCTGCCAGCGGAACCAGTCGGTGCTCGGCCTGTCCAGGTAGTACCGTTCGGTGCCGCCGGTCACCGACGGCCAGTCGGCGTGCGAGGTCCAGTCGCCCCGTCCGTTGTTGGGCCTGACATGTACGGGCCCCCCGACGTCCACCCCGTTGTCCTGGCCGCGGAGGTGGTGGTCGAACCAGTCGCCCAGGGACTCCCAGACCTCGCTGGGCAGTCCGGCCGCGCCGAACAGCTCCTGGGTGGCGTGGTCGCCGGGGGAGAGCATCAGTCTCTTGGGAACCTCCAGCTCCTCGTAGAAGTCGGTGATGTGGCCGACGGGGAAGAGGCCGTCGTTCCAGGCGTGGGCCATCATCACCGCCGTGCCGTTGGCGTTGATGGCGTCGACTCTGGTGGCCGCGGAGCGGTCGGGGGCAGCGTCCAGGGCGGGCTGGATGTTGCCGCGCCGGTACTCGCGCTCGATCTCCCGCAGGTCCTCGCCGGGCCTGCCCAGCAGGTTTCCGGCCAGCAGGAGCAGTTCGGCCGACTGCGTGTCGACGGTCTCGCCGGGGTACAGCGAAGCGGCCAGGTCGGCCCAGCCGCTCAGCGAGGCCACGGCCCGGACCCGGTCGTCCCCGGCTGCTGTCAGCAGGCTGATGCCGCCGCCGTAGGAGATCCCGGCCATGCCGATGCGCTCGGGATCCGCGTCGGTGTTCTCCAGGGCCCAGTCGATGACGGCTCTGGCGTCGGCACGGTCCTCGGGGCCGGCGATCCCGATCTCGCCGCCGGAGTCCCAGAAGCCGCGCGAGGTGTAGGCGACGACCTGGTAGCCGGACTCGTGCGCCAGCTTGGCGGCGGCACCGACGTAGAGGAGCTGGGGCGCGCCCCAGGCCGAGGGCATGACCAGCAGCGGTCGGGGGCCCTCCGCGCCGGTGGGGGTGATCACCTCGGCCCTCAGCCCGGTGCCGTCATGGCTGACGACGGTCTCGTAGCTGATCGTGGCGCCGACGGAGGCGGCCGCCGGCGCGGACGGGAGCAACGCGGCGGCGAGCACGGCCGCGAGGACGCAGGACAGCAGGCGGGGGAGGAGCCGCACGGTACGGAGGGCGGACCCTGGCCTGCCCGCCGCGGTGGCGGGCCCGGCTGCCGGGGAGTAGCGGGGGTGTTCTTGGCAGGGCGCATGACGGGGGACCTCATGGGACTGCGGAGCGGGGGAGCCGATGGGTCGTCGCGCCGTCTCGCCATCGGGGTCGGTGTCCGTTCGGACCGAGGGGTGCGCGGGGGGCTTAACCGTTGGGTAACTTACTCACCGGTTAAGTTAAGCCAACGGACACTGCTTGTAAAGGCCTGGTGACTCCCGGGGCCGCGGCGCGCTCCGCGGGGCCGTGGGAACCCCCCGTGAGTCCTTGGAGAACGGTGGGAACGCCACCTCCGCCCCCACGGCTGTTCCCCCGGCAACGCGGAGGGCATCCCGGCCATCGCCGAAGGTGCGGAACAATGGAACCGTGCGAGAAGAACAGCAGCGAACAGCAGTGATCCTCGGGTCCACCGGCTCGATCGGGACCCAGGCCATCGACATCGTCCAGCGCAATCCCCGCCGCTTCCGCGTGAAGGGCCTGGCGGCGGGCGGCGGCCGGGCCGACCTGCTCGCCAAGCAGGCCGCCGAACTCGACGTGCCGCTGGTCGCCGTCGCCGATCCCGACCGTGCCGCCGAACTCTCGCGCTCACTGGCCGAACACGGCAGCCGCGCCACCGTCCTGGCCGGCCCCGAGGGGGTCGCCGAGCTCGCCGGGAGCGAGTGCGACGTCGTCCTCAACGGCATCACCGGCGCCCTGGGCCTGGAGTCCACCCTCGCCGCGCTGCGCGCCGGACGCACCCTGGCCCTGGCCAACAAGGAGTCCCTCATCATCGGCGGGCCCCTCGTACGCGGCCTCGCCCGGCCCGGTCAGATCATCCCCGTCGACTCCGAGCACTTCGCCATCGCCCAGTGCTTCCCCCATCTGCCCGAGGGCGAACTCGCCAGCCCCGCGCAGGGCCACGTGCACGCTCGCCGCGACGAGGTGCGACGTCTCGTCGTCACGGCCAGCGGCGGCCCCTTCCGCGGTAGAGGGCGCGACGAGCTGGCCTCCGTCACCCCGGCCGAAGCCCTCAACCACCCCACCTGGAGCATGGGGCCCGTCATCACCGTCAACTCCGCGACCCTGGTCAACAAGGGGATGGAGGTCATCGAGGCCAACCTGCTGTTCGACATCCCCTTCGACCGGATCGACGTGGTCGTCCATCCGCAGTCGATCGTCCACTCCATGGTCGAGTACGTGGACGGCTCCACCATCGCCAAGGCCAGCCCGCCCAGCATGATGATCCCCATCGCCTACGGGCTCGGCGCGCCCGACAAGGTGCCCGACGCGGCGCCCGGCATGGACTGGACCCGCGCCCAGACCTGGACCTTCGAACCACTGGACCACGAGGCCTTCCCCGCGGTCCGCCTGGCCAGTGAGGTCGGTGCGGCGAGCGGGACGGCGCCCGCGGTCTACAACGCGGCCAACGAGGAGGCGGTCGACGCCTTCCTTCACGGAAACCTCGCGTTTCCGGCGATCATGGACACCGTCTCCCAGGTAGTCTCGGAGCACCAGCGAACAGACCGTCCCGGGGGAGCATCCCACCACGGCGAGGAACTGAGCCTGGACGACGTGTACGCCGCTGATACCTGGGCCCGCTCGCGCGCGCGTGAACTGCTCGCACGCCAGGCCTGACACCGCTTTGAGGAGAGATGCATGGTCGCTCTGATGACCGTGGTCGGGATCGTCCTGTTCGTCTTCGGCCTGCTGTTCTCGATCGCCTGGCACGAGCTGGGGCACATGTCCACGGCCAAGATGTTCGGGATCAAGTGCACCGAGTTCATGGTGGGCTTCGGTAAGACCCTGTGGTCCGTCCGCAGGGGGGAGACCGAGTACGGCGTCAAGGCGGTCCCGTTGGGCGGGTTCGTGCGCATGGTCGGCATGCTCCCGCCCTCCCGGCAGCCCTCCGGCGGCTCACGCAAGCTCTCCCGCTGGCGGACCATGGCCGAGGACGCCAGAGAGGCCTCCTACGTCGAGCTCTCCCCAGAGGACGAGGACCGACAGTTCTACCAGCGGGCGCCGTGGAAGCGGCTCATCGTGATGTTCGCCGGCCCCGGCATGAACGTCATCCTGGCCGCGATCCTGCTCGGCGTGCTGTTCATGGGCATCGGCGTACCCCAGAGCACCACCCAGATCGGCCAGGTCAGCGAGTGCGTGGTGTCCGTCGGCAGCTCCGCCACCGACTGCGAGGACGCGCCGCCCACCCCGGCCGCGGAGGCGGGGATACTGCCCGGCGACGTCATCGTCGCGATCGGCGGCGAGCCCACCCCGGACTGGAACACCGCCAACCGGCAGATCCGCGAGTCCCTGGGCAGCACCGAGATCGTGGTCGAACGCGACGGTGAGCGCCTGCCGCTGGACGTCGACATCGTGGAGAACGAGCTCCCGGCCCGCGACGCCGACGGTGAGTTCGTCTACGAGACCGACGCCGACGGCGACCCGGTCTACGACGACGAGGGCTACCGCGTCTACCAGACCGAGACCGTGGGCTTCCTTGGCATCGTCTTCGCCACCGAGCGGTCCCCGCTCACCCTCGGCGAGTCCGCCGCCGAGATGGGCAGCATGATGGTCGGTGTCGGCGAGGCGCTCATCGCCCTGCCCAGCAAGGTCCCCGACGTGTTCGGCGCCGCCTTCCTGGGCGAGCAGCGCACCCAGGACTCGCCGGTGGGCATCGTCGGTATCTCCCGTATCGGCGGCGAGATCATGGCTCAGGGCCTGCCCGTGGCGGATACCGCCGCGATCATGATCCAGATCCTGGCCGGGGTGAACCTCTTCCTGTTCGCCTTCAACCTGCTGCCGATCCTGCCGCTGGACGGCGGGCACATGGCCGGTGCCCTCTGGGAGTGGCTCAAGCGCGGCTGGGCCAGGCTGTTCCGCCGTCCAGAACCCGCACCGGTGGACGTGGCGATGCTGACACCGGTGGCCTACATCGTCGTGGCCTGTTTCCTGGTGTTCAGCGTGGTCCTGCTCGTGGCCGACCTGTTCAACCCGGTCAAGCTCTTCGGCTGACACCCGTGGCCGACGGCCGCCGGCCACGGACGCGTCCGGCCAACGGCCGTCGCCCCGTCGACACCAGGCGTTCACGCTGGTCCCGGGCGCGCTCCGGTGAGGTGAGGCACCCCCTCGGGTGCGGGTAACCTTGTGGTCGCGATCCGGGAACGACGGTGTCGCCGAGGTCACCGTGCACGGTGACCCCCGGACGCGCCTCCGCGCGCTGCGCCGGACACCCATTCCCGAAACGGACGAATCAAGTGCCGCCCGCCCTCTGGCGGCAGACGAGGTGAATCAAGCGTGACCGTCGAGCTCGGTATTCCCACCACACCGCCGCGCCCGCTGGCGACCCGGCACAAGACGCGGCAGATCATGGTCGGAAACGTCCCCGTCGGTGGGGACGCTCCGGTGTCCGTGCAGTCGATGACGACCACCCGTACCTCCGACATCAACGCGACCCTCCAGCAGATCGCGGAGTTGACCGCGTCGGGCTGCCAGATCGTCCGCGTGGCCGTGCCCACCAACGACGACGCCGAGGCGCTGCCGATCATCGCCAAGAAGTCGCAGATCCCGGTGATCGCCGACATCCACTTCCAGCCCAAGTACGTGTTCGCGGCCATCGACGCCGGCTGCGCGGCCGTGCGCGTCAACCCGGGCAACATCAAGAAGTTCGACGACAAGGTCGCCGAGATCGCCAAGGCGGCCGGTGACGCCGGTACGCCGATCCGTATCGGTGTCAACGCCGGTTCGCTGGACAAGCGCCTGCTGGAGAAGTACGGCAGGGCCACCCCGGAGGCCCTGGTCGAGTCGGCGCTGTGGGAGTGCTCGCTGTTCGAGGAGCACGGCTTCCGCGACATCAAGATCTCGGTCAAGCACAACGACCCCGTGGTCATGGTCAACGCCTACCGGCTGCTGGCCGAGTCCTGCGACTACCCGCTGCACCTGGGCGTGACCGAGGCCGGTCCGGCCTTCCAGGGCACCATCAAGTCCTCGGTGGCCTTCGGCGCCCTCCTCTCCGAGGGCATCGGCGACACCATCCGGGTGTCCCTGTCGGCGCCTCCGGCCGAGGAGGTCAAGGTCGGCGGCCAGATCCTGGAGTCTCTGGGACTGCGTGAGCGCGGTCTGGAGATCGTGTCCTGCCCGAGCTGCGGCCGGGCCCAGGTGGACGTGTACACGCTCGCCGAGGAGGTCACCGCGGGCCTTGAGGGCATGGAGGTGCCGCTGCGCGTGGCCGTCATGGGCTGTGTCGTGAACGGTCCGGGCGAGGCGCGTGACGCCGACCTGGGCGTGGCCTCCGGCAACGGCAAGGGCCAGATCTTCGTCAAGGGCGAGGTCATCAAGACGGTGCCCGAGTCCCAGATCGTGGAGACGCTCATCGAGGAGGCCATGCGCATCGCCGAGGAGATGGGCGAGACCGGCGCGGAGTCGGGCGAGCCCACGGTCTCAGTGGCCGGCTGACCCCTCCACCGCCTCGAACGGCCGCGCCGGTCCTCCGGCGCGGCCGTCGTGCTGTTTCCGGAGGAGGCGCGTGCCGGGGCCGGGCGCGGCACGGTCCTGCTCTTCAGGCGTGCCGGCGGCGGCCGGCGGTCCCTCTCATGGTGCGTGACCGGACTGTCCCAGGTCCCTGAGGGGCAGTTCGTGCCGTATACATGTCCGTGACCGACCTTGGCGGCGAGGTCGGTACCTCCGTCGCGGCGAGCTGACGAGAGAGGGAGCGGTTCCTTGAGGACGGTACTTATCGGCGTGGCCGGAACGCTCCTCCTGACGGGGGTCTGTACGGGTTCCGGGGAGGAACCGCGGGTGCAGTCCCACGGCACGGCCCCCGGCGGGCCCCACGGCGAGGCACAGCTCTTCGGAACGCTGGAGGGCACCGTCGAGGACGGCCTCGCCTGCTTCACCGTCCACCCCCCCCGACGGCGGCCAGGCCTACCTGGTCACCTGGCCCGAGGGCTACGCGGCCCTGGACGATCCCCCGCGCGTCACCGACGAGAACGGGGAGACCGTCGCCACCGCCGGGGACGAGGTCGAACTCGGGGGCGGAACGGCCACCGCCGAGGAGACGGGCACCGAACGCGGTGGTGTCAGCGCACCCGAGTGGCGCGCCGCTCCCCTCACCCCGTCCTCC
Organism: Nocardiopsis sp. TRM 82005; assembly: GCF_056312425.1. Classification (NCBI taxonomy): domain Bacteria; kingdom Bacillati; phylum Actinomycetota; class Actinomycetes; order Streptosporangiales; family Nocardiopsidaceae; genus Nocardiopsis; species Nocardiopsis sp. TRM 82005. The sequence goes on from NZ_JBWDTQ010000004.1 coordinate 139,174, forward strand.
TGAGGCCCGCGCCGTTACCTGACCCCGCCGTCCGGACGGTTCGTGCCGTCCCGCCACGTCCACCGCGGGACCGAACCCGTCGGCGTCCGGTTCGCCCCAGCCGGGGCCCATGCCGGGTGGGCCTCCGCCGGCTCCGTCCGCCTGTCGCGGTCCCGCTGCTCGGCGTGTCCCGGCCCCCTCTCATGTGACCAGGGCTCTGACCAGCGTGTTCGCTGTCTGACGTGTCAATCGTCACACAGGGTGATTTTATGTGGCATCACTCACAGAAGCGTGCGTTCTGTTGCGCGTGTACGCACGATTGCGCTGATTCCCACTGACAGACGCAACGAAGGTGGGTCATGTTACGCAGGTAACGCGGCTACCGTTGCTGAGGGCATTTTCAGGTCGTTACAGGTACGAAGCGATCTCCCCTGCCCCCCGCCGTCCCTTCTCCCGGGGGAGCGGTGTGCCCGCACACAGGAACGAGGAGTAATCACGTGGTGGACCAGAAGAGCACGGCGGATACCAGCCGTGCCGGCGGCCCGGGCGGTGTGCCCGGGCTGAAGGAGCGCCTCCTCCGGCGCAAGCCGATCGAGAAGCTCGTCGCGGAGACGGAGGACACCGAGGGCGTGGGCCTCCAGCGGCACATGGGCTTCTGGCAGCTGTCCATGATCGGTATCGGCGCCACCCTCGGCACCGGCATCTTCGTCGTGCTGGGCGAGGCCGTGCCCGTCGCCGGGCCCGCCGTCATCCTGTCGTTCGTGCTCGCCGGGGTCACCGCGCTGTTCTCCGCGCTCGCCTACGCCGAGATGGCCGGGATGATCCCCGCCTCCGGCTCGGCCTACTCCTACAGCTACGCCACCATCGGCGAGTTCATGGCCTGGGTGTGCGGCTGGTGCCTCATGCTCACCTACGGAGTGTCGGTCGCCGCCGTCGGTGTCGGCTGGGGCCAGTACATCAACGAGCTCCTCCAACTGACCACGGGCCTGTCCCTGCCGGGCGCCGTGCTCACCGGCCCGTTGGAGGGCGGCCTGGTCAACCTGCCCGCCGCCATCGTGGTCCTGCTGTCCATGTTCGCCCTGCTCGCCGGGGTCCGTGAGAGCAGCCGTGTCAACGCCGTCATGGTCGCCATCAAGGTCGCCATCCTGGTCATGTTCGTGGCCATCGCGATCACCGCCGTCCAGGACGGCAACTTCGCCCCGTTCATGCCGATGGGCATGGCCGGCGTCAGCGCCGCGGGCGCCACCCTGTTCTTCTCCTACATCGGCTTCGACTCGGTCTCCACCGCGAGCGAGGAGGCCAAGAACCCGCAGCGCGACCTGCCCCGTGCGATCATGTTCTCGATGATCCTGGTGACGGCGATCTACTGCCTGGTCGCCTTCGCCGCGATCGGCGCGTTCGACTGGACCGGCTTCGTCGACGGGGAGACCTCGCTGGCGGGCATCCTGACCCAGGTCACCGGCACCCCCGTGTGGGCGGTCATCTTCGCCGCGGGCGCGGTACTGGCCCTGGCCAGCGTGGTCCTGGTCGTTCTCTACAGCCAGACCCGCATCCTCTACGCGATGTCGCGCGACGGACTCATCCCCAAGGCCTTCTCCACCGTGGACGCCAAGGGCACCCCGCGAGCGAACACCCTCATCACCTCCCTGGTCATCGCGGTCCTCGCCGCTCTGGTCCCGCTCGGTCCGCTCGCCGACGCCACCGCCATCGGCACGCTCTTCGCGTTCGCCCTGGTCAACGTGGCCGTCCTGGTGCTGCGCCGCAACCGGCCCGACCTGCCGCGCGCCTTCCGCGTGCCCGGTGCCCCGGTCACCCCGATCCTGGGCGTGCTCGCCTGCGCCTACCTGATGTTCAGCATGCCGCTGAGCGTGTGGACGGCCTTCCTGGTCTGGCTGGCCGTCGGTCTGGCCGTCTACTTCGGCTACAGCATGCGCCGCTCCGCACTGGAGACCGACGCGGTCGCCGAGAGCCGTTCCTGACGGATTCGCGAGCTCACGAGGGGCCGGGGAGCAGTTCAGTTCATTCCCCGGCCCCTCGCGTGTTCCCCCAAGGCTCGTGACACACCGATACTGGCGCGGATCGGCGACAGCACGCATGAAAACGCGGCAGTTCGGCTCAAATACGCAAGCGACCACAGGTTCGGCGCACTGTTTCGACGCCTTCGTCCACCTAGAGTGGACGCGGCCTCGTAGCGACGGAGGAACAGGAGGTGAGGTGTGACACGCGGACCCCTGCGCGTGGCCCTGGACCAGGGCACCGGGCACAGCGGCGACCCCGCCGACGCCCTTGACCGGCTCGCCGGCCGGGCCGAGGCCGCGGCCGAGGCCGGAGCCCACCTGCTCGTCGGCCCCGAGATGTCGCTGACCGGCTACAACCTCGGCCCGGACGGCCTGGCCGAACTCGCCGAGCCGGCGGACGGCCCCCTCAGCGAAGCCGTTGCCGCCATCGCCGCCGACACCGGTGTCGCCATCGTCCACGGCTTCCCCGAACGGGCCGACGGCACCGTGTACAACGCCGTCCAGCTCGTGGACGCCGCCGGCACCCGTCTGGCGACCTACCGCAAGGCCCACCTGTTCGGCGACCTGGACCGCGGCGCCTTCGCCGCGGGCGCCGACCCGGTCGTCCAGGCCGAGCTCGGCGGAATCCGTGTCGGCCTGCTCGTCTGCTACGACGTCGAGTTCCCCGAGACAGTACGCGCCCACGCCCTGGCCGGCACCGAGCTCCTCGTGGTCCCCACCGCGCTCATGCTGCCCTTCACCGAGGTCCCCGAGCGGATCGTGCCCGTGCGCGCCCTGGAGAACCAGCTCCACCTGGCCTACGTCAACCGCTGCGACACCGAGGGCGATCTGCGCTACGCGGGCAGGAGCGTCCTGCTCGCCCCCGACGGCTCCGAGACGTCGCGCGCGGGATCCGGGGAGGAACTCCTGGTCGGCGACGTCGACCCGGATGCGGTCGCACGCGTGCGCCGGGAGCAGTGCTACCTGGACGACCGCCGCCCGGCGATGTACCGGACGCTCACCGTATGACCGCCTCCTGAACCCCGCCGGACCACCGACACCCGGACGCTTCCGCGAACACCAGCCACGTACGCAACCCGACCGGCACCCTGCCGGAAGACACCCATGTGAAGGAGGGGCCTGATGACGTCTGCCGTGCCCACGGCCGCAGGTGCCGCACCCACGCGGAACACGCCGCTGAACATGTGCGGGCCGGACTTCCCGTTCGCCTACGACGCCTACCTCGAGCACCCCGCCGGACTCGGGCAGGTTCCGGCCGAGCGCCACGGCACGGAGGTCGCCGTCATCGGTGGCGGGCTGTCGGGGATCGTCACCGCTTACGAGCTCATGAAGATGGGCCTCAAGCCGGTGGTCTACGAGGCCGACCGCATCGGCGGAAGGCTGCGCACGGAGAAGCTCGCGGGCTGCCCCGACGACGTGGTCGCCGAGATGGGCGCCATGCGCTTCCCGCCCTCCTCCACCGCCTTCTGGCACTACGCGAACCGGGTCGGGCTGGAGACGGAGGCCTTCCCCAACCCGCTCTCCCCGGCCACCCCCAGCACCGTGGTGGACCTCAAGGGGAAGTCCCACTACGCCGCCGAGCTGGACGACCTGCCCGAGGTCTATCGCGAGGTGGCGCGCGCCTGGGAGAACACCCTGGAACAGGCCCAGCAGACCCGTATGCAGCGGGCCATCCGCGAGCGGGACGTGGCCACGCAGAAGGAGATCTGGAACGAGCTGGTCGCCCGGCTCGACGACCAGACCTTCTACGGCTTCCTGTGCGAGTCCCCGGCCTTCGCCTCCTTCCGCCACCGCGAGATCTTCGGCCAGGTGGGCTTTGGCACCGGCGGCTGGGACACCGACTTCCCTAACTCCATCCTGGAGATCCTGCGCATCACCTACACCGGTGCGGACGACGACCACATGGGCATCGTCGGCGGTGTGGAGCAGCTGCCGCTACGCCTGTGGGAGGACGCCCCGGACAAGCTCGTGCACTGGGCGCGGGGCACCACCCTGGCCTCGCTGCACGGCGGTGCCCCGCGACCGGCCGTCACCGCCCTGCGCCGCACCGCCGCCAAGGGCTCCCCGGCCGGGAACATCACGGTCACCGACACGTCGGGGTCCACCCGCACCTACGCGGCGGCCGTGTTCACCGCGCAGAGCTGGATGATGCTGTCCAAGATCGACTGCGACGAGGACCTGCTGCCCATCGACCACTGGACGGCGATCGAGCGCACCCACTACATGGAGTCCTCGAAGCTGTTCGTGCCGGTGGACCGCGCGTTCTGGCGGGACAAGGACCCCGAGACCGGCCGCGACGCCATGAGCATGACGCTCACCGACCGCATGACCCGGGGCACCTACCTGCTGGAGGGCTCCGACCCGGACGGCCCGGCGGCGATCTGCATGTCCTACACCTGGTGTGACGACTCGCTCAAGTGGCTGCCGCTGTCGGCCAACGAGCGCCTGGAGGTCATGCTCACGTCGCTGTCCAAGATCTACCCGGGCGTGGACATCCGCTCGCACATCACCGGTGACCCGGTGACGGTGTCGTGGGAGGACGAGCCCTACTTCATGGGTGCGTTCAAGGCCAACCTGCCGGGCCACTACCGCTACCAGCGCCGCCTGTTCACCCACTTCCGCCAGGACGACCTCGAGGAGCGCCACCGCGGCCTGTTCCTGGCCGGTGACGACGTGTCCTGGACGGCGGGCTGGACCGAGGGCGCCGTGCAGACCGCGCTGAACGCCGTGTGGGGCGTGGTCCACCACTTCGGCGGAGGGACCGACCCGGGCAACCCGGGCCCGGGCGACCTGTTCGACGAGCTCGCCCCGGTCGCCCTTCCGGAGGACTGAGGCGGCGCCCCTCCTTCTTCGGGCGCACTGACCACGGCCCCGGCCGCACGACGACGTGCGGCCGGGGCCGTTCTCCGTGTCCGGGGCCTGCTCCGCCCGGGGCCTCGGAAGCCGTGCGGTTCCCGGCGGGGTCCCCGCGCCGTCTGCGGCGGAACCCTTTCACTCCCTGAAAACGCTGCTGCGCCGAGGGCTCCACGTCACACAGCATCGTGACCCAGGCCACTCGGCGCGCGGGGTGCGGACCTTCCGGACCACGTGCTCCCAGCACCCCGGTGCTGCCGTCCGCGGCGGCGCGCCGACCCCGCGCGGGAGTGGCCGTCCATCGACGAAGGAGGCCGCGCTCCCATGACGGAGTTCGTTCGCAACCAGTGGTACGTCGCCGCCTACGGCGCCGAGATCGGCCGCGAACTGTTCGCCCGCACCATCCTCGGCGAACCGATCGTGTTCCACCGGACCGAGGCGGGCGGTGTCGTCGCCCTCGCCGACCGCTGCGTCCACCGCCGCTACCCGCTCTCCGAGAGCCGGCTGGAGGGCGACCGGATCATCTGCGGATACCACGGTTTCACCTACGACACCTCGGGCAGGTGCGTGTCCGTGCCGGGCCAGGCCCGCGTCCCGCGCACCGCCCGCGTCCCCGCCTACAAGGTGGTCGAGCAGGACTCGTTCGTGTGGGTGTGGATCGGTGACGAGGAGAGGGCCGAGGCCACCCCCGTCCCCCGAGCCCCCTGGCTGGACGACGACGGGTACACCGTGGTGCGCGGCATGGAGCCGCTCGCCGCCCGCTACGCCCTGCTCGTGGACAACCTGCTCGACCTGTCCCACGAGACCTACCTGCACGGCGGTTACATCGGTACTCCCGAGGTCGCCGAGACCCCCATCACCACCGAGGTGGACGAGGCCAACCGGATCGTCTACGTCAGCCGCCACATGGACGACGCCGAGTGCCCGTCCTTCTACGCCAGGTCCACGGGCATCGAGGGGCGCATCACCCGCTGGCAGGACATCGAGTACCGGCCGCCGTGCCTGTACCAGCTGCACAGCCGCATCGCGCCCGTGGGCGTGCTGCCACGCGAGGACGGCACGGACCCGGACGCGTTCCACGTGGAGGTCGTGTACGCCATCACTCCCGAGACCGAGAACAGCACCCACGACTTCTGGTCCGTCGCCCGCGACTTCGCCCTCGGCGACGAGGAGGTCTCGGACTTCCTCCGGGAGAACAACCGCACCGTCGTCCTACAGGACGTGGTCGCCCTGGACCGGCTGGAGAAGGTCGTCCAGCAGGAGGCCGACGGTTACCAGGAGCTGTCGGTCAACATCGATACCGGCGGGCTGGCCGCGCGCCGCATGCTCAGGAGCATGGCCGAGCAGGGCCGCGCCGGGACGGAGCAGGCCCCGTCGGCCGCCGGACGGGTGCGGTCGTGATGCTCGACGGCAACCGGCCCATGCTGGGCGGCGACGGCGTCGTGCGCATCCACTGGGTGCTGGGCACCGACCGGCTACGGGCGGTGTGCCACTGCGGCGCCGACCGGCTCTTCGAGGACCCGGTCGCGCTGTGGGACTGGGTGCTCGCCCACCCCGAGGGGCACGGACCCGGGTCCGGGGACGGTCAGGACCCCGGCTCCGCGGTCCCGGAACCGGCCGCCACGGGCGGGTGAGGCCCACCGGCCTCTGGGAGGCCCCGCCGCAGACACTGACCATACGAACGACGTCCGCCGTGGATGACGGGAGGGGCAGAGCGATGAGCGTGACCACGGATCCGTGCGACGAGCGGGGGTTCGACGCACGGCTGGAGCACCGGGAGGCCGTGGCCGACGGTGTGCTGCGGCTGACCTTCACCCGGCCCGACGGCGGGGAGTTCGCTCCCTGGGCGCCGGGCGCGCACGTCGACCTGGTCCTGGGGCCCGGCCTGGTGCGTCAGTACTCGCTGTGCGGCGATCCGGCGGACCGCACCGTGCTGCGGGTCGCCGTACTGGACGTGCCCGACGGGCGCGGCGGCTCGCGGCTCGTGCACGAACGGCTCGCCGAGGGGACCGTGGTCCGTCTGCACGGTCCGCGCAACAACTTCGTGCTCCTGCCGTCCCGCCGCTACGTGTTCGTCGCCGGAGGCATCGGCATCACCCCGCTGCTGCCGATGATCGCCGCCGCCCACTCCTCCGGCGCCGACTGGCGGCTGGTCTACGGCGGACGCACCCGCGCCTCCATGGCCTTTCGGGACGAGCTGGTCCGCGAACACGGGGACCGGGTCGCGGCGCTGCCCCAGGACGAGGTCGGGCTGATGGACCTGGACGCGCTGCTCCCCGAGCCCGGGGAGGACACCCTGGTCTACTGCTGCGGTCCTGAGCCCCTGATCGCGGCCGTCGAGGAGCGGGCCGCCCACTGGCCTCCCGGAGCCCTGCGGGTCGAGCGGTTCAGGCCCAAGGACGGGGAGGAGGATGCCAGGGGCGCGTTCGAGGTCGAGCTGGCCGAGTCGGGCGTGACCATCCGGGTCCCCGAGAACCGCTCCGTCCTCGAAGCCGTCGAGGACGCCGGGGTCCCGGTGCTCTCCTCCTGCCGGGAGGGCACCTGCGGGACTTGTGAGACCCCCGTCCTCGACGGAGTCCCCGACCACCGGGACTCGCTGCTCACCGACGAGGAGCGCGCCTCGGGGGAGATGATGATGGTCTGCGTGTCCCGCGCGCGCACGTCCCGCCTCGTGCTCGAACTCTGAGCGAGGGGCACACGTGGGCGGGCGCCTCGAACGGTCGCCCGCCCGTTAGCATCGCAGCCCACGGGGCTGTTGCCCGCCGCGGGACCAGGGAGCACGTTGTGACAGCCGAGCGAAGGACGGTCACCAGCAAGGTGCTCGCTCTGCTGGGGGCCTTCACCCCGGGCTCCCCGGCGCTCACCCTCACCGAGATGTCCCAGCGTGCCGGGATCTCCCTGCCCACCGCGCACCGCCGTGCCGCCGAGCTGGTCGAGTGGGGCGCTCTGGAGCGCGACGCCGGCGGCCGGTACCGGGTGGGGCTGCGCCTGTGGGAGGTGGCGTCGTTGGCGCCGCGCGGCCTGGGTCTGCGCGAGGCCGCCATGCCCTTCCTCGAGGACCTGTACGAGGTCACCCGCGAGAACGTGCAGCTCGCTGTTCGCGAGGGTCGGGAACTGGTGTTCGTGGAGCGCATCGCGGGAAGGCACGCCATCCCCGTCCTGACCAGGGTCGGGGGCCGCTTCGACCTGCACCCCACCGGTGTCGGCATGGTGCTGCTGGCATACGCGCCCCCGGAGCTCCAGGACGAGGTCCTGACCGCACCGCTGCGCGCCTACACCCAGATGACCGAGACGGACCCGGTCCGGCTGCGCAGGAAGCTCGCCCAGGTGAGGCAGACGGGATACGCGGTGAGCGCGGGGCAGGTGACGACGGACGCCCTGTCCGTGGGCGCTCCGGTGTTCGGGCCGACGGAAGGCGTCGTGGCGGCGGTGTCCCTGGTGATGCCCCTGAGCGAGGCCCGGCCCGCCGCCCTCGCTCCGGTCGTGCAGGCGGCGGCTCGGGGGATCTCCCGGGCACTGCGTACCTCTCGGCTCTAGGACGGGAACGGGGACGTCCGCGTTGGCGGACGTCCCCGGGGCACCCGGGTCAGGGAACGTCGCTCCTCCCCGCGGTCGGAAGCGTCTCCCGGATCTCCGCCCGGGCCAGGTCCGCGCCGCTTCCCCCCAGCGCGGCCACGGCCGCCCCGCCGAGCACGAACGCACCGGCCGCCACCGCGTAGAGCTGGCCGGAGGACCAGCCCGAGTCCAGCAGGCCCCCGGCGATCAGCGGGGCGAGGATCGCACCGATACGCCCGATCCCCAGGGCCCAGCCCACACCGGTCGCACGCACCGAGGCGGCGTAGGAGGAGGGGGCGATCGCGTACAGGCCCGCCACGCACCCGTTGGCGAACAGTCCGATGGCGCCGCCCAGGACGAAGGCCAGAGGCAGCACCCCGGTGGAGGGCACGAACACCAGCAGCATCACCGCCGCCAGGAGCGTGTACGCGATCAACACCCTCCTCAGGGCGAAGCGCGCGGCGACCACGCCCAGGATCGCGGCGCCGAAGATACCGCCCAGGTTGAGCAGGGTGCCGCCGGTGATGCCCTCGTTCGCGGACAGCCCGGCCTCCACCAGCAGCGCGGGTGTCCAGGAGGTCACGAAGTAGAACCCGTACATGACCATGAAGAACGCCGCCCAGACCAGCAGTGTGGAGCGGACCGTGCCCGGGGCCAGCAGCTGCCGTACGGGAGTCTGGGAGCGCTCGGCGGCCACCGGCTCCGGCAGTGCGTCCAACGGATCCTGCCCGAACCTCTCCAGCAGCGCGTTGAGCCTGGTCAGGGTGTTGCGCGGCCTGCGGGAGAGGAGGTGGTCCAGTGACTCGGGCAGGCGGACCAGCACCACGGGCACGAGCGCGGCCGTGGCGAGCCCGCCCACCAGGAACACCGAGCGCCATCCCCACTGGCCGACCAGCAGGACCGCGAGCAGGCCCCCGGCGGTGGCGCCGACGGCGTAGCCGGTGGAGTTGAGGCTGACCGCCAGGCCGCGCCAGCGCCGGTTGGCGGACTCGCTGGAGATGACGTTGGCGGATGCCAGCATGGCGCCGATGCCCAGACCGGTGAGGACGCGCAGCAGCCCCAGTTGGGCGGCGTCCTGCGCGGCCGAGGACAGCAGCATCCCGCTCGCGGCGATCACCAGGCTGAGCAGGGTGAGGTTGCGCCGTCCGATCACGTCGCCCATCGGGGCGAGCAGGATCGCGCCCGCGGCCATGCCGAACAGTCCCGCGCTGAGGAGGAAGCCGAGCTGGGAGCCCGACAGCCCCCAGTCGCCGGACACGGCGTTGGCGGTGAAAGCCATGACCAGGACGTCGAAGCCGTCCAGGACGTTGAGGGTGATACAGATGAGGACCGTGCCCCACTGGAACCGTGTCATCGCGCTGGCGTCGATGCGTTCTCGCAGGTGACCATCCATACGGGGGTGCCCTCCGTGACGTCGGTGTGAACTGCAACACATCGTCACGGTGGCCGGGAGGAGCCACAACGGCCCTTTTCATCCACTGAAAGCTCTTCTGCGGCTTCCCCCGCGGCGGGTCAGGAGAGGTCGGCGGTCCCGGCGAGGATGGGCTGGTCCACCAGGCGTGAAAGCACCAGCGTGCTCTTGGTCCGCACCATGAACGGCTCGGCGCCCAGCCGTTCGATGACCTCCTCCAGGTGGTGGGTGTCGCGGGCCCGGACCTGAACGATGGCGTCCGCGTCCCCGGTGACCGTGTACGCGGAGGTGATCTCGGCGTACCTCGACAGCCCCGACCGGATCTCCCCCGGTGACGTGCGGGCGCGGCAGTACAGTTCGATGAACGCCTCGGTGGTCCATCCGACGGCCTGGGGCTCCACCACCACCGTGAACCCGCGCACCGCGCCGGAGTCCACCAGCCGGTCCACGCGGCGCTTGACCGCCGAAGGGCTCAGCCCGACCTGTCCGCCGATCTCGGCGAAGCTCATCCGCGCGTCCGCGCCGAGTATTGCGATGATCCGCTCATCGACACGATCCAGCCGCATTGCGCCCCTTCGTCCCGTCTGCTTTGCCCGAGTCTGCTCCAGGCAGGGCACATGCTACCGGGGTGGGCCGACCCGAGTCCGGCAGCCGTCCGTGTCGCTTCCGTTTGTGACTCTCAGTAGTGATAACAATTCACTAAGTAATAAAAAGTGCGGGGGGCAGACGAGTGCGAACACGAAACCGGGCCGCGGCCTCGGCCGGGGTTGTCCTGGCCCTCCTGGCCGCGACGGTCCCCGCGCAGGCCGGGCCGGCGGAACATGTCCACGGGGCCACCCGCGTCGACCAGGAGGACCTTGCGTGGGGCCCCTGCGAGGACCTTCGGCCCGTCGCCGACGAGAGCCTGGAGTGCGCCACCCTCACCGTCCCCCTCGCCCGCACCTCCGACGGTGGCCGTGTCAGCGGTCGCGACGACACAGTCCAACTCGCCCTGTCCCGGGTCCCCGCCACCGGCGAGGCCCGGAACACCCTCCTGGTCAACCCCGGCGGCCCCGGCAGCGCCGGACGCATGTGGGCCTCGCACATCCACCGTCGCATGCCCGCGCGGCTGCGCGAGGTCTACGACGTCGTCGCCTTCGACCCGCGCGGCCTCGGCGCCTCCACCCCCTCCATCACCTGCGATCCGGACTTCTTCGCACCCGTGCGCCCCGACACCGTCCCGGCGGACGCCACCGCCGAAGCCGCCCTGCGCGCCGACGCCGCGGACTACGCCCGGGCCTGCGCGGACAACACCGGCCCCCTCCTCCAGCACGTCCGTACCGAGGACACCGCACACGACATGGACGCCATCAGGGCGGCCCTGGGCCGGGAGCGGATCGACTACCTCGGCTACTCCTACGGCAGCTACCTGGGCACCGTCTACTCCGCGCTCTACCCCGACCGGGTCCGCTCCCTGGTCCTGGACAGCATCGTCAACCCCGACAACCCCTGGTACGAGAGCAACCTCGTACAGAGCCGAGCCCTGGACCGCTCGGCGCGGGGCTTCTTCGACTGGGTGGCCCGCCACGACGACGCCTACGGGCTCGGCACCACTGGCGAGGAGGTCGCCGAGGCCTACTACACGCTGCGCTCGGAGCTGGCCGACAAGCCCATCGAGGACACCGTCGGCCCCACCGAACTGGAGATCGCCGTCATCATCATCGCCTACAGCGGATCCTCCTGGCCCTCGGTCGCCAGCGCGCTCTCCGCCCGGACCAACGACGGAGACGACGCGCCGCTGCTCGCGCTTCACGAGAACTACGGCGAGGACGCCGGCTCCGACCGGGGCTATGGCGGCTACCTCGCCGTCCAGTGCACCGACACCCACTGGCCAGCGGACTGGGCCACCTGGCGCGCCGACGCGGAGGAGGTCCACCGGGAGGCCCCCTTCATGGGGTGGCACAACATCTGGTACAACGCTCCGTGCGCGAGCTGGGAAGCCGAGTCCGACGACTGGTTCCAGGTCGGCGACGGTCCCGGCGAGCACCCCGCCTACGACGGCGACGCGCTCCTCGTGCACACCACCGAGGACGGCGCCACCCCCGTGGAGGGAGCCTTCGCACTCCGCGAGCGCCTGCCCGGGTCGGCGCTGGTGATCGAGGACGGCGGCCTCACCCACGGCGTCGCGCTCACCGGGAACACCTGTGTGGACGAGTTCGTCGCCGCCTACCTCCGCGACGGGGGACTGCCCGCCCGCGCCGACGGCACCGGCCCCGACGCCAACTGCCAGGGCCGTCCCGAGCCCCGGCCGAGCACGGCGCGCGACGAGCCCGGGACCACGGCCGAGCCCGCCGTTCCCGGACTGGCGGGGGCAACCGGGCAACCGGTCGAATAGGCTGGAACCAGCGCGAACAGGCTCGGTCAGTCGTCCCCCGGGGCCCACACGAGGTCACCGGGAAGATGGGGGAGATGCGATGCTGCGGACCTCGCCGGTACGGATCCTCGGAGAACGCGACCGGGAGTCCGTCCGTGCGCTCCTGGACACCGACCCTGTCGGCAACGTGTTCGTCACCTCCCGCCTGATGGCCACGGGTATATCCGGCGGCGTCGGCGGCGCCGAGGTGTGGGGGCACATGGACAGGGGCCGCCTGACCGCCCTGTGCTACTCCGGCGCCAACATGGTTCCCGTCAACGCCGGACCGGCCGCCGTTCGCAGCTTCGCCGAACACGCCCGCTGGCGTGGCCGCCGCTGCTCCTCGATCATCGGTCCGGTCGACGCGGTCAGTGACTTCTGGCAGCAGGTCACCCCCGCGTGGGGGCCCGCCCGCGCCATCCGCGCCCACCAGCCGGTGCTGGACATCAGCGACCAGCCCGACGTTCCCGCCGACCCGCTGGTGCGCCGGGTCCGACTGGCCGAACTCAACATCCTCGTGCCCGCGTGCGTGGCCATGTTCACAGAGGAGGTCGGCGTCCCTCCGGACTCCGGTGACGGCGGCGCGCTCTACCGGGCCCGGGTGGAGGAGCTGGTGCGCACCGGCCGGGCCTTCGCCCGTATCGAGGACGGCCGCGTGGTGTTCAAGGCCGAGATCGGCGCGGTCACCCAGCACGCCTGCCAGATCCAGGGCGTGTGGGTGCACCCGGACCTGCGTGGCCAGGGCTACTCCACGTCGGGGATGGCGGCCGTGGTCAACTACGCGCTCACGGAGATCGCACCCCACGTGACCCTCTACGTCAACGACTTCAACACCCCCGCCCGAGCCGCCTACCAGAAGGTCGGCTTCCGGCAGGTGGGGGAAGTGATGTCGGTGCTCTTCTAGCGGTCGGCCTGAGGACGGCGCCGGTGGATCACGGGCCCGGCCCCGGCCACGGAAGAGCTCGTACCCGTATCGGGGCCCGGCGCCTTGGCGCCGCCCCCTCCCCGAACCGAACGCTTTTTGACGGACTCGTGTCAGGCCCGCTCCCGTCGGCCCCTTTGAGGCGGCCGCCGCGGCTAGCCTGGCCTGAGGTCCGTGGCGCGCAGCGCCCTCCGTCCCTACGAGAGAGCGCCGATGCAGCACAACCCGACCGGCCGGGCACGCCTGGGCCTGGCCCTCCTCCTCGGCATGCTCGCCGTCCTGGGCCCGCTCAACATCGACATGTACCTGCCGGGCTTCCCCGACATCGCCGCCGACCTGGACGCCAGCGCCTCCCACGTGCAGCTGAGCCTGACCACCTGCCTGGTGGGGCTCGCCGTCGGCCAGGTGGTGGTCGGACCGATCAGCGACGCCCGGGGCAGGCGCGGGCCGCTGATCGCCTCCCTGGTCCTGTTCGTGCTGTCGTCGCTGCTGTGCGCGCTGGCCCCCGACATCGCCGTCCTGGTGGCGGCCCGCTTCCTCCAGGGGTTCACCGCCTCGGCCGGTATCGTGCTCTCCCGCGCGGTCGTGCGAGACGTGTTCGACGGCAACGAGCTGACCAGGTTCTTCGCCCTGCTGATGGTGATCAACGCGGTCGCGCCCCTCGCGGCACCGATCGCGGGCGGCGCCATCCTGTGGCCGTCCTTCGCGGGCTGGGAGGCCGTCTTCCTGGCCCTGGCGCTGCTCGGCGCGGTGATCGTCCTGGTCGTGGCGCTGCGGCTGAAGGAGACCCTGCCGGTGGAGCGGCGTATCCCCGGCACGGTCAGCGGGACCCTGAGGACGATGGGCGCGCTGCTGCGGGACCGCTCCTTCCTCGGCTACGCCCTGGTGGTCGGCCTCGTGCACGGCGGCAGCTTCGCCTACGTCGCCGGGACGCCGTTCGTCTACCAGGACCTGTACGGGGTGTCCCCGCAGGCCTTCGGAATCCTGTTCGGGGTCAACGGCGCGGCCATCATCGCCGGGAGCTGGGCGGTGGGCCGTTTCAGCGCCCGGTTCGGTGAGCGCCACCTGCTGCTGGGCGCCGTGGCCACGGCGGTGGCGGCGACCGGGGTGCTGCTCGTGGCGACGCTGGCCGGAGGTCCGCTGGCCACCCTCGTGGTGCCCATCTTCGTGTACATGACGTGCATGGGGATGATCCTCACCAGCTCCTTCGCGCTGGCCATGCACGGTCAGGAGCGGCGTGCGGGCAGTGCCAGCGCGGTACTGGGCGCGCTCTCCCCGCTGTTCGGCGCGGCGGTGGCACCGCTGGTGGGACTGGACGAGAGCACCGCCGTGCCCATGGGCGCCGCCCTGTTCGTCACCTCCGCCCTCGGCCTGGCGGTACTGCTGACCCTGGCGTCGCCGCGCGTGCGCGTATCGGAGGCCGACCAGACACGGTGACCCACGGCTGCCGCCGGGGCAGGCGTGGCGGCAGCCGTCCGGTACCGCCACGCCACGGGATCCCGGGCTAGGTCGTGTTTTTTGCATCATTTCGGTCCCGCCCGTCTCCCTCCACCACCCTCAAGGGAGAGCCTGCGGCTCCAGTCCCTCGCGGCACCGGGCCGCCTCTCGCTACGCCTCTGCGCTCGTGAAGCACGACTAGGCTGAACTTCGCACATCGTCTTGCGAGAGATGGCCCGGACGGCCGCTCACTGACCCGAAAGCCTTCTAAAAAACACTCCCTAATCCGCGGTGCCCGCGAAGGCGGGCCGGAAGTCCGGGGTGTCCGCGATCAATCCACGCGTGTAGCTGTGCTCGGGCGCCGACATCACCTGGCCGACCGGGCCGTACTCCACGATCTTGCCCCGGTTCAGCACCGCCACCCGCTGGGCGATGTTGGACACCAGCGCGATGTTGTGGGTGACGAACAGAAGCGCCATCCCCTCGTCCTGTAGCGCGCGCAGCAGCTGCACGATCTCCGCCTGCACCGACACGTCCAGGGCGGAGGTGATCTCGTCGCACACCAGCAGGCCGGGCCGGGTGGCCACGGCGCGCGCGATGCACACGCGCTGGCGCTCACCGCCGCTGAGCTGTTCGGGGAAGCGGTCGGCGTAGGAGGCGGACAGCGCCGCCCGCCCCAGTGCCTCGGCCACCACCGCGTCGGGGTCCTTGGGCCTGCCCACCAGGTGTCGGTAGGGGCCCAGGATCTGGTCGCGCACCCGCCTGCGCGGGTTGAGCGCCTCATAGGGGTTCTGGAACACGTACTGCACCCGGCGCCGTTGCTCGGCGGTGCGCCGGTAGCTGCTGGTGGCCAGCGGCTGGCCGTCGAAGAGCACCTCGCCGGTGAACTGGTGGTGCAGCCCGGCCACCGAGCGCGAAAGGGTGGTCTTGCCCGACCCCGACTCGCCCAGCAGCGCCACGCACTCGCCGCGGGAGACCGACACGTCGATGCCCTCCAGCACCCGCGTGCGCCCGTAGCCGGCCGACAGCCCGGAGACCCGCAGCAGCGGCTCCTCCTCCGGCTTCCCATCGTCTCCGTGCCCGTCAGTGCGCAGCAGCGGCACCGCACGCAGCAGCTGGCGGGTGTAGCCGTGCTTGGGAGCGGTCAGCACTTCGTCGGTGCGGCCGCGCTCGACCAGCTCGCCCTGGTACATGACCGCGACCTCGTCGGCCAGTCCGGCGACCACCGCCATGTCGTGGCTGATGTAGACCCCCGCCGTTCCGTACTCACGGGTCATCCGGCGGATCGTCTCCAGTACGTGCACCTGCGTGGTCACGTCCAGACCGGTGGTCGGCTCGTCCAGCACGATCACGGTCGGGCGGCCCACGAAGGCCATGGCGATCACCACCCGCTGCTGCTGCCCGCCGGACAGCTGGTGCGGGTAGCGGGCCAGGAACGCGTCGTCGTCGGGCAGCGCCACCTCGCGCAGCACCTCGCGCACCCGGGCCTCGGCGTCGGTCGCCGGCAACGACTCGTCGTGCAGGGCCTCCCGCAGCTGTCTCCCCAGCCGCAGCGCCGGGTTGAGCGCCGATGCGGGGGACTGCGGGATGTAGGCCACCGCCCGCCCGCGCAGCTCGCGTACACCGCGCTCCGACAGTGACGCCAGGTCCTTTCCGGCCACCTCCACGCGTCCGGAGCTGATCTGCGTGGCCCGCTTGCAGTGCGCCAGCAGCGCCAGCCCCAGGGTGGTCTTGCCCGAGCCGGACTCGCCCACCAGGCCGAGGATCTCGCCCCGCCTGACCGAGACGGACACGCCGCTGATGATCTCCACGTCCGAGGGGCGCCCGATCACCGTCAGGTCGTCCACCGCCAGCACGGTGTTTCCGTCGGCCACGTCCCGCGTCTTGTCCTGCATTACTTCCCGACCCCCCGATCGATACCGATGGCCGCACGTGACAGTCCGTCGGTGATGAGGTTTGCTCCGATGGTCAGGACCGCGATCGCCGTCACGGGCAGCGCCACCGCCCACGGCTGCACGGCCATGCCCTGACGGTTCTCGTTGATCATCAGGCCCCAGTCCGCGGTCGGCGGCTGCAAGCCCATGCCCAGGAAGCCCAGCACCGCGACCACGCCGATCGAGTAGGTCAGCCGCAGACCCAGCTCCACCAGCAGCGGGCTGGACACGTTCGGCAGGATCTCCACCACCATGATCCGCCAGCGCGGCAGGCCGATCGCCTCGGCCGCCTTCACGTAGTCCTGCTCGATCACCTTGCGCGTCGCCTCGCGGACCACCCGGGCCACGCGCGGCATGTGGGAGACAGCGATGACCGCCACGATCAGCCACACCTTCGGGCCGAGGATCGACATCATCAGCAACGCGGCGATCAGCTGCGGGAAGGCCAGCAGAATGTCGTTGGCGCGCATGAGCAGGTCGTCCAACCAGCCGCGCTGGTAGCCCGCGATCACGCCGACCACCGCTCCCGCCACCACGCCGATGCCGGCGGAGGCGCCCGCGAGCAGCAGCAGTGTCCATCCGCCCCACAGGAAGCGTGTGAGCACGTCGCGTCCGCGGTTGTCACCGCCGAACACGGTGTCGTCCACACCCGTCTCGAAGGGTTTGGCCACGAACTCGGTGGGCGTGTACGGGGCGATGAAGGGCCCCACCACCGCGACCAGGACGACCAGGCCCGTCAGGACCACGCCCACCTTCGTCCGCCCGAAGCCCCACGCGGTACGCATCAGTCCGGTGCCGCGTGTGCGCGCCACCGCGGGCGTCGTGCCCGTGTTCGAAGGAGCGCTCATCGGTTCGCCACCCTCACCTTCGGGTTGGCCGCCAGCCCGATCACGTCAGCGATCAGGTTGACGAGGATGTACACCCCGGCGATGAGGAGCACCACGGCCTGGATCAGGGGCACATCGCGGTTCTCGATGGCGTCCATCAGGACCTTGCCGATGCCGGGGAAGTTGAACAGGAACTCGACGGCCACCACGCCGCCCGCCAGCCAGGCGAGCTGTAGGGCGACCACCTGGGCCACCGGGCCGATGGCGTTGGGCGCGGCGTGCCGCCACAGCACCTCGCGTTCGTCCAGGCCCTTGAGCCGGGCCTGCTGCACGTACTCGCTCTCCAGGACCTCGATCATCGTCGCCCGCATCATCCGCACGATCGGCGGCGCCACGGCGAAGGCCAGGGTCAGTACCGGAAGCACCCACTGGTCGGGGCCTCCGTGACGGGAGTACACCGACGGGAACAGGTCGAGTCCGCCCGGTCCCAGCAGCAGGATCAGCAGGATACCGATCACGAACTCGGGGATGGAGGCCACGACCAGCGTCCCCAGCGAGGAGGCGTGGTCGAAGGTCCGGTCCCGGCGAAGGGCGCTGAACGCGCCCACGGCCAGGGCGACGGGGGTGGCCACCAGGGCGGCCAGACCCATGAGGATCAGCGAGCCGCCCACCGGGGAGATCAGGAACTCGGCCACGGGGAGCCGGTTGGAGTAGGAGATGCCCAGGTCGCCCTGGACGATTCCCTGGAGCCAGTGCAGGTACTGCACGGCCACCGGTTCGTGCAGGTTGAGCTGGTCGCGCAACGCCTCCACACGCTGGGGTGTCGCGTCGCGGCCCAGGATCATCTGGGCGGCGTCGCCGGGCAGTGCCTGCGTGGCAGCGAAGACCACGAGGGACACCGCCCAGAGCGTCAGCGCGCCGAAGAGAAGGCGGACGACGATGAGTCGGGTCATGGAGAGCTTTCGGTCGGGGTCGGCTTCGGCGTGGCGGAGAGCTCGCCTACTGCTCCAACCAGACCCGGTAGAAGGCGTAGGAGCCCAGCGGGTGCCCGGAGACGGCGGGCTCGAGCCCGTGCACGGCGGTGCTGTGGCCGTCGAGCAGGTTCACGAAGCCCCACACGATGTAGCCGCCCTCCTCGTACTCGATCCGCTGCGCCTCGCGGATCAGTTCGTGGCGCTCGTCCTCGTCGGCGGTGCGGCGGGCCTTCTCCAGGGCCTCCAGCCACTCTTCGTGCTCGCCCCACATGGTCTCGTTGTAGGGGGCGCCCACCACCGAGCCCTGCGCGGTCTGGGTGATGTAGTGGCGCGCGCTCCAGAAGTCCTGGCCGAAGGCGTAGGGGAAGCCCTCCTCCTCGCTCCAGTAGTCGCTGGGGTTGACGCGGCGCAGGTTGACGGTGACCCCGGCCTCACGGGCCTGCTCCTGGAAGACCTCGGCGGCGGCGACCACTCCCGCGTTGATGTCGGAGGTGACCAGCTCGACCTCCAGGCCGTCCCCGTGCCCGGCCTCGTCCAGCAACCGCTTGGCCTCGTCGATGTCCTGCTCGCGCTGTTCGAAGTCCTCGGGGTAGGAGGGGTCCATCCGCGCGTACATGTCGTTGCCGATCTGGCCGTACCCGGAGAGCGCCTGGTCGACCATCTGCTGTCGGTCCACGATGAGGCGGAAGGCCTGGCGGACCCGGACGTCGTCGAAGGGCGCCTGGTCCACGCGCATGGTGAACGGCAGCCACATGCCGGTCTCGGACTCCATGATGTCCAGGTCAGGGTTGCCCTCGAGCACGGACACCTGCGCGTGCGGGACCTGGGAGATGACGTCGACGCTGCCGCTGTTGAGGGCGTTGACGCGCGCGTCGTCCTCGGGGAAGTCCACGATCTCGAGCTCGTCCACGTAGGGCAGGCCCTCCTCGTGGTAGCCCTCGTGGCGCTCGAAGAGGCTGTACTCGCCCGCGGTGAACTCCACGTGGCGGAACGGGCCGCAGCCGATCGGGTTCTGTGGGTCGTAGCCCTCCGGCACGACGCAGTTGTAGTACTCCGCCAGCGCGTCGGGCAGGGTGACCGTGGGCTCGGTGCAGCGGATGAGGACGGTGCGCTCGTCCACGGCCTCCAGCGCCTCGGGGTCCACACCGGCCAGGTCGCCCGCGCCGCGCTTGGGGCTGTCCGGATCCAGGATCCGCTGGAGCGAGAAGATGACGGAGTCGGCGGTGACGGGGGAGTCGTCGTGGAAGGTCAGGCCCTCCTTGAGCACGGCGGTCCACTCGGTGGCGTCCTCGTTGGATTCGAAGGACTCGGCCAGGTAGTTCTCGATGGTGCCGTCGTTGGTGTAGCGCACCAGTGTGGCGTAGAGCGAGTAGTTGCGCGCGATGTCCACGTTGTCGGTGGGCTCATGCGCGTCCAGGGTGTCGTTGACGCCACCGCCCGCCACGCCGACGCGCAGCCGGCCGCCGGACTGGGGCTCGCCTCCGCCTGACCCCCCGGACCCGGAGTCCCCTCCGCAGGCGGCCAGCACCGGGGTGACGGCCATGCCCGCCGCGGACGCACGGAGCAGGGAGCGGCGGCTGGGGGCGAAGGCACGGGCGTTTTGGGGCTTCTCGGGCAGGGACGGCACAGGGCACCTCACTTGGGGACGGACAGGTCGGGCATCCGGCACCGGTGGAGGCGCCCGGGGGCGGCGCCGGGGGAACCGGCAGGTGTCGGACGCAGACGATCCTTGTTCCACTCACCTGGAAGCGTCAAACCAGCACAGAATGGATGCGGCGGTGAACACGGCGTTTCACGCCGGTATCACTGGAGCGTGCCCCCGCAGGCGACGAGATCCGCTGCGGCCTGGTGTTTTGCGCGGATTCGCGCGGTCGTCACGCGCTGCCGTATGAACGGGTCACCCGCACGCCCATCGCGCCAGGGGGCGCGGCGGGAGCAGTCCCGGTCGTACTCCAATCGATGTCATGGGGAAGCGAAAATGTGGTGTTTAACGTGGACTTTGTCCGTTTTGTCCGTTTGTAGTTCATTGGCGGGAGCCGTGGGGCCCGTGGGGAATCCGGGGTCCAGCCGGGCGGCGGGGCCCGCGTCCTTGGCCTCGTCGGCCCACATCCGTGCTTTGCGCAGGTGAAATCCCGACGACCGCCGGATGAACTTCTCCCAGTCCTCCGGTGTGGCGTCCGCCGTGTCCCGGACCCGGGCCGGGGCCTTGGCGCCCCCGCGGCCGTCCCGTCAGTGGAATGGCAGTTCCGGGGCGTGTATTGCCAACGTGTTACACCTCACATGGGTGACCCTGGGGTCCAGGCTGTTTCCTTTGTTCACATCGGGGATGACACGTGACGGGGTTTTGTGGCCAATGCCGGGCAGGGGGAACCCGGGTGTGCTGTTCTGGAGCCAGTACACCCTTGTCTAAGGTGAGTGCAGGCGGCGCAACCCGCGCGCCCGTCGCGGGTGATTGGAGTGACCGGATGGCTGAGGCGAGGCAACTCCGGGAATACGTGCCCGCGGAGGTGCCGGAGAGCACGGCTCCGACCGCACCGACCATCGAGACGGGGGACCTCACCGGCGGGGTCACCGACCACACGGTGTGGAGCTGTGCCGGGAACCTGACCGCCGTGCGTTCCATCCGCGCGCGCGTGCGTGAGTTCCTCACCCGCATGGGTCACTCCGAGAGCTCTTTGGACGATGCCGAACTGGCCGTCAGCGAACTGGCGACCAACGCCCTGCTGCACTCGCGTTCCGGACAGAGCGGCGGCGTCATGACGCTGTTCATCCGCTCCGACGCCGGGCGCCTGCGCGTGGCCGTCGCCGACCAGGGGGTGCGTGACGGCGAGGGCCTCCACGCGCGTGAGGACGGCGACGACTTCGGCCGGGGCAGGCTCATAGTCGACAGCTGTGCCACCCGTAGCGGTGAGTACTGGAGCGAGGCCACACACGTGGCCTGGTTCGAGATCGACGACCAGCAGTCCGGCGCCGACGACGGGGAGCCGCTGGCGGCGGAGCTGGTGGTCGAGGACTGAACCGGCCCGGGGCCGACCTCCGGCCGCGGTTCCTTCACGACTCCTCAGAGTGAGGGCCGCCGGAGCGCCCCGGACCGCCGGTCCCGGAGAGAACGGGCCCCGGCGGCCCGGACGGTCAGTACGTCCCGTCGGCCGGAGGGTCGGCGACCCGCTCCGGTTCGGGAGCGCAGCGCACCGTTATCTGGCGCCCCTCGGGTGGTGGACAGCCCGTGCCCGCCACCACGCACGTCCCCGTCCACAGGGCCAGCGCCACCAGCGTCACCCGTGTCGTCTCGTCACCCCGCTCGTCCACCGCCACCACGTCGTTGGCGGTGAGCGCCAGTCGGTCGCGCAGCTCCGAGAAGCGCGCCATCAGGTCGCTGTGCGGGTACAGCGTGGTCAGCAGCCCGTCGCTGGTCCGCTCGTAGCCCAGGATGCCGTTGTCGAACAGACCGCGCGTGGGGCTGTAGCCGCTGCCGTCCGGGCTGGGTTGCAGCAGTTCGCTGAAGGGCGTCGTTCCCAGCGCGCTCCCGAACGAGATGACCTGCCGCACCCTGGAACGCTCCGCGAGCTCCAGTGCCGCCGGCGCCATGTCGGCGCTGACGAACAGCAGGCGCGTGTCGGTCTCGCTGAGTACGGCGCTCTGGGTGTCCATGTCGGAGGTGACCGACAGGGGCAGGGCGCGCCCGCCCACGGCCTTCACCGTGTACGTGGCCAGGAAGCGCTGGGGGGAGACCGGGGCGAGGACCCCCACCACGTCGCCGAAGCATATGCCCCGGCGGCTCAGTCCCGCGGCGGCCCGTTCCACCTCGGTCGCGAAGGAGAGAGCGTCCATGCGGTACCCGTGTCCGCGGATCGTTCCCACCCGGCCGGACCGCAGGCGCAACCTCTCGTACAGGCCTCCGGTCAGCGAGCCGATCGGATCGTCCCGGCGCGGCAGGTGGCGCCCCGGTCGTCCGGTTCCTGAAGACAGCCCTACCCCCATACGTACCCCCAGTTCGCCCATCCGTCGGTGGTACCGCCCGCCGGGCTCGTCACGCCCCCTCCACGTGGCGAGCCCGGAGACGTTCCGGCTGGCGGATGCGGTCCTCCTCCCCAGGACGCATCCCGTGCCGACGCGGTTTCCCACTGGCCTCGAAGACTTTCCCGGGGCTGGCGGTCCGCCGCGATCCCGGTCCCCGACGGCCGTTCACGGGCTCCACACGTCCGTGTCACCGCGGTGCAGCGAACGCGATGTCCCATGGCTCGAAGCCTAGCGCGTTCACGGCCAGATGCACATGCATATTGCTATGCACATGCATATGTAGATTCAGCGAAGAAGGATGTAGCCAGCCTGAGAGCCGGGCGTAACCGGGCAGATCGGACGGTCAGTCCGACTTCTGGTGCTGCTTTACCCACGCCGTGATCTGCATACGCGAGTGGAAGCCCATCTTACGGTTGATGTTGGCCACGTGCCGTGCCGCCGTCGACGGGGTGATGAACAGCGTACGGGCGATCCCGGGGTTGCTCTCGCCCCGACTCACCAGGAGCGCGACCTCCAACTCGCGCTTGGTCAGCAGCTCCCCGGGGGTCACCGAATCCGGTGCCGGAGCGGGCCCCTCCCGCGTCCCGCGCTTGCGCACGGCACGCTTGACCCGTGGCGGAGTGCTGCGGCGCGGTGGTGGACGCCTCCCCTCCTCGGCCAGCCGCTCACCCTCGCAGACCGCGCTCGACAGGCTCAGGCCCCGGCCCTGCTCCCACCAGTTCACCAGGTGGCGCCGGCGCCGGCGCGTCGTCTCCGCGCTCGCGAACGGCCACGGGGCTTTGTACGTGGGTAGCCCCAGCCGCTCGCGCACGCTCGTCGCCGCACCCGTCAGGCGGCAGGCGGGCTCGCGCAGCCCGGAGTCGAAGGCCACTCGGGCGATCGCGGTCAGGGCACGCGCCACGTCGGCCCGCTGTCCCGTCGAGTGGCTCAGCAGCAGCCCCTCGCTCAGGTAGTCGTAGGCCTGGCCCGTGGACCCCTGGGCGTAGGCCACCCGGCCGATCCCGGCCAGGCAGCGTGCCTCGTCGGCCACCGCGCCGATCAGCCGCTGGGTGTCCAGCGCCTCCCGGTAGCAGCGGTCCGCCGTCACCAGGTCGCCGCTGGCCTCGGCCGCGCGCGCCTGACCGATGAGGGCGATGCCCACGCCCCACCGGTGATCGATGCCGCGCAGCAGGGTCAGCGCGGCGTTGTAGTGGTGGTCGGCGGTGGGATGGTCGCCCTGCTGGGCGACCAGGGCCGCCCGCGTACCCAGGGCGAGGGCCTCGCCGCACAGGTCGCCCGCCTCGCGGCACAGACGCAGCGCCTCCTCCACCCGAACCGCGGCTTGGTCCGGCACACGGTCGCGCACCTCCACCAGGGCGAGCAGGTTCAGCGCGGCGCGGACGAACACGTCGTCCCCGACCTCCCGGCACAGCCGTAGGCCCTCCTCGCCCAGGGACAGGGCCAGCGTGTGGTTGCGCCGTTCCCGCGCCAGTTGGGCCCGGCCCACCAGTGCCCGCGCCCGCGAGGACGCCTTGGCCGAGTCCTCCAGTTCCAGTAGCCGGTCCAGCCAGTACGCGCCCTCGAAGTAGCGCCGGTGGCTCACCCAGTGCGAGACGAGGCTGACACACAGCCGCAGCCCCGACTCGGCCGCACCGTGGTCCAGCGTCCAGCGCAGCAGTGAGCGCAGCGTGTCGTACTCGGCGAGCACCCGCTGCCGCCCGGAGTCGCGCTCGCTCCAGGGCATGGGCCGGCTCGACCCCAGCATGCGGTCCAGGTCCTCCACCAGGCGCAGCATCCGGTCCAGGAGCCGTTCCTGGAACAGCTCCGCCTCGCCCCGGGCGGCCAGCCGGGAGTACGCGAACTGCCGTACCGCCTCCGGCAGCCGGTAGCGCACCCGGCCCTCGAACTCGCCGGTCACCGTGATCAGCGAACGGTTCAGCAACGAGGTCGACAGGTCGAGGATGGCCGACTCCGGCAGCGCCTCGTCGGCGCACACCTGCTCGGCCAGTTCCAGGTCCCATCCCCGGAACACCGACAGGCGCCGTAGCAGCACCTGCTCGGTCTCCGGCAGCCCGCCGTACACGAAGTCCAGTACCAGCGGCAGCATCTGGACGCGCGAGACGGCTTGGCCCGGGCCCGGCCGGGCCGCGGGGGAGGTCAGGTACGCGCGCAGATCCGCTACGAGGGCGTCGGGGCCCATGCCGGGCGCACTCGCTCCCAGTACCTCGATCCCCAGCGGGATCCCGCCCGCCAGGTCGCACAGCTCCGCCACGGTCTCCAGCTCCTGGGGCGAGACCGAGAAGCGGGGATCGCGCGTACGGGCGCGGTCCATGAACAGCTGCACCGCCTCCGACCCGGAGGGGTCGGGCGGCGGTCCCTTGCGCGCGGGCAGCGGCAGGGCCATCGGCGTCATCCGCCACACCGTTCCGCCCGACAGGCGGAACGGGTCCTCACTGGTGAGCAGGACCGAGACGGACGGGCAGGCCGCCAGCAGGGCCTCGCCGACCTCCGTCACCTCGTCGGCGACATGCTCGCAGGAGTCCAGCACCAGCAGCAGGCGGCGGTCGCGCAGGGCCTCGATCACCGTGACGGACAGCGGCTGGCCGGGTTCCTCGACCACGCCCACCGCGGCGCACACGCGCGCGTAGACCTCCAGGGGCGTGCGTGCGTCCGCCAGGTCGGCCATCCACACACCGTCGGGGAAGGACACGGTGGACTGCTCGGCCAGGCGTATCGCCAGGCGGGTCTTCCCCATCCCGTCGGTTCCACACAGCGTGATGGAACGGCTGGAGTCGAGCAGGCGGAGCAGGTCGCTCAGGTCCCGTTCGCGGCCCACGAATCCGGTGCCCGGACGGGGGAGATTGTGCCGCGCGGGCGCGGTCAAAGGTGCCATGGCCTTCACATGTAGGGGCGGTTGGGGAAGGTTCTCACCAGGGACGAGGGGAAGGTCGCAGGGCGGACAAGGTCGGATGTGCGTTGGTACCTGGAGTTCTGTCTTAGCGGGTGCACGCGCACTGTGCAAGTGCTTCCAGCCGATCAGAACCCCTCTCAAGCACCGTTCTCCGGCACGGTCCAGCCGGTCAACTGTGTCCTGGAGGAAATCGAGAGTTTTCTGAAGATGTTCGCGATATGTCGGGCCGCGGTCGCCTGACTTATGGTCAGCCGCTCGGCGATCTCCCGGTTGGACAGGCCCCGCTCGACGAGTTCGGCCACCTCCCTCTCCCGGGGGGTCAGGGAATCCGGCCCGGCGGGTTCGGGGGACGCGGGCCGGGGAAAGGCCAGCGCACGGTCGAGCACCTGTTCCAGGGGCAGGGAGCGCCATGCGTTCCAGGCCTCGGCGGTCCGCGCCCCGCCCACCCGCCGCTCCACCGCGGACCGCAGCCGCAGCGTCTCGGCGGAGGGCCGGTCCAGGGACGTCCGGAGGTCGGCGACCACCCCCGTCAGGGCGGCGGCCCGCTCCGCCTCGTTCTCGGCGAGCGCCAACTCCGCCAGCGCCTCCAGAGCGCGTGCCACCGCGATCCGCTGCCCGGAGGTGAAACTCACCCGCAGGCACGTCGACAGGGGTTCCCTGGCCCGCAGCACCTCGCCCTCGGCCAGGTACAGGCGGCCCAGCTCCCGGGCGCAGTACGCGGTCGCCGGGGCCGCCTCCAGCTCGCCGAAGGCCGACAGGGCCTCGGTGTACAACGCGCGCGCCCGTGCGAAGTCCCGTCGTTCGGCGGCGATCGAGCCCAGCTCGTGCAGGCAGCGCGCCACGTTCCACCGGTCACCCAGGTTCTCGGCCACCGAGATGCTCTGCTCCAGGTAGCTGGTCGCACGGACAGCCTCACCGCGGCGGCGCGCCAGTTGCGCCAGCACGCCCAGTGTGGTGCCCTCGGTGATGGGATCGCTGACCTGGGAGGTCCACTCCCTGGCCCGTTCGGCGTGCTGTCGGCCCTCGTCCAGCGCGCCGGTGCGCAGGGACAGCGCTGCCATGGTGGCCATGGCCGAGGCTGCGGCTCCAGCCTCACGGCAGGCCCGCGCCGCCTCCAGGGCGCACATGGCGAGGGCGGACACACGCGGTACCGTGTCCAGGTCCAGGCGCAGCTCCGCGTGCAGTGCCAGGGCGCGCGTCCGCAGGTGCGGGGACTGCCCGTCGGGGTCGGTGTCCAGCGCCCGCTCCAGGAGGCGGCTGCCCTCGGCCGCCAGGTCGCGCACCAGCCAGTAGGGACGCAGCGCCACGCACACACGGAGGGCCTCGTCCACGCGTCCCCGCGACAGCGCCCAGTCCACCACCCGGGCATGGTTCTCCCGGTGGTGGTCGAGCATTCTCAGGCGGGTCAGGCGCTCGTTCCAGGGCAGCGGCGCGCAACTGCCCTTGGCCCACTCCTCCAGCCGGGTGACGCAGAAACGCAGGTAGCGTTCCCACCGCTCGTCCCCGCCGTCGCTCTGCGCCAGGTGCTCGGCCGCGTAGGCGCGCACCGTCTCGGTCAACCGGTAATGGGTGGTGCCGTCGATCTCGGTGTCCATCACCACCAGCGACTTGTCCAGCAGGGAGAAGTGCAGCGGCAGGATGTCGGAGGGGTCGACGCCCTCGCCCGAGCAGACGTCCTCGGCGGCCTCCAGGTACCAGGTGGAGAACACCGACAGGCGGTGCAGCAGGAGCCGCTCCGCGTCTGTGAGCAGGTCATGGCTCCACTCCAGGACCGCGCGCAAGGTGCGCTGACGCGGTGGCAGGTCCTCGGACCCGTCGCTGGTCAGGAGTTGGAAGCGGTCGTCCAGGCGGCGCAGGATCTGCTGCACGGACAGCACCCTGACGCGTGCGGCCGCCAGCTCGATCGCCAGCGGCATGCCGTCCAGCATCCGGCAGATCTCCGCGATATAGCCGGAGTTCTCCCTGGTCATCTCGAACCCGGAACGGGCGGCGTGCGCGCGGGTGACGAACAGTCGCACCGACTCATAGCGCTGTGTGTCGCGGCGGGGGATGGGATCGGGGCCGGCGGCGTAGGGGTCGACGGGGGTGGGACGCGCGGGCAGCGACAGCGGGGGCACGCGCCAGATGCTCTCCTCGGGAACGTGCAGCGGCTGGCGGCTGGTCACCAGGATGCGTACTCGGGGACAGTCGCGCAGCACGGCCTGGCACAGCCGCGCCATCGGCCCCACGGCGTGCTCGCAGGTGTCCAGGAGCAGCAGCAGGTTGCGGGCGCGCAGTGAGGTGATGACGGCGTCCGTCATCGTGCGTGAGTCGTCCCCCACCGCTTGCAGGCCGACCGCCACCGCGCGCAGCGCCTGCTCGTGGGTGGAGGCCTCGCTGAGGTCGACGAAGCGCACGCCGTCAGGGAACCGGCGCATGACGCGCTCAGCCAGGTGCAGGGCCAGGCGTGTCTTGCCGATGCCTCCGGTACCGGTCAGCGTGACCATCCTGGCGGTACCGAGGAGGCGGCCCAGATCGACGATGTCGCGTTCACGTCCGACGAAGCTGACGAACTCGCCGGCGGACAGGGGCAGGTTGTGGCGGGGAGGAGACATGGCCTCGATTACTAGGACACCGAACCGGCCCGCGCGCCGCGTCCGGACGCGGCGCGCGGGGACGCCGTTCCCAGTGTCGCACCCACGGGCTCGGCCTGTCCCTGCGATGGCCGGTTCCGGCACCGAGGGGCCGAAACCGTCCATCTTGGGCGGAAAGGTGATAGGGCGTGTCTCGTATTCGCGGAGTACGCTTCGGGGCGGCTACCCCGCGGTGCCCGTGCCGTCTGGGGTCCAGGTGCCGGGGTCGGCGGGGCCCTGTTCGCCCGAGCCCATGTCCTTGACCTCGTGGGCGCCGTCGGCCCCGAACGGCGGGAACCACACGAAGGGGATGCCCTTCTTGGCGGCGTACTGGATCTGCTTGCCGACCTTGGCGGTGGAGTGGAACACCTCGGTGTTGAACCCGCGGCCGCGCAGCAGCTCACCGGTGCGCAGGGCCTCGCGGCGGCGCTCGGCGCCGGGCACCACGACCATCACGTCGGTGGGGCATGGGCGCCCCTCCCGAACGCGGTCCTCCGCGACGAGTTTGGCGAAGATGCGGGTGAGGCCGATGGAGATGCCCACGCCCGGCAGCCGCCTGCGAATGAACTGCCCGGCCAGGTCCTCGTAGCGGCCGCCCGCGCAGATGCTCCCGTAGTCGGGGTCGTCGTCGAAGGATGCCTCGTAGACCGTGCCGGTGTAGTAGTCCAGGCCGCGGGCGATGGACAGGTCGGCGATGACGCTGTCCTCGGGCAGGTCGGCCAGGTCGCCCAGGACGAAGGTGAGCTCCTCCAGGCCCTCGTCGAGCAGCTCGGAGGAGACCCCCAGAGCGCGGACCCGCTCGGCGACGTCGGTTCCGGTGCCCCGGATCCGGGCCAGCGCCAGGCACGCGTCGGCCTGCTCGACGGTCAGGCCGTCGTCCAGCAGGATCCGGCGCACGCCGTCGTCGCCGATCTTGTGGAGCTTGTCCACGGCGCGGATGACCGCGACCGGGTCCTTGATGTCCAGGCCCTCGTAGAAGCCCTGGAGGACCTTGCGGTTGTTGACGTTGAGCGTCCAGGCGGGAATGTCCAGCCCGCTGAGCACCCGGTGCACGATGCGCGGCAGTTCGGCGTCGAAGTGCAGCGGCACGGAGTCGACGTTGATGACGTCGATGTCGCACTGGGTGAACTCGCGGAAGCGTCCCTCCTGGGGGCGCTCACCCCGCCACACGCGCTGCATCTGGTAGCGCTTGAACGGGAAGGTCAGCTCGTTGAAGTGCTGGGCGACGTACCGGGCGAAGGGCACGGTCAGGTCGAAGTGCAACCCGAGCCTGGCGTCGGAGTCGTCCTTGGCGTCGGCCTGGAGGCGGTGCAGGGTGTAGACCTCCTGGGAGGTCTCGCCCTTGGCCATCAGCACGTCCAGGTTCTCCACGGACGGGGTCTCCACCGACGCGAAGCCAAAGGACTCGAACCCGGCGCGGATATGGTCCAGCCAGTGCTGCTCCACGGCCCGGACCTGAGGGGTCCACTCGGGGAAACCGCTGATGGGAGTAGGGCGGACGACGCGCTGATCGGACATGTGGGGTTCTCGGCTCACAGTTTCGTCTCGGACGTGCTTGCCCCCGGCCGCGCCGCCGCGCACGCACGCGCGTGAGTGTGCTGGAACGGACGGGGAAGGGCCAGCCCATACTACGGCTAACGAGGACGGCGGGTCGCGGATACTCCGGCTCGCTCCGGGGCGCGTCGGTGCCCGGTCCGCTGCGGGGAGTACGCGGCGGCCGCGGGGAAGGCCGCCACCGGCCCACGTGGACGGTTGTGGGCCGGTGGGGCACCGGGGCGTCGATCGGGAGTGCCGACCGGCCGACGCCGAAGAGCGAGACGTCGGCGGGTGGTCGTCCACCCGGGACGCCGCCGGGGCTCCCGCGAATGGTCGCGTCCTCGTGCCAGGAGTCTTTTCCGCGACCGCCCTTGCCGGTGCGGGTGCCCTGCCTCCACCGTAGACTCCGGGGACCGCGCCGGACAGGGATTGGCGCGGCCGAAAGCGGCCGAAAGCGGCCGCTCACAATGTCGTAAAGTCGACCCTTCGGGGTACAGGTGTGTGCTTACCTGGTCACGGTCAGTCCCCAACGGAGGACCCATCGCCACGAGGAGGCCACCGGCGCCCGTGGCTCTCCATCCTGCCCGAGTCACGCGGAACCCGCGCTCCCCAAAAGTTGTGTTCTGTCGCACCGCTGCGCCGAAACGCCGTCCCCAACGGCTTTCCGGTGTTAGGTTCCATGAGCGGTGCCTCTCGCGGCGGTGACAAACCCAGCGAGTCCCGTACCCCTCAGGACCGGCCCGGGCGAGCCCCCACGGCCCCCACCGGCCCGGCACTCCCGCTAGGACTAACTGTGATCGATCCAGCTAACAGCACGAACCACCCATCCACCGAGCTGTCCACCAAGATCATCGTCGCCGGGGGCTTCGGGGTCGGGAAGACCACGTTCGTCGGCACCGTCTCGGAGATCCCCCCCGTCCGCACCGAGGCCGCGGTCACCGCGGCCAGTACCGGTGTCGACGACCTCTCCCACACACCGGACAAGACGAGCACCACGGTCGCGATGGACTTCGGCCGCATCTCACTGGACACCGACCTGACCCTCTTCCTGTTCGGCACCCCGGGCCAGCAGCGCTTCTGGTTCATGTGGGACGACCTGGTACGCGGCGCGCTGGGGGCGGTGATCCTGGCCGACACCCGTCGCCTGGAGGACACCTTCCAGGCGCTGGACTACTTCGAGCGCCAGTACCGGCTGCCCTTCGTCGTGGCCGTCAACGAGTTCGACCCCGAGGCGCTCTACAGCCCCGAGGAGCTGCGCGACGCCCTGGACCTTCCCCCCGAGGTGCCCGTCGTCTACTGCGACGCACGCGAGCGCAACTCCGTCGTCCAGGTCCTGCTGACACTGGTCAAGCACGCCATGGCCCTGGAGGCCCGTCAGCGCCACCAGCGCCAGCTCGCCTGAACCCCGGGTGTCCTCATCGACGCCGTGGAGAGGCCGCGTCCGAAGTATCCGGACATGTGGACACCCGGGGTTCTACAAACATGTGTGTCCGGCGTTACTCTGTGGTGGTGTTCGGACGAATGGCGGAAAGTGTTCGCCGCTTCCTGGGAAAGCCCGGTGCGGTGGATCTGCGGCCCTATACCAAGCTCCTGTCGGCGATCGAGGCCGAGGAGGATGGTCTGCGTGAGCTCAGCGACGCTGAGCTGACTGACAAGGCCATCGAACTCGGCAACGCCGAACTCCCCTACGACCGCGACGACCTCGTGTCGCTGTGCTCCGTCGGCCGTGAGGCCGCCCGGCGCTCCCTCGACGAGCGGACCTTCGACGTGCAGCTCCTCGGAGTCATGGCGCTGCTCGACGGACACGTCGCCGAGATGGCCACGGGCGAGGGCAAAACCCTCGCGGGCACCCTGGCCGCCGCCGGGTTCGCGCTGCGAGGCCAACGCGTGCACCTGCTGAGTGTCAACGACTACCTGGCCAAGCGCGACGCCGAATGGATGCGCCCCCTCTACGACATGCTCGGCGTCACCGTGGGCTGGATCAACGAGGACTCCACGCCGCAGGAGCGCCGCGCCGCCTACTCCTGCGACGTCACCTACGCGGCCGTCAGCGAGCTGGGCTTCGACGTCCTGCGCGACCGCATGGTCACCGACATCAAGGACCGGGTCGTACCGCCGCCCAACGTGGCGATCATCGATGAGGCCGACTCGGTGCTCGTCGACGAGGCCCGTGTCCCGCTGGTACTGGCCGGTGCCGCCGAGAGCGTGACCGCCGACGTGGAGATGGCCGACGTCGTCCGGACACTCAAGCCGCGTCTGCACTACGAGGTCGACGGCGAGGGGCGCAACGTCCAGCTCACCGACGCCGGGATCGACGCCGTGGAGAAGACGCTGGGCGGGGTGGACCTGTACTCCGAGGACGACACCTCCGTCCTGCCGCAGGTCAACCTGGCCCTGCACGCGCACGTGCTGCTCCAGCGCGACGTCCACTACGTGGTGCGCGACGGCGAGGTCCGGCTCATCAACGAGTCGCGCGGCCGCATCGCCCTGCTCCAGCGCTGGCCGGACGGCCTACAGGCCGCGGTCGAGGCCAAGGAGAAGGTGGCGCTCAGCACGACCGGCGAGGTGCTGGACTCCATCACCGTGCAGTCGCTCGTTCTGCGCTATCCCACGCGGGGCGGTATGACCGGTACCGCGATGGCCGTCGCCGAGCAGCTCCGCGAGTTCTACGAGCTCGAGGTCGCGGTCATCCCCTCCAACAAGCCGAACATCCGCGAGGACAACGGCACGCGCCTGTACGCCACGCGCGAGGAGAAGGAGGACGCCCTCATCATCGAGGCGGAGGAGGTCCACAAGACCGGGCGGCCGATCCTCATCGGCACCCAGGACGTGGCCGAGTCCGAGCTGCTGGCCGGGCGCCTGCGCGAGGCCGGGCTGGAGTGCGTGGTCCTCAACGCCAAGAACGACGCCGACGAGGCGTCCATCATCGCCGAGGCGGGCACCCACGGCGCCGTCACCGTCTCCACGCAGATGGCCGGCCGCGGTACCGACATCCGCCTGGGCGGCAGCGACATGTCCGACCGCGAGAGGGTGGTGGAGAGCGGAGGCCTGTACGTGATGGGCTTCGGCCGCTACCCCAGCAGCCGCCTGGACGGACAGCTGCGCGGTCGTGCCGGACGCCAGGGCGATCCCGGCGACTCCATCTTCTTCGTCAGCATGGACGACGACCTGGTGGTCAACCACGCCCCCGAGACCACGGGATACCAGACCACCGCCGAGGGCGAGATCCTCGACGAGGGCTGGCTGAACATGGTGGACCACGCACAGCGGGTCGCCGAGGGGCAGATGCTGGAGGTGCACCGCAACACCTGGCGGTACAACCAGCTGATCGACGTGCAGCGTGACGTGGTGCTGGAGCACCGCGAGATGGTTCTGACCGGAGACCAGGGCGACCGGCAGATCAGGGCCGACCGCAAGGGCCGGCACGCGGAACTGGTGGAGGAGCTGGACGAGGAGAAGGTCGCGCAGGCCGCGCGCCTGATCACCCTGTACCACCTGGACCGGGGCTGGACCGACCACAACGCCTTCCTGTCGGAGCTGCGGGAGGGCATCCACCTGCGTTACCTGGGCCGGCGCGACCCGCTGGACGAGTTCAACCGCGAGGCGGTACCGGTCTTCAAGGGTTTCCTGGACGACGCGCGGGCCCGCGCCGCGGAGAGCTTCGAGGAGCTGGAAGCGGAGGACGGGGAGCTCGACGTCAGCTCGGTGGGTGTCAAGAGCCCGTCGATGACGTGGACCTATATGGTGCACGACCACCCGTTCAGTTCGGCGTTCGAGACCCTGGTGGGCAAGCTCAAGGGCGGTCGGGGTTCTTCCGGCGGGGGCTGATAATTAATCTGTTCATTGATGCGCGGGTCAGGACTTTAGTCCCGACCCGCGCATTACTTTTGTCGGTTATTCTGGTCGAAACACCGGCCAGCCCCTAGAACGGCACCCTCAATTGCCCTGTCCGGGTTAGCATGGCTGCGTTTTCAATGGAATCCGAGACGGTTGGGACTGAATCCACTGTGGTCCACGAGGTCGGCGCGCAGGAGAAGATCAGTTACGGGCGGAACGACCGCTTCGCGGGAGGCCCGGTCGGCGGGGGCAGCTTCTGGCTCGGTGACGACGGGCAGCCGGTCGCCAAGATCGGGGGCCCGAAGGAGTGGCGCCCCACGCCCATGATCGACGTCCGTGTGGGAGACGTGTTCAGTGTCGGCGGGCAGGCATGGAGGGTGACCGATATCGTCGATGCTGACACCCCCTCCGCATATCTGCTGGCCACACGAATAAGCTGACTCCGTGCCCCGGGCGACAGTCCCGGGGCCTGCGCTTTTCTTGTTTGGGCCGGGAATCGCAACCCCGTGCAACCTTCCCCCGGGTTGTCGCGGCCGGTTTCGGTTCCCGGTTTTGCTGTTGCCGCTTCCTTTCGGGGGGCTGTTCCCGTGTGGGAGCCCGGTGTCGTTTGTGGCGCGTGTGGGTGCTGGGGCTCCAGAGGCACGGAGACGGAGGAGGAGCGCATCGACGCAGGTCAAGGGTGAGGGGAAGCGTTGACCAGGGTGAATCGAGACGCTCCGGTTATCTGATGGGGGGTGTTCGTGTTACCGGCGCATCGTTAACGTCTGTTGGGTAGGGCGCGCCCCGGCAGCTGAGGGTCCCCCGCTCTCGGCGGGTTCCGGGCGCTGCGCCTTACCGCCCCCGAGGTCGGTCCCAGGGGCTGTCCCCCGCCCCTGGGCCTGACCGCCCCGCGACGGCGGGGAGGAGTCTTCCGGTCTGCTGGACGCCCCGTCTCAGCCGGACCCGAGTAGATCCGGTTCTCATGCTTCTGCCGGTCATGTCTTTCTTGCTGGTTGCCTTGTGTGCGTGACGCTCGAGGCTTGCGGTAGAACACGTTTCAGTACTAGCCTCTGGGTATGCCTGGCCCGGTGAGGGCACCCGGCGGCTCGACCGTGGGGTGTCAGCGGACGGCAGGCGAGGACCGTCGCCCGCCGGAGTCGGATCGCGCCCCGACTCCGGCGGGCGACGGCCGTTTCGAGCGGCTGGACCCGCGCTGGGGGCCGGCTGCGCCGATACGGGCGGGGCGGCCGGGAGAACGCTCAGTGGGTGAGCAGGCGGCAGAGCTCGGTGAAGGTGGAGCAGGGCCAGGCCAGGCGGCATCCCCGACAGCGGTACTCGCCGTGCTCTCCACAGGGGTCGGGGGCGTGCAGGTGTAGCAGGCCCACACACACGTTGGCCAGGGCGGACACCTCCTCGCGCGCGTTCGCGTAGAAGGCGACGTCGTTGATGCGGGCCAGGGCGTTGGCGGATCTCGCGGCCGGAAGCCCGATCGTGTTCGGTTCCCAGGGGGCCGCGCGTGCCGAGCGTTCTCGGATGCCCAGTACGAACTGGAGCAGCCTCGCGTGTGCGGAGAGGCGGCCTCTCCCCGACGCTGGTCTGGTGAACGACGGCATCGCGATCTCCCCCAACGGGTGGATACGCAGCTTCACTTGGTGACTCAGCGTATACCCATAGTCGCCTAATGTCGCGACACGCGGGGGTGGGGAGCGAGATCAGGCCGAGGAAACACGGTAACGGGGGCGGGCCACCCCAAGGAGGGCGGCCCGCGGGGAAGTCGGACGGAGGTTTCCGGTTCTCAGAGGCCAGGGCCCTCTAGCTACAGCTTCCGCCGCAGCTGCAAGAGCCACCGCTCTGGCAGCCGCAGCCGCATCCCGAGCCGCAGCTGCATCCACTCAGGTCGGGGGTCGTGGTCAGGGGGTGAGTCACAGTCCCTCCTCAGGGGCTCGACGCCGCCCGCGCGGTCACGCCGTAGCCTCCCCTGGAGGGAGGGGCGTCACGGGCGTGTTTCCCGGACAAGAGGGTGCCCGCTCTCCCGCCTCCCAACCGGTACGGGCACCCCGCGCGGCCGTCGCGCGGTCGGCGCGGAGGCCGGTGCGCCGGTGGCGACCTGGGATCACGTTCTCGCCGTGTCAGGCGAAGAAGGTCGGCGTGACCGCCGGGCGGCGAGTCATTCGGTAGAGCCAAACCTGGCCGACGAACATGACCGGAACTGCGGGGACCAGGGCCGCCCACACGAACACCGCGACCGTGGAGGGAATCGGCGCGGAGGGCAGGTGGGCCGCCAGAGCCACCAACAGGCCCGGAACCGCGATCGCCACCGCCGACGTGTGCCGGGACAGCATCGGACCCGCCAGGCCGCTGGTGGCCGCCAGCGCGGCCAGCAGCGCCGTGGTCAGGGCGACCGCGGCGGGGAGCGCGGTCGGCACCGAAGCGGCCAGCACCGGGCCGCCGGGCAGCGGGGCCGACACAGCCGCCAGCGCCACCGTCCCCAGAGCGGTCCGGGCGAGTACGCGGGTGTCGCGTGCGGCGACGTCCGCGCATTCGGCGCTCGCACCACCGGAGTCAGCCGGACCGACCAGCCGCTCGGCGCCGAAGGCCGCGCCGCGCAGCGCGAACAGCGCCATGACGGCGACCGCGCACAGCGCGGTGAACGGGCTCGCGGTGAGGCCGCCCGCGAGCAGGCCCGCCACCACCAGCCCCCACGCGGCGGCCAGGGCCCAGCTACCCGCGACGATCGCGCCGTCACAGGCCAGCCGCCAGCGGTCGCCGTCCACGCGGGCACGCAGCCACAGACCGGCGTCGCGGAACAGCCACCCGGCCAACAGGACGGCGAGCACCGGCCACAGTTCGGCGACCGCGTGGTGCTCCAGTACGGGGAACAGGCCCGCCAGGACGCCGACGGCGGCGACCAGCCACACCTCCGAGGCGAGGAAGTAGGGGGCGATCGCGGCGACCACGCGGCGGCGCTGCTCCGCACCGCGTGCCACGTGCGGCATCAGCATGCCGAGGCCCACGTCGGCTCCCGCGAGGACGAGGTAGCCCACGACGAGCAGGGCCAGGAGTGCGGAGGAGAGGATGTCCATGGTTACGGCCTTCCAGACTCAGAACGTGTGGACGGGGGCGTCGGTTTCCCGCTCGCCTCCGGGATCGGTGGGACCCTCTGGGTGCTCGGCCAGCGGTCCGCCCCGGGGGCCGCGCCGCGCGTAACGCACCAGGAGCCAGCAGGTGACGGCGGCGAGTACGGCGAAGGCGGTGGTGAAGAAGCCGAAGGAGGCCAGGGCCGAGCCCGGGGACATGGGGGTCACCGCGTCGGCCGTGGTCAGGTGGTGCACGACCACCCAGGGCTGGCGGTTGGTCTCCCGGAACACCCAGCCGGCGATACTCGCCAGGTAGGGGAGGAACGGGGTGGCCAGGAGGGGGGCGAGGAACCACCTCCACCGGTCGAGTCCGCCGAAGGGCCATACCAGCAGCATGGCCGGTCCGAGGAGGAACATCAGCGACCACACGGTCATCATGACCAGGTCACCGGTCGTATTGGCCGCGTGCAGCAGCGCTCCGCCCGGGTTTGCGGCCTCGATGGCCCTGATCTCGGCGGCGGTGTGGGACAGGCCGCTGGTCGGCGGGTCCTGGCCGAACAACTCGAACTGCACGGCGCCGAAGCCCGCCACGGGGATCGGCACGATACACATGATCAGCGTCGCGTAGCGGATGCCGCGCCGGAAGACCCCGTGCTCGTCGTCACACCTGATGAGGTGGTAGGCGCTGGTCGCGGCGATGACCAGGGCGCCGACCAGCAGGGCTCCGGTGGCGATGTGCCCGAACGCCGACACGGCCGCCGGATTGGTCATCAGAGCGACGGGTTCGGTCAGGTGCGCCACGCCGTCGACCATCTCGAACCCCACGGGGTTGCGCAGGAAGCCGTTGGAGACCAGCACCCACCACGCCGACGCGTACGCCGTCGCGGTGACGACGGCGAAGCAGGCCAGGTGCGCCCACCTGCCCATGCGGTCCCAACCGAAGATCCACAGCCCCAGGAACGTGGACTCGACGAAGAACGCCGTCATCGTCTCCAGGGCCAGGGGCGCGGCGAAGGTGTAGCCGAACATCTCGTGCAGGCCGCTCCAGTTGAGCGCGAGCTGGAGTTCCATCACCAGGCCGGACAGAATGCCCATGCCGTAGTTGACCAGGTACAGGCCGCCCCAGAACCGCACGCCGGTCATCCGGGAGCGGTCGCCGCGCAGGGTGGCGGCGAACTGGGTGGTGAGGATGTACGGGGCGAGACCGAGGGTCAGCGCCACGAACATGTAGTGCGTGGCCGCGGTCAGCGCG
Organism: Nocardiopsis sp. TRM 82005; assembly: GCF_056312425.1. Lineage (NCBI taxonomy): Bacteria > Bacillati > Actinomycetota > Actinomycetes > Streptosporangiales > Nocardiopsidaceae > Nocardiopsis > Nocardiopsis sp. TRM 82005. The sequence goes on from NZ_JBWDTQ010000004.1 coordinate 176,679, forward strand.
AATTGCAGCCGTGCCAGGAGAAGGGGGTCTTCGAACATCGTCGGGCCTCGCGTTCGGCGGTGGGAACGCGATCAAGCATCCGGCGGAGGTACGAGTGGGCGCATCGTCCCGGTGGGGACTCCTCGCGGCCGTCCCGGGGGGTAGGGGCGGAGGAGTAGGTACCGCTGCGGGTGTACGGGCGATCCCCGGGGAAACCCCGGTGCTTCCCCGATCACCGCGTGCGCTACCGGCTCCACCCCGGTGTGACCAGGGCGGTCTCGTAGGCGATGACGACCAGCTGGGCGCGGTCGCGCACACCCAGCTTCACCATGGCCCGGCTGACGTGGGTCTTGGCCGTGGCCGGACTGACCACCAGGCGGGCGGCGATCTCCTCGTTGGACAGGCCGCCGCCGACCAGGGCGACCACCTCTCGCTCGCGCTCGGTGAGACCGTTCAGCCGCACCGAGGGGTCGGGTGCGCTCGGCGGGCGGCGCGCGTAGTCGGCGATCAGCCGCCGGGTGATCCCCGGTGACAGCAGTGCCTCGCCGTCGTGCACCACCCGTACCGCCTGCAACAGGTCCCGGGGCTCGGTGTCCTTGACCAGAAATCCGCTGATCCCCGAGCGCAGTGCCTCGAAGATGTACTCGTCCAGGTCGAAGGTGGTGAGGACGACGATCCGCGTCGACTCCAGGCCGGGGTCGGCGAGGACGCGCTCGGCGGCGGCCAGGCCGTCCACGCCGGGCATGCGGATGTCCATCAGGACCACGTCGGGGCGCTCGGCGCGCGCCTGCCGGACGGCCTCCTCGCCGTCGGCGGCCTCAGCGACCACCTCTATGTCGGGGGCGCTGTCCAGCAGCGCGCGAAACCCCGCGCGCACCAGGGCCTGGTCGTCTGCGAGCAGTACCCGGATCAAGGGATCCTCGTTTCCTCGTGGGGGACGGACTCCGGCTCGGCGCCGTTGAGGGGGAGCCGGGCGCGCACCCGGAAGCCTCCATCCTGGCGGGGCCCGGCGTCCACCGTGCCGCCCACGAGCGCGGCGCGTTCGCGCATCCCGGTGATGCCGTTGCCCGGCACCGGGGCTCCGGCGGTTCCATGGCCGTCGTCGGTGACCTCGACGACCAGGAGGGACACCCCGTGTTCGATCCGGACCGCGGCCGCGGAGGCCCCGGAGTGGCGGACCACGTTGGTGAGCGACTCCTGGACCGTACGGTAGGCGGCGGATTCGGTGCCCACCGGCAGGTGCCGCGGGACACCGGTGACCTCAACGGTCACGTCGATCCCCGCGCCGCGTGTGCCCTCGGCCAACTCCTCCACGCGGTCCAGCCCGGGGACGGGCGACCGCGGCGCGGCCTCGTCCACGGCACGGAGCACGCCGAGTATGCCGCGCAGCTCGGTGAGGGTGTCCTTGCTGGTCTGCTTGATGGTGGACAGCGCCTCGGCGGCCCGTTCGGGCTCGGTCCCCATCAGGTACAGGGCGGTCCCGGCCTGCACGTTGATGAGGGAGATGTTGTGCGCGACCGTGTCGTGCACGTCCCGTGCCAGCCGTACACGCTCCTCGGAGGCCCGGCGCAGCAGCTCCTCCTCCCGTGTGCGGGTGCTCTCGATCTCGCGCTCGTGGTCGGCCCGCATGTACTCGTGCCGCCAGCGCACGACCTCACCCGCGCACAGCAGGACGATGACCCAGCCGACGAGGCCGAGAGCCTCGGGCCGGAAGGAGCCGGTCAGAGTGACCTCGTAGAGGTTGACGACGAGGAACTGGCCGATGCCCAGCGCCCATCCGAACCTCCGGTAACCCCGGCGGACCAGGGTGTAGAGCATGACGGCGGTGCACAGCATGACCAGGCCGTCGGGGAAGCCGAGGGGGTAGTACGCGGACGAGGCGACGACCGAGACCAGCGCGGTGACACACGTGTAGGCGCTTCGCCACAGGATCGGCAGGCAGGCGACCAGGACCAGCGCGTACCCCCACGGCCACGGATCGCGGTCGGTCGGGACCGGGTCGACCAGTTCGATCGCGAGGACGCTGCCAAGGGAGAGGAACAGCAGGACCAGGGTGATCCGGGCGTCGGCGCGTGTGGGACGCGGAAGTAGTGCTGCCACAACCTTGACAGTACGGGGTACCCCTCGGGGGCGCGCGTCACCCGGGAGGAGGCTTCTCCGGCGACGCCGTACTCCCCGCGGAGTAGGAGGCGGGGCCGTTCCCGTCCCTCGCGCGGGTCCATGTGCGCGGAAGTACCACCGTCTTGGGCGCGCCCCTCGCCACAGCGTTCAGGAGGTCGTGGGGAGGTGTGCCCGCCGCCTCCTCTTCCCCGTCCTTGGAGAACTCCACGCTCCCCGAAACGAACTCCGCCCTGCGGAAGCTCGCGCTGGACTCCTCCCTGAACCAGCAGTCGTGGAACAGGACCTCGGCTCCATCGAACCGCGCCATGGCGAAGTCGACGTGCGTGCCCCGTGTCCGTACGGCCTCGGGGTCGATCCCGGCGGGCCCTTCCGGTACGCGGGCCCGGGCCGTGAACCGCACGTGGCGGAAGTTGACGGTTCCCCCGTTGAAGCGGGCACGGCGGAAGGACACGGTGGCGCCGTCGAGGAGAGAGTAGCGGAAGTCCACCTCTCCGCTGTCGAAGTGCGCGCTGTTGAAGTCCATGTAACCCGAGGAGAGGCGCATCCTACGGAAGTTTCCGCCGTCGAAGACGGCCCCGGTGAAGTCGAAGCTGTGGCCCTGCCAGGGGCCGTCCTCCCGGAGGCGGTCGCCGATGACGCGGAGGACGCTGTGCCGGACCTCCCGGAAGGAGGCGTACTCCAGTTGCCGGGCGTGGTACTCCTCGGTCTGCTGCCTGTCGGCGGGTTCGGGGGACCCCGGGCCTGCTCCGGCCACGGGGGCGGGCCCGGGCCCGGGGCCGTGGGGCATGCGGACGTAGGCGCATAGGACGTCGATGCAGGTCTGCCTGAGCTCGCGGTTGGGCGCGTCGTCGGCCAGGTGGGCCAGGGCGTGGACGGCGCCCAGCCGGACGGCCGCGTGCTCGCTTCCGAGTTCGGTGTAGGCGGCGGTGAAGCGGTCGTTGAAGAGCTTGATGTCCTCGCGCTCGGCCGCCTTCTGCGCGCGCAGGTTCCCCTGGTTGTTGTTGCGCTGCCGGTGGTAGGCGATCACCAGTAGGGCGATGCCGCTCAGCCCCGCGACGACGGCGAACGCACGGGTGGCGATGGCGTCCAGGGCGGACACCTGGATCTGCTCCGGGCGGTCGATCTCCGGGAACCCCAGGAACCACAGGACGACGACGCCGATCAGGGACACCCCGCCGGCCGTAACCGCCCACGCGCCCAGGATGTGTGGCCACAGCCGGGGCGGCTGATCCTCCCCGGGGACGGAGGGGTGCGGGCGCGCGGCACGTGTGGAAGCCCTGGGGGAGACTCGCATGGGCTCCAAAGTAGGGCTTTCCCGTCCTGTCCCGCTACGTCCTAGAAGACGCTGTTCGGCGGCGAGGGGGAGTCGACGGCGTCGGCGTCGTGGACGGGGGCGCGTCCCGAGACGAAGCGGTCCAGGTCCTCCGCCTCCAGCAGGCGGGCCATATCCGGATCGCGGTGCGCGCGGCGGCCCAGCTCGTCCAGGGGGAGGGGCTGGTGGGAGGCGGTCAGGACGAGGTTGCCGAACCGGCGTCCCCTCAGCACGCCAGGCTCGGCGGACAGCGCGGTGTACGGCAGCGCCGTCCGCGCGGTCGCCACCTGGCTCCGGGCGTAGACCAGCCCTCCGCCGTCGCCGATGTTGACCGCCAGTATCCCCGTGGGCCGCAGAACACGCGCCAGTTCGGCGTAGAACTCCGCCGACGTCAGCCGGGCCGGAGTGCGCGCGCCGGAGAACACGTCGCTGATCACCAGATCCGCGCTGTCGGTGTGCCGGGCGGTGATCCACTCCCGGGCATCGCCGATGCCCACGCGCAGCCGCGCCTTGCGGTCCCAGGGCAGGCGTCGACGCACTATGTCGACCAGGGGCGCGTCCACGTCCACCGCGCGCTGCCTGGACCCGGGGCGGGTGTGCGCCACGTAGCGGGCCAGGGTGAGCGCGCCCGCGCCCAGGTGCAGGGCCTCGACGGGTTTTCCCGGAGGCGCCACGAGGTCGGCGGCGTGCGCGATCCGGCGCATGTAGGAGAAATCCAGGTAGGACGGGTCGGCAAGGTCCACATGGGACTGGGGCGTGCCCTCCACGACCAGGAACCACGAGTCGGACCGGTCGGCGTCGGCGAGCAGCTCCATGCCCGGCTCCGTGTCCGGCTCGTCTTGTTCCCGCACGTTGCGTCTGCCCACTTCCGCCTCCGTTCGCCGGTTCCCAGGCTATGCGCAGCGTCCGCGCGAGCGTGCCCGCACTAGCGCTAGCCTGGGGAACCCGACTTGTTCTGGGTCTCCCAGACGCGTTCGGGTCTTCCAGTTTTCTTGCGTATTCCACGAGGAGTGGCCGTGCTACTGCGGATGTCGACCCTGTTCCTGCGCACCCTGCGTGAGGACCCGGCGGACGCCGAGGTGCCGAGCCACAAGCTGCTCGTCCGCGGCGGTTTCGTGCGCCGCGCGGCCCCCGGCGTCTACTCGTGGCTGCCGCTGGGCAAGCTCGTCCTGGAGAACGTCTCGCGGATCGTGCGCGAGGAGATGGACGCCGTCGGCGCGCAGGAGGTCCTCCTGCCCGCGCTGCTGCCCAAGGAGTACTACGAGGCCACCGGGCGCTGGGACGACTACGGCGACACCCTGTTCCGCCTCAAGGACCGCAAGGGCGCCGACTACCTGCTCGGTCCCACCCACGAGGAGCTGTTCACGCTCCTGGTCAAGGGCGAGTACTCCTCCTACAAGGACTTCCCGGTTATCCTGTACCAGATCCAGGAGAAGTTCCGCGACGAGGCGCGCCCCCGGGCCGGTGTGCTGCGCGGCCGCGAGTTCCATATGAAGGACTCCTACTCCTTCGACATCGACGACGAGGGCCTACAGGTCTCCTACGGCAAGCACCGCGACGCCTACATCCGGATCTTCGACCGGCTGGGGCTGGAGTACGTGATCGTGTCGGCCACCTCGGGCGCGATGGGCGGTTCGGCCTCCGAGGAGTTCCTGGCCGTCGCCCCGACCGGTGAGGACACCTTCGTGCGCAGCACGGAGTCCGACTTCGCCGCCAACGTCGAGGCCGTGTCCGTCCCGGTCCCCGAGGCGCTGCCCGTCGAAGGGCTGCCCGAGGCCGTGGTGCACCACACCCCGGACACCGCCACCATCCAGACTCTGGTGGACTTCCTCAACGAGGCCGGCCTGGGCCGTGGCTTCAGCGAGGCCGACACCCTCAAGAACGTCCTGGTCAAGACCCGCGCCCCCGGCGCTAAGGAGTGGGAGCTGCTGGCCATCGGCCTGCCCGGCGACCGCGAGGTGGACTTCAAGCGCCTGGAGGCCGCGCTGGAGCCCTCCGAGGTCGCGCTCCTGGAGGAGTCCGACTTCGCCGCCAACCCGTTCCTGGCCAAGGGCTACATCGGCCCCCGCGCGCTGCTGGACAACAAGGTCCGCTACCTGGTCGACCCGAGGGTGGTCACCGGTACCGCATGGGTGACCGGCGCCGACAAGATCGACCACCACGTCATCGACCTGGTCGCGGGCCGCGACTTCACCCCGGACGGCACCATCGACGTCGCCGAGGTGCGCGACGGCGACCTCTCGCCCGACGGCCGGGGCACGCTGTACACCGCGCGCGGCATCGAGATCGGCCACATCTTCCAGCTGGGACGCAAGTACACCGACACCTTCCAGGTGGACGCACTGGGCTCGGACGGCAAGCCGAAGCGGGTCACCATGGGCTCCTACGGGATCGGCGTCTCGCGCGCCGTCGCCTCGGTCGTCGAACAGTGCCACGACGACAAGGGCATCGTCTGGCCGCGCGAGATCGCGCCCGCCGACGTGCACGTGGTCGGTACCGGCAAGGGCGACCAGATCGAGGAGGCACTGCGCATCGCCCGGGAGCTGGAGGCCAGGGGCCTGCGCGTACTGGTGGACGACCGCAAGGGGGTCTCGCCCGGGGTGAAGTTCACCGACGCCGAGCTGCTGGGTGTCCCGACCGGCGTCATCGTCGGCCGCGGCCTCAAGGACGGTGTGGTGGAGCTGCGCGACCGCGCCGCCGGGGATCGCGAGGAGGTCGCCCTGACCGAGATCGTGGAACGCACCGTAGCCGCCTGCCGCGGATAGCGGCCCGCACGGGGTCGTGGGGCCGGGGACCTCCCCGGCCCTATCCGGCCTCGTCGAAACCGGGCAGAGCGTCCAGTGTCCCGCCCCACTCCAACGCGCGCACGGTCGCCTCCTGTAGGGCACGCGCCCCGGTCACCCGCAGGTCGGTGTCATTCGTCGCCGTCAGCCACAGGTAGGCGCGTACCGTCGTCTCCTCCAGACCCGTGGCGTAGGCGTCGACGTCCTCGTCGCCGTGCCCTTCCGCGACCGGGTACGACGCCAGCGCGGGCGGCGATTCGAAGCCCAGCCCCACCGCGGCCGCGTGCAGCGCGTCGCGCAACGCCTTGTGCTGGTAGGCGTTGTCCTTCGCGCGTTCGCGGCGGCCCTCGTCCTCGGCCGTTCCGCCGACGTACTCGTACCCGTACACGGCCGCGTGCTCGGCGCGCAGCGCCTCGGCCAGCGCCTCCGGAGCGGCGTCCGGGGCCTCCCCGGGGGACGCGGGGCTCTCGCTCACCTGCTACCTGCCTTCCGTCTCTGGATGCTCGGTGTCGCGGGGCGCCGACCCCACCGCGCGGCTCCGCCGGACCGTCGTCGACCGTTCGCCGCGACCTTCGGTTACGCCTCGGCCAGCAGGTGCGCGTGCCCGGCCTCGCAGGCGCCGATCGCGCTGATCAGCTGGGCCAGGCCCGGATCGGTGACGGCGCCCGCCTGGTCCAGCCGTGCGCTCGTCGCCGCCGCCTCCAGCACGCCCAGGCCGGCGGTGCCTTGGACCGTGTCCAGCGCCGGGTCCTCCTCCGGGGCCGAGGGGGAGGCGTCCGCCCCCTCGGCCGAGGACGTGGGAGCGGTGTCCTCGGGCAGGGCCTCCACCAGTGCGTCCAGGTGGGACAGGTGGTGCTCCAGGAACCGCTCAAGCAGTTCCGGGGCTCCCGAGCCCCCGGCGATCGCGGCCTCGTAACGCGAGACCATCCGCTCCTTCTCGCGGATCACAGCGTGCAGCACGTACTCCTCCGGGGTCACGTCCGAGGGGTACCACTCGGATCCGCCGCACCCGGCCAGGGCTCCGGCACCCATCGCGGCCGTCGCGCCCAGCATCGTGCGACGGCTGACGCAGCCGATCCCCACGTGCTCTCCCTCCGTGCCAGCGGACCGCCCGTGGCGGTCGACGTTCCCATCCTTCCACGCCCCGCGCAGAGCACGGACCGCCGCCGCACAGGCCCTTTCCGCGTACTGGGAGCCACACGGCGACGCGCCCCGGCCGCTGGCGGCGACCTGGAAGGGGTCCGGGTGTGGATACCCTTGCAGCACAACCGCCGTCGCACGCGACGCGCGGGTGGTCCGTATCCCCATCGAGGGGCGGACCGTTTCAGTCGAAGACTACGTACAGAGCTGGACCGCCCCGTACACCGGCCCGACGGCCGAGCGGGCGGAATTTCGCCGTTGGAGGAGCAGCACCACATGGGAGCGCAGGCGCGCGAGGAGCGCATCGCCGAGCTGCTGGAGCCGGTACTGGCCGAGGCCGGACTGGACCTGGAGTCCGTCGAACTGACACCGGCGGGCAAGCGGCGCGTGCTGCGCGTGATCGTGGACTCCGACAACGGGGTCGACCTGGACAGGGTCGGCGAGGTCAGCCAGGAGGTCGACACCGCCCTGGACTCCTCCGACGTCATGGGCAAGCAGCCCTACGTCCTGGAGGTCACCTCGCCCGGGGTGGACCGTCCGCTGACGCTGCCGAGGCACTGGCGCCGCTCACGCGGCCGCCTGGTGACCGTCTCCCTCGCCGAGGGCGGTCAGGTCACCGGCCGCGTCACCGGTGCCGACGACGAGGGTGTCACCCTGGACGTCGAGGGTCAGCCCCGCACCTTCACCCATGCCGAACTGGGCAAGGGCAAGGTCCAGGTGGAATTCCGTCGCGAAGCCGACGCCGACGCGGCGGACTAGAGGGGGAGCCCCGTGGATATTGATATGAGCGTCCTGCGCAGCCTGGAACGCGAGAAGGACATCTCGGTCGAGTTGGTGGCCAAGGCCATCGAGGATGCGCTGCTGATCGCCTACCACCGCGAGGAGGGGCACAACAGGCGGGCACGTGTCGAGCTCAACCGCTCCAGCGGCCATGTGACCGTGTGGGTGACCGAGGCGGGTGAGGACGGCGAGGTCGTCGGCGAGTTCGACGGTACCCCCAGCGGGTTCGGCCGTATCGCCACCTCCACCGCCAAGCAGGTCATCCTTCAGCGCCTGCGCGACGCCGAGGACGAGCTGACCCTCGGTGAGTTCGCCGGGCGCGAGCACGACATCGTCTCCGGCATCATCCAGCAGGGCAGGGACCCCCGCAACGTGCTGGTGGACCTGGGCAAGATCGAGGCCGTCCTGCCTCCGCAGGAGCAGGTGCCCACCGAGACCTACACCCACGGCGAGCGCCTGCGCGCCTACGTGGTGCAGGTCCGCAAGGGTCACCGAGGCCCTTCGGTCACCCTCTCGCGCACGCACCCCAACCTGGTGCGCAAGCTCTTCGAGCTGGAGGTGCCCGAGATCGCCGACGGCACCGTCGAGATCTCGGCGATCGCACGTGAGGCCGGCCACCGTACCAAGATGGCCGTGCACTCCCACCGGGGCGGCGTCAACGCCAAGGGCGCGTGCATCGGCCCGCTGGGCAGCCGTGTCCGTAACGTTATGGCCGAGCTCCACGGGGAGAAGATCGACATCGTCGACCACTCCGAGGACCCGGCCGTGTTCGTGGCCAACGCCCTGTCCCCGGCGCGGGTCAACTCCGTGGAAATCCTTGACCTGGCCGCCCGGGTCGCCCGCGTGGTCGTACCCGACTACCAGCAGTCCCTGGCGATCGGCAAGGAGGGCCAGAACGCCCGCCTGGCCGCGCGTCTGACCGGTTGGCGCATCGACATCCGCTCTGACGCCGACCCCAGTGAGAGCATCCGCGAGGAGAGCGCGGTCGAGGGCGATGACGCCGCCACGACGGGCTGATCGGATCGCGCGGATGCCTCGACGCGATAGAGTGGACCAAGACGGTCCTGACCGTCCCGTGCGTACGTGCGTGGGGTGCCGGTCGCGGGCAGTCCAGTCCGACCTCGTGCGGCTGGTGGCCGTGGGCTCGGCCATCATGCCCGACACCCGAGGTCGACGTCCGGGGCGCGGAGCCTACCTGCACCACGACCGGCGGTGCTTCGAGCTCGCCGAACGACGCAGGGCGTGGTCCCGCGCGTATCGGAGGGGAGCGGGTGCCGCCGGATGGGATACCTCGTCCGTGGCGGCCCTGTTCGACACCGCCCCTTGTGGCGGATCGAGTCAGCGCTCCCGATAGGGTTGGAATGTCTGGACTGACCTCTTGGTTGTATTGACCGAGGTCGGCGTACCAGTGCTGTGTCGGCACCTAAGAACCGGCCCATTGTTGTGTAGCGATGAGGAAGCAGGTCGAGATTGCGATGAGCGCCTGATGAGTACGCAGCGATGAGTAACTCAAGCTAACGACGGTCCGGCACAAGCCCATGTCCCGGACCGAAGCTGAAGGAGAGTAGTGGCGAAGGTCCGGGTGTACGAACTCGCCAAGGAGTTCGGTGTAGAGAGCAAGGCCGTCCTGGCCAAGCTCAACGAGATGGGCGAATTCGTCCGTTCGGCGTCCTCGACGATAGAGGCCCCCGTCGTGCGACGCCTACAAGAAGCTTTCAACAACGGTTCCGACGGCGGAAACAAGGATTCGGCTCCCAAGCCCAGCCCTCGTCCCGCCGCGGAGAGCAGCGCCGCCCCGAAGCCGGGTCCGGCGCCCAAGCCCGGCCCCAAGCCGGGTCCCGCGCCCAAGGCCGCCGCGCAGGGCGACGCCGCCCCGAAGCCGGGTCCGGCGCCCAAGCCCGGCCCCAAGGCTCCCCGGGGAGAGGCGGGTCCCCGTCCCGGCGGTGCGCCCAAGCCCGGCGCTCCGGCTGGCCGTCCCGAGGGCGGCCGTCCTGAGGGTGGCCGCTCCGAAGGCGGTCGTTCCGACCGCCCGCAGCGCGGCGAGCGCTCCCAGCGTGGCGGTGACCGCGCCGAGCGCGGCGGACCCCGTCCGGGCCCGCGCCCGACCGGCCCGCGTCCGGGCAACAACCCGTTCGCGTCCAACGCCTCGGGCATGGGTTCCAAGCCCGCTCCGCGTCCGGGTCCGCGTCCCGGCCCGCAGCAGGGTGGCGGCGACCAGCGCGCCCCGCGTCCCGGTGGCGGCGCTCCGCGTCCGGGTCCGCGTCCCGGCCCGCAGCAGGGCGGTGGCGACCAGCGCGCCCCGCGTCCCGGTGGCGGCGCTGGCGCGCCCCGTCCGGGCGGCGCCGCGGGTGCCCCGCGTCCGGGCCCCCGTCCTGGTGGTCCGCGCCCCAGCCCGATGAACATGCCCTCGTCCCGTCCGACCCCGCCCGCCGGCGCCGGTCGCGGCGGCGGTGGCGGCCGTCCCGGCGGCGGTGGCCGCGGTCGCGGGGGAGCCCCCGCGGGTGCCGGTCCGCGTCCCGGTGGCGGCGGTGGCCGTCCGGGCGGCTTCGGTGGCCGTCCCGGTGGTGGCCGCGGTCGCGGCGGCGGTACGGCCGGTGCGTTCGGTCGTCCCGGCGGTCGTCCCGGGCGTGCCCGCAAGTCCAAGAAGCAGCGGCGTCAGGAGTTCCACGACCTCCAGGCTCCGTCCTTCGGCGGCGTCAAGATCCCGAGCGGCAACAACCAGACCATCCGCCTGTCCCGCGGCGCCTCGCTGTCGGACTTCGGCGACAAGATCGACGTCAACCCGGCGTCGCTGGTCCAGGTCATGATGCACCTGGGCGAGATGGTCACCGCGACCCAGTCCCTTCCGGACGAGACCCTTCAGCTGCTCGGCGACGAGCTGAAGTACCGGGTCGAGGTAGTCAGCCCGGAGGACGAGGACCGCGAGCTGCTGGAGTCGTTCTCCATCGAGTTCGGTGAGAACGAGGGCACCGCGGAGGACCTGCTTCCGCGTCCGCCGGTGGTCACCGTCATGGGTCACGTCGACCACGGTAAGACCCGGCTGCTGGACACCGTCCGCAAGACCAACGTCGTCAGCGGCGAGGCCGGCGGTATCACCCAGCACATCGGTGCCTACCAGGTCGCCACCGAGGTGGACGGTGAGGAGCGCAAGCTCACCTTCATCGACACCCCGGGCCACGAGGCGTTCACCGCCATGCGTGCCCGCGGTGCGAAGGTCACCGACATCGCGGTACTGGTCGTGGCGGCCGACGACGGCGTCAAGCCGCAGACGGCGGAGGCCATCGACCACGCCAAGGCGGCTGAGGTCCCGATCGTGGTCGCGGTCAACAAGATCGACGTCGAGGGCGCCGACCCGCAGCGGGTCCGCTCGCAGCTCACCGAGTACGGCCTGGTGGCCGAGGAGTACGGCGGCGACGTCCAGTTCGTGGACATCTCCGCGCTCAAGGGCGACAACCTCGACTCCCTGCTCGAGTCGATCGTGCTGACCTCCGACGCGGCGCTCAACCTCGAGGCCAACCCGAAGATGGACGCGCAGGGCCTGGCCATCGAGGCCTACCTGGACCGCGGCCGCGGTTCCATGGCCACGGTGCTGGTCCAGCGCGGGACGCTCAACGTCGGCGACTCGATCGTCTGCGGCGACGCCTTCGGCCGCGTTCGCGCCATGCTCGACGAGCACGGCAAGAACGTGCAGAGCGCCGAGCCGTCCCGTCCGGTGCAGGTGCTGGGTCTGACCAACGTTCCCAGCGCCGGTGACAACTTCCTGGTCGTCAAGGACGACCGGGTGGCGCGGCAGATCGCCCAGCAGCGTGAGGCGCGTGAGCGCTTCGCCCAGCAGGCGCGTTCGACCCGCAGGGTCACCCTCGACAACTGGCAGAACGCTCTGAAGGAGGGCGAGCGCTCCGAGCTCCTCCTCATCATCAAGGGCGACATGTCCGGTTCCGTCGAGGCGCTGGAGGAGTCCCTGCTCAAGATCGACGCCGGTGGCGACGAGGTGAGCATCCGGGTCATCGGGCGCGGTGTCGGTGCGATCACGCAGAACGACATCAACCTGGCGGCGTCCGCGGACGCGATCATCGTCGGCTTCAACGTTCGGCCCGAGGGCAAGAACAGCCAGCTGGCGGACCGCATGGGCGTCGACATCCGGTACTACTCGGTGATCTACCAGGCCATCGATGAGATCGAGGCCGCCGTCAAGGGTCTCCTCAAGCCGATCTACGAGGAGGTCCAGCTCGGCAGCGCCGAGGTCCGCGAGGTCTTCAAGGTGCCGAAGATCGGTAACATCGCCGGTTCGATCGTCCGTAGCGGTACCATCCGCCGTAACTCCAAGGCGCGGCTCATCCGCGGCGGGGTCGTGATCTCCAGCAAGCTCAACGTCGAGTCGCTGCGCAGGTTCAAGGACGACGCGACCGAGGTCCGTGAGGGCTTTGAGTGCGGTATCGGTGTCGGCTACAACGATCTGCGGCTCGAGGACGTCATCGAGACCTACGAGATGCGGGAGAAGCCCCGCGACTGATCTTCGCGGAGCCTGATCCAACGGGGCCCCGGCCGTGCGGCCGGGGCCCCGCGTTTGAAGCCGTACACGGTTCTCACACAACTCCACACACCACAGGTGATCACTTGTACGTTGGGGCGCTGACCCTGGACGTCCTTCTCGGTGACGTCCACTCGCTCAAACAGAAGCGTTCGCTGGTGCGGCCGGTCATCGCCGAGCTGCGCCGCAAATTCTCGGTCTCCGTCTCCGAGGTCGGGGACCAGGACCTGTACCGCCGTGCCAAGATCGGCGTCGCGGTGGTCGCGCCGACGGCGGCGCACGCCAGGGACCTGATGGACACCTGCGAGCGCTTCGTCGCGGACCGTCCCGAACTGGAGCTGCTCTCCGCCAGGCAGCGGCTTTTCAACGAAGAGGAAGACTGACCATGGTTGACGCCGCACGCGCGCGCAAGATCGCCGACCGCATCCAGCGCATCGTCGCCGAGATGCTGGACCGGCGGATCAAGGACCCGCGTCTGGGGTTCGTCACTGTGACCGACGCGCGCATCACCGCCGACCTGCGGGACGCCAAGGTGTACTACACGGTGTTCGGCAGCGAGGACGAGAAGGCCGCCTCCGCAGCCGCCCTGGAGAGCGCCAAGGGTGTGATCCGCACCGAGGTGGGACGCCAGACCGGTATCCGCCACACGCCGAGCCTGACCTTCGTCCTCGACGAGGTGCAGGAGAACGCCCAGCACATCGAGGAGCTGCTGTCCAAGGCGCGCCAGTCCGACGCGGAGCTGGCCGAGCGGGCCAGCGGTGCCAAGCCCGCGGGTGAGGCCGACCCGTACCGGTCCCCGCGTGAGTACGAGGACGAGGACGAGTAACATCCCGGCGGCGGCGCGCCGACCGCGCCGCCACCCCCACCCCTTTTCGAGGAGTCCCATGGCCGAGAGCGGAGTCGTGGTCGTCGACAAGCCCGCCGACTGGACCTCGCACGACGTGGTCGCCAAGACGCGCGGACTGGCGCGCACCCGCAGGGTGGGCCACGCGGGCACTCTGGACCCCATGGCCACCGGTGTCCTGGTGTTGGGCATCGAGAAGGGCACCAAGCTGCTCGGCCACCTGACCCTGACCGAGAAGGTCTACGAGACCACCATCCGGTTGGGCCTGACCACCAACACCGACGACGCCGAGGGCGAGCCCGGCGTTCGGGTGGACGCCTCCGGCGTCTCCGCCGAGGCGGTCCGTGCGGCCGCCGAGAAGTTCACCGGTCAGATTCAGCAGGTCCCGCCGCAGGTCAGCGCGATCAAGGTGAACGGCAAGCGTGCCTACAAATCGGCGCGCGAGGGCAAGGAGGTCGCTCTCAAGGCCCGTACTGTCACCGTTTCGGAGTTCGCCGTCACGGATGTGCGCCGCGTGTCCGGAGCCGACGGGGAGTTCGTGGACGTGGACGCCTCCGTCACCTGCTCCAGCGGTACCTACATCCGCTCACTGGCCCGCGACATGGGCGCCGACCTGGGCGTGGGCGGGCACCTGGCCACGCTGCGGCGCACCAGGGTGGGCCCCTACGACCTCTCCCGGGCCCGGACGCTGGACGAGCTGGCGGAGGAGTTCACCCAGGTTCCGCTGGCCGACGCCGTCGCCGCGACCTTCCCGGCGCGTGCGCTCACCGAGCAGGAGACGAGCCGCATCCAGCACGGCAACCGGATCGACCCCGACGGGTCGGGGAGCGGCCCTGTCGGCCTGTTCGCTCCGGACGGCCGCGTGATCGCCCTGGGGGAGAACCGCCGGGACCACATGAAGCCCGTGGTGGTCTTCGAGCCCGCCTGAGCTGCCGCCGCGTCGGCCCGGTCAGGAGGGCGTGTGCCGGGCCACACGCCTCACGTGTCCGGGAGGAGCGGTGGACGTGGCACCCTTGGTTCCGGAAAACCCTGCCAGGATGGCACACAGGGTTTTGCGCGGATCACGACGAGCGACGAGCAGGGGAGCCGGACGTGCGGCGATGGGACGGGCTGGAGGGTGTTCCCTCCGGGTGGGGACGCTCCGTGGTGGCGGTCGGTGTGTTCGACGGGGTGCACCGTGGGCACCAGGCCATCCTGGAGACCGCCGTCGGACGCGGCCGCGAACTCGGGCTCCCGGTGGTCGTGGTGACCTTCGACCCCCACCCCGAGGCAGTGCTGCGCGGCACCACCCCGCCGGTGCTCACCCCGCTGGAACGGCGCCTGGCGCTGCTCGGCGAACACGGAGCCGAGGCCGTGTGCGTCCTGTCCTTCACCAAGGACCTGTCCTCCCTGACGCCCGGGGAGTTCGCCCAGCGCGTCCTGGTCGACCGCCTGCATGCCTCGGCCGTGGTCGTGGGTGAGGACTTCCGCTTCGGACACCGTGCCGCCGGAGACGTCGCGGTGCTGGCCGAGTTCGGCGCCGAGTACGACTTCACCGCCCATGGGGTCGCACTGGTGGCGGACGGCGACACCATCACCTCCACCCGCGTGCGCGGACTGCTCTCCGAGGGCTCCGTGGTCCAGGCGGCCGAACTGCTCGGCCGCCCGCACAGGGTCGAGGGCGAGATCGTGCACGGAGCCGCGCGCGGGCGCGAGCTGCTGGGCTTTCCCACCGCCAACATGGATCTGTTTCCCGACACCGCCGTCCCCGGCGACGGCGTCTACGCGGGCTGGCTGAACCGTGCGGTCCCGGAGGCCGGGGGCGAGGTGCACTGGCCCGCCGCCATCTCCGTGGGCACCAATCCCACGTTCGACGGTGCCGAGCGCACCGTGGAGGCCTACGCCCTGGACCGTGACGACCTGGACCTGTACGGACTGCGCATGTCGGTGGACTTCACCGCGCGTATCCGCGGCCAGGAGCGCTTCGAGAGCATCGACGAGCTGATCGTCGCCATGCACCGCGACGTGGACCGCTGCCGAGAGGTCCTGCGCGCCGGATAGGCGGACAGGCTGGGAGAGACCCGTCCCACCTGTGGCACGGGCCTGCCACCTCGCGGTTTACGGTAGGGTAGAAGATGTTCACGTGTGCCCCACGGCCGGTCGCCTCGCCGCGACACGCCGGTCGGGGAGCGCGGTGCGCCCACGCCGTCGGCGTCGGGCCGCGCGCACCACACGCGACGGTGACTGTTCGTACGCGTGGTCACCGCGTCTGACCCCGGTCCGCGCATCGGGGCCGTCCTGCGTACCGACTTGCTAGAGAAGGAGCGTCGTGTCGATCGACACCGCCACCAAAGAGAAGATCATCGCCGAGTACGGCACCACGGAGGGCGACACCGGCTCCCCCGAGGTCCAGGTCGCGCTGCTCACGCACCGCATCACCGAGCTGACTGAGCACCTCAAGAGCCACAAGCACGACCACCACAGCCGCCGTGGCCTGCTGCTGATGGTCGGCCGCCGCCGTCGTCTGCTCAAGTACGTCGCCAAGCAGGACATCACCCGCTACCGCTCGCTGATCGAGCGTCTGGGTCTGCGCCGCTAGCGGCGTTTGCTCCGCTTCGCGCTGTTCGGGGCGCGGCAATACCGGGTTCCTCGTCCTCGCTGACGGCTTGGCTCGTTCCGTAGGATCCGGTGCGCCCCGAACCGGCGCGAGTGGCTTCGGCCGCTCCCGTTTTGTTAGTAAGGTGTGAAGCGACGTCGGTCACACACCGCCGTCCGCACCAATTCCACAGAGAAACACCCGCGCCTCTCCCTCGGCCGCAGAGTCGAGGCCGGTCCTCGGTAGTGGCCTCCGGACATCCCCGCAAGGGTATGCCGTGGGCTTCGATCGATGACCGGCCGTCATCAACTCCGGGGCACGAACGCGGGAAAACGAACACGAAAGCGCTCGGGCATCCCGTGCCCGGCGTGACGAACGCGAACACGTGTAGTAGGAGGTCGCCCATGGAGGGCGTGTACTCGGCCGAAGCCGTCATCGACAACGGCTCCTTCGGCACCCGAACCATCCGCTTCGAGACCGGTCGCCTGGCTCGCCAGGCCGCTGGCTCGGCCACGGTGTACCTGGACGACGACACCGTCGTGCTGTCCGCCACCACCGCCTCGAAGCGCCCCAAGGAGAACCTCGACTTCTTCCCCCTGACGGTGGACGTCGAGGAGCGCATGTACGCCGCGGGCCGTATCCCCGGCTCCTTCTTCCGCCGTGAGGGCCGTCCCTCCGAGGACGCCGTCCTCACCTGCCGTCTGATCGACCGGCCGCTGCGCCCGTCGTTCAAGAAGGGCCTGCGCAACGAGATCCAGGTCGTCGAGACGATCCTGGCCCTGCACCCCGAGCACCTGTACGACGTCGTCGCCATCAACGCGGCCTCGATGTCCACGCAGATCTCCGGCATCCCCTTCTCCGGCCCGATCGGCGGCGTGCGCGTCGCCCTCGTCGACGGCCAGTGGGTGGGCTTCCCGACCCACGCCGAACTGGGGAACGCCACCTTCGACATGGTGGTCGCCGGTCGCGTCCTGGAGGACGGCGACGTCGCCATCATGATGGTGGAGGCGGAGTCCACGCCCCACACCCTCAAGCTGGTCTCCGACGGCGCGGTCGGCCCCAACGAGCAGACCGTCGCCGAGGGCCTGGAGGCAGCCAAGCCCTTCATCAAGGTCCTGTGCAAGGCCCAGCAGGCCGTCGCCGACCAGGCCAGTCGTGAGCAGGGCGAGTTCCCGATCTTCCTCGACTACGAGGACGACGTGTACGCCGCCGTGGAGGGCGCCGTCCGCGAGGAGCTGTCCAAGGCGCTCACCATCGCCGACAAGCAGGACCGCGAGGCCGAGCTGGACCGCGTCAAGGTCGCGGCGGGCGAGAAGCTCGCCGAGGACTTCGAGGGCCGCGAGAAGGAGGTCGGCGCCGCCTTCCGCTCCCTGAGCAAGCAGCTCATGCGTGAGCGCGTGCTGCGTGAGCAGGTCCGTATCGACGGCCGAGGCCCCAAGGACATCCGCCAGCTCAGCGCCGAGGTCGGCGTCCTGCCGCGGGTGCACGGATCAGCCCTCTTCGAGCGCGGTGAGACCCAGATCCTGGGTGTCACCACACTCAACATGCTGCGCATGGAGCAGACGGTTGACACGCTCAACCCTGACAAGACCAAGCGCTACATGCACAACTACAACTTCCCGCCCTACTCCACGGGTGAGACCGGTCGGGTGGGCTCGCCCAAGAGGCGCGAGATCGGGCACGGGGCCCTCGCGGAGCGCGCCCTGCTGCCGGTCCTGCCGTCCCGCGAGGACTTCCCCTACGCGATCCGGCAGGTCTCCGAGGCGCTGGGATCCAACGGCTCCACCTCGATGGGCTCGGTCTGCGCGTCCACCATGTCCCTGATGGCGGCCGGTGTGCCCCTGAAGGAGATGGTGTCGGGCATCGCCATGGGCCTGATCAGCGAGGGCGACCAGTTCGTCACGCTGACCGACATCCTGGGTGCCGAGGACGCGTTCGGCGACATGGACTTCAAGGTCGCCGGTACCCGCGAGCTCATCACCGCGTTGCAGCTGGACACCAAGCTCGACGGCATCCCCGCCGAGCAGTTGGGGCTCGCGCTCCAGCAGGCCCGCGGCGCCCGCCTGGCCATCCTCGACGTCATGCGGGAGGCCATCGAGCGTCCGGCCGAGATGAGCCCGAACGCTCCGCGCATCCTGACCGTCAGGGTCCCGACCGAGAAGATCGGTGAGGTCATCGGCCCCAAGGGCAAGATGATCAACTCGATCCAGGACGACACCGGCGCCGACATCACGATCGAGGACGACGGCACCATCTACATCGGTGCCACCGACGGTCCGTCCGCCGAGGCCGCTCGGGACACGATCAACCAGATCGCGAACCCGACGATGCCCGAGGTCGGCGACCGCTACCTGGGCACCGTCGTCAAGACGACCACGTTCGGCGCGTTCGTGTCGCTGCTGCCCGGCAAGGACGGCCTGCTGCACATCTCGCAGATCCGCAAGCTGCACGGTGGCAAGCGGATCGAGAACCTCGACGACGTGATCGGCATCGGCGAGAAGATCCAGGTCGAGATCCGCGAGATCGACGACCGCGGCAAGCTGTCGCTGGTCCCGGTCGAGGTCGTGGAGGCCGAGGCCGCTCCGGCCGCCCCGGCCGAGGACAGCGGGTCCCCGGCCGAGGACGACAACGGCGGTGACAAGGCCGAGCGGAACGGGGACGCCCCGCGTCGCCGTCGCCGCCGCAGCTCGGCCCGCTCGGAGAACACCTGAGCCTGACTGACGCGTGAAGGGGGCGGTCGCACCATGGGGTGCGGCCGCCCCCGACGCGTATCCTCGGCTGGACCCGCCGGGCGGGCCAGCCACCGACGTCCGACGAAGAAGAAGGATCCATGAGTTCTGTCCCCATCGCCGCTGAACAGGAGCCGGGCACGACCGTGACGCTGCTGGAGCCGGACGGCGGTTCCGGCCTGGTGCGCCGCACGGTACTGCCCGGCGGACTGCGCGTGGTCACCGAAGCCGTCCCGGGAGGCCGGTCCGCCGCGTTCGGGATCTCGGCGGCCACGGGTTCCCGCGACGAGGACTCCGCGCACGCGGGGTCGGCGCACTTCCTGGAACACCTGCTGTTCAAGGGGACCAGGAACCGCTCGGCGCTGGAGATCTCCGCGCGGCTGGACGGTGTGGGCGCCGACCACAACGCCTACACCACCAAGGAGCACACCTGCTACTACGCCAAGGTGCTCGACCGTGACCTGCCGCTGGCCGTCGACGTGGTCGGTGACATGGTGGCCAACTCGGTGCTCGACGAGGGCGAGGTGGAGACCGAGCGGGGCGTGATCCTGGAGGAGATCGCCATGTACGAGGACGAGCCCGCCGACCTGGTGGACGACGTCTTCGCGGCGCACTTCTTCGGTGACTCGCCCCTGGGGCGCCCGATCCTGGGCACCAACGACACCATCAAGGCGCTGTCCCGGGACCGGATCGCCGAGCAGTACCGCGACGCGTACGTGCCCGGCGAGCTGATCGTGACCGCCGCCGGCAGCCTGGACCACGACCGGGTGGTGGAGCAGGTCCGGGAGATGTTCGCCGACCAGCTGGCCGCGGCCGGTGACGCACGTCCGGTGCGCCCGCGTGCGGGCGGCTCCCCGGCGGCCACCCGCGGGGGCACGGTGGTGGAGCCGCGTGAGACCGAGCAGGCGCACATCATCCTCGGCTCGGAGGGCCTGGTCCGCACCGACCCGCGTTGGCACGCGCTGCGGCTGCTCTGCGCCGCACTGGGCGGCGGGATGTCGTCCCGGCTGTTCCAGGAGGTGCGTGAGAAGCGCGGCCTGGCCTACGCCGTGCACGCCTACCACATCAGCTACGCCGACACCGGCCTCTTCCAGATCTACGCGGGCTGCCTGCCGGAGAAGGCCGACGAGGTCATCGGCGTCTGCCGTGAGGAGCTGGCGAAGGTGGCCGCCTCGGGGATCACCGGCGAGGAGCTGAGCCGCGCCAAGGGCCAGATCCAGGGATCGCTGGTGCTGGGCACCGAGGGCACCAACGCGCGGATGGGGCGCCTGCTCTCGCACGAGCTGGAGCACTTCCGCCACTCCTCGATCGACGAGGAGCTGGCTCTGGTCGACGCGGTGAAGGGTGAGGACGTGGCCGCGGTGGCCGCCGACCTGCTGGCGAAGCCGCGCGCGCTGGCCGTGATCGGCCCCTACGAGGCCGACCGGGTCTTCTGAGCTTCCGCGGCGCACTCTCCTTTCTCCCCGGCCCCGGGCCCGCTCCACACACGGGGAGCGGGCCCGGGGCGTCCCTCAGGTGGTGAACCCGCGCAGCAGGTCGCTACGGGCAGGGGCGACCCGTGAGCGGATCGTGCCCACGGGGACGTCCGCCAGCCGGGCGGCCTCGGCATAGGTCAGTCCCTCCACCTGGGTGAGGACGAACGCCTGCCGCCGCTCGGCGTGGAGCCCGTCCAACAGGTCGAGCAGGGCCACGTGCTCGTCGAAACAGGCCGACCGCTCGGGCAGCATGTCCCAGTCGGTCGGATACACGCAGTCGGGCCGGGCGGCGTCGCGGCGGTAGCGGTCGGCCACGGTGTTGCGGGCGATGGTCAGCAGCCAGACCCGGGCCGGGGCGCGTCCGGCGAAGCGCGGCAGTCCGTGCAGCGCCCGCAGGTAGGTCTCCTGGGCGAGCTCCTCGACCCGGTCGGAGTGGACCCTGCGAGCGATGTAGCGGGTGACGTCGGGACGGGTGCGCCGGACGAAGGCATCCAGCGCGGTGTCCGATCCCCGGCGGGCGGCGAGGGCCAACCGGTCGAGTTCGCGGTCACGCTCGTCGGGGGAGGCGGGGTCGCCCTCCGGTACTGACGCGGTGGTCCGGGGCGTTCCCGCGGGGCGGTGGGTCCGCGAACGGTGAGCGGGATGTCTGGAGGGGTGCCGCGCCCGTACCGGGCGCTGCTCGTGGGACGTGGTGTCGGTGGACATCGGTGCTCCAGTTTCCGGGCACGCACGGCCGGCCCGGCGGCGGGCGGCTCCGGGAGGGGGTGCGCGCGGTGGCGGAAGGCATGCGGGGGCCGGCTCCCGGAAGGGAAGCCGGTGCGGGCACGCGGGAACCAGGCGTGCCCGGAACCGCGTGCGGTACGGCGTGCCGCGGTACGGCACGGCCACGGGCACGCGGGGGACACGCCCCGGTGCGTGTCCGGCGGGTGCTGGGGCGTCGCGCAGCAGGGCGGGTGTCCGCCGAACATGCCTTAGAACGCCGGTGGACCACTCAGGACCAGGCTGTGCCGTAGGTAGGGCGTGACGGGCGCGGGTGTGTCCCGCGCCGGGAACGGGGCCGACGGCACCCGCTCGGGCACCGGGCGCGCGACCGCGAGCACCAGGACGGGCAGCAGCGCGGCGGCGGTCAGGCGCAGGTAGGAGAAGAGTACGGCCTCGCCCTGACGGAGCCACCAGGCGCACACCGCGCCCGCCACCATGTGGGCGGCGAGCATGTCAGCGCCGCCCGAAGAGGTCTCCACGGCGGCGGGGCCGACCGTGTGGGCGGCGTCGTGGGCACCCGCCGACTGAGCCACGGAGAACACCAGGTGCAGGGCCAGCTGACCCCACGCCATCCACCCGGCGATCGCGCCGAACCCGCGTTCGCGGCCGGTCGCGGCCCAGGCGAACGCGTAGACCAGGGCGGTGCCCACGAGCAGGCCGCCGAACGGGACGCCGTGCTCCGAGGTCAGGGTGTGGCCGCCCACGGACACGGCGGCGCACACCGAGGCGAACACCCCGGCGCGGGCCGCGCGCAGGGGTGGCCGCTCCGTCATGGGCCCATCGTCGCATCCGCCGGCTCCGTCTCGCCTCCGGTGCCCGCGGCGGACGGGGCCCTCCCCGGGTCGTCATCCTTCGAGCAGGGGCTGGCCCACGTATCCCTCCTCCCCGCAACCCGGCGGGACGGCGAACACGGCCGATCCCACGGCGGTCACCCACTGGTTGAGCAGGTCCAGCTCGTCCAGGCGCTTCTGGACGGGCACGAACTGACGCAGCGGATCGGCCTGGTAGGAGGCGAACAGCAGTCCCGCACCGTCACCGCCGGAACCTCGCTCGTCATAGTTGTAGGCGCGGCGGAAGATCCGCTGCTCCGGGACGCCGTCCGGTTCCCGGCGTCTTCCGCCATCCGCACCGCACATGACGCGGGTCCCGCAGGAACGCTCCTGCGGGACCCGCGTCGACGGCGTCCTAGGACTTGTCCTGGGACCGCCTGCGCACGGTGATGCGCTTGGGGCCCCGGGCGTTGGCGGCGCCGTGCACCTTCACCTCGAGCAGCCCCTCGTCGTAGCTGGCCTCGATGTCCTCCTCGTCCACCTCCTCGGGGAGGCTGATCTCCCGGCGGAACTTGCCCATGAACCGCTCGGAGGAGTAGTAGACGACGTTGTCGTCCTCGTCCCGTCGGCGCTCACCGCTGATGGTGAGGAGCCCGTGGCTGAGACTGACGGACACGTCCTGCTCTTGCACGCCGGGCAGCTCGCAGCGCACGACCAGTTCGGTGCCCCGGGCGAGGATGTCGGTGGGCGGGCTCCACGCGTCCGCGTGGCCGCGCTCGCGCTCACCGACGTGCCCGGTCTCCACTGAGGTCATGCTGTCGGAGATGCGGTTCATCTCGGTGATCATGTCCACAACACCGTGGAAGGGGTTGTTGAATCTCTTCGGCGTCACGGCAGCCTTCTCTCCTCGTGCTGTCGGGGACTACTCGCGCGGTTGTTTCGTCGGGGACAGCCCGGTCGGCCGGCGGTCCTCCGCACGCTGCTCCCTCGGTCCTCCCGGTTTGGGTTCGTTCGACAGCGCCTTGAGCAGGCCCCACACCATGAACAACAGGATGAACGCGAAGGGTAGGCCGGTGACGACGGACGCGGCCTGTAGGGCTTCCAAGGCGTTCTCGCCGCCCAGCACCAACAGGATCAGGGTGACCGCGCCCTCGCTGACGGCCCAGAAGGCACGCTGGGCCCGGACCGGCTTGAGGCCGCCGCCACTGGTGAGCGTGTCCACCACCAGGGAACCGGAGTCGGAGGAGGTGACGAAGAATACGGTCACCACGATAATCAGCAGGACGGCGATGATCCCACCGACGACCGG
Organism: Nocardiopsis sp. TRM 82005; assembly: GCF_056312425.1. Lineage (NCBI taxonomy): Bacteria > Bacillati > Actinomycetota > Actinomycetes > Streptosporangiales > Nocardiopsidaceae > Nocardiopsis > Nocardiopsis sp. TRM 82005. Next base: position 199,789 of record NZ_JBWDTQ010000004.1, read on the forward strand.
GGCCACCGGCAGCAGTTCCAGCATGCGGAAGGCCCGGTCCTCCTCGTCCAGCGCGTTCAGGCCGCCGTTGCCGAACAGCTCGTAGTAGAGGCCGGAACCGCCGAACACCCCGAACCACAGGATGGACACGACGACCGGGGCGAACAGGGCCCCGATCACGAACTCGCGGATGGTGCGGCCGTAGGAGATCCGGGCCAGGAAGATACCGACGAACGGCGCCCAGGAGATCCACCATCCCCAGTAGAAGATGCTCCACGCGGTGACCCAGTCGAAGGCCTGCTGGTCCACGCGCGGACTGGGGAAGGACAGGCTCCACGGGATGAGGTTGTTCAGGTACTCGCCCGCGCCAGTGGTCATCATGCTGATGATCCACAGCTTGGGGCCCAGGGCGAAGACGACCACCAGCAGCAGGAACGCCAGCCACAGGTTGATGACGGACAGCCTACGGATGCCCTTGTCGATGCCCGAGAGCACGCTGATCAGCGCGATCCCTGTGATCACGAGGATGATCAACGACTGCACGGTGGAGTTGGACGGGATGCCGAAGACGTGGGTGAGGCCGCCGTTGATCTGGAGCGTTCCCAGGCCCAGTGACGTGGCCAGGCCGAAGATGGTGCCGAACACGGCCAGGATGTCCACGATGTTGCCGGGCCAGCCGAAGGCGCGGTCGCCCAGCAGCGGGTAGAGCGCTGAGGCGGGGCGGAGGGGGAGGCCCTTGCGGAAGGCGAAGTAGCCCAGGGACAGCCCGAGCGCGATGTAGATCGCCCAGGGCTGGAAGCCCCAGTGGAAGTAGCTCAGGGAGAGGGCGTCGTTGGCCGCCTCCGCCAGGGGCGGTCCCCCCTCGGGCGGGGTCAGCTCCGCGGACCGGGGAGCGTGCAGGTGGTGGATGGGTTCTGAGACGCCCCAGAACACCAGGCCGATCCCCATGCCGGTGGTGAAGAGCATGGCGAACCAGGCGAGGGTCCCGAACTCGGGGCGTGAGTCGTCGGGGCCCAGGCGGACCTTCCCGAACCGGCTGAGCATGAGGAAGACTGCCAGCCCGAGGAAGAAGGTCGTGGACAGGACGTAGACCCAGCCCAGTTGCGCGCCGATCCAGTCGCGTGTGGTCGTGGCGGCGTCCAGCATCGGATCAGTGGCGACGATACCGAGGATGACGAAAGCGATGATGACGATCCCGGAAATTCCGAAGACCGTGGGGTTGGTGTGTTCTCGGATATACTCGCGTAGGGATGAGATGGTGGCTCCTTCCCAGCCCCTGAGGGTCGAATACCCCTTGGCGGGGGATGATGATCGGGTCACTTCGGGTCCGGACCCATGGACATGTCCCGTGGGATGGTAGGGCCTGAAGAGCATGTCGTGCAGCAGATGCACAATTGTGGAGTGTTGGTTTACGTGAGCCGAAGCGTGCTCTTGGGGACTATGGGCACTGTTTGACTACATAGGGTTATCCGGCATCACTGAAAAGGGCGAAGTGAAGCCCCGGAAACACGTCCTACCGCGGTTTGTCGGCCAGCCGATCGAGGGTGCCGCCGATCCTGCCCAGCCAGTCCGCGATGGTGGCCAGTTCCTCCACCGAGTAGCCGGTGTGCGCGGCGGCCATCGCTTCGCGCGTTCCGGGGGCGGTGGCGGCGCCCATGTGCTCGGCGTCCCCCGTGAGCCGGACGGCCACCTTGCGCCGGTCCTCGGGATGGCGGGTGCGCTCGACCAGGCCGTGTGACTCCAGGCGGTCGACCACCCCGGTCACCGAACCGGTGGACAGGCACAGGCTGTCGGCGATCTCCCCGGGCGTCAGTGAACCGCCCGCCCGCAGCAGCGTGTAGCACTGGAAGTCGGTCGGGTTCATCTCCGAGCGCTCAGCCATCCGGTGCAGTAGACGGATGAGCTGTACGGCGAGTCGCTGCCCGTCGGTCTGGAGGGCGTCGTAGAGTTCGGCGCGCGACCTGGACTCCGGCTCCACCGCCCGGGGCGCTCCGGAGCCGGGCGGAGAGGATGCGGTCGACGCGGTGTCCATGGTTCCTCTCTCGCGCTCGCGCGACCGGTGCCCTCCGGCCGTCTCTGGAAGTCTAAGCGTCCGCGACGCGCTGGTCCCCGCCCGCGGCGAGACACGTTCCAGAGCCGGGGAGGGTTCGAGACCCACCGAGGGGGAAGCCGGTTCGGTTGACAAGACGCATGGAACACGAGCCTTTCGGGCGCGACACCCGAAGGCCATCCCGGGGAGGACGCCGTCAATCCCATCCTGAACACCCACAGGTACCCCCACCACGGGTACGCCCCGGTCGAGGACGATCGCTCGGCCCTGAACGACGCGCTACGGCACTACCTCGACCGCAGGCTTCGTGAAGCCGAGCGCGTCGACGGCGAGTTCGGCCGGGACCTGGCCGGAGCGGCCGTCCGCTTCACACTGGACGGGGGCAAGCGGATGCGGTCCCGGCTGGCGTGGTGGGGGTGGACCGCGGGCGGGGGCGCGTCCAGCGGGGACGCGGCGCGCTCAGCTCTCCAGGCCTGCGCCGCCCTGGAGCTCATCCAGACCTGCGCGCTCGTCCACGACGACGTGATGGACGGTTCCCCGACCCGTCGGGGACGCCCCTCGGTGCACGCCGACCACATCGAGGAGCACCTGCGGGACGGGCTCGCCGGGGAGCCTCGCCGCTACGGCGAGGCTCTGGCCGTGCTCGTGGGGGACCTCGCCCTGGTGTGGGCCGACGACATGCTGGGTGAGGCACTGGCGGGCGTCCCCGAACCCGCGCGGGCCAGGGACGTGTGGCGGAGGCTGCGCACCGAGATCATGGCCGGGCAGTTCCTCGACGTGCGCACCCAGGCCCGCCGGGAGCGCTCGGAGGAGGTGGCCCTGCGAGTCGACCTGCTCAAGACGGCTTCGTACAGCGTCGAGCGCCCCCTGCACCTGGGCGCGGCGATGGCCGGGGCCGATCACGCGACGGTGGACGCGCTGCGTGGCTACGGCAGGGACGTCGGTGTCGCCTTCCAGCTTCGCGACGACCTCCTCGGCGTCTACGGGGACAGTGCCCGGACCGGTAAGCCGGTGGGCGAGGACATCAGCGAGGGCAAGTGCACCCTGCTGCTCGTGGCCGGCACCCGCCTGGCGCGGGAGCGCGGAGACGCCGAAGCGCTGCGTCTGCTCGACCTGGTCGGCGTCCCGGGCGCGGGCGCGGACCCCGCCGAGGTGGCCGACGCCCTGGACCGCCTCGGTGCCCGCGACCTGGTCCGGCACAGGTGCCGGGAGCTCGCCGCCCGGGGCGAGGCCCGGCTGGAGGGGCTCGACATGCCCGGACCCGCGTTGGAGGGGCTGCGCGCTCTGGCCGCCCTGACCGCGCGGGACCTCTCGTGACGGTCCGTGCGTGTGAGGGGCCGGGCGGTCCGCTCCGGCCCCCGGACCGCGGGTCGTCGGTGCCGACCCGTTCGTGACGCACCGTACGGGAAAGACGTCCGCCAGAACGGAGAGGAACACCACCGTGCCCGACCCCGACAACCCCGAACCGCGGACGGCCCCGTCCCGGGCGCGGTCAGGACCGCGCGGACGCGATCCCGTGGTGGTCGTGGGCGCCGGACTCTCCGGACTGGCCTGTGCACTGCACCTGCTGGGCGCCGGGCGCGAGGTCACCGTGGTCGAGCGCGAGCCGTACCCGGGAGGGCGTGCGGGGCGGCTCGACCTGGACGGCTTCCAGATCGACACCGGCCCCACCGTGCTCACCATGCCCGAGCTCCTTGACGAGGCCCTGGGCGCGGTCGGTGAGACCGTGGCCGACCGCCTCGACCTGGTGCCGTTGAGCCCCGCCTACCGCGCCTCCTTCGCGGACGGTTCCGTGATCGACGTGCACACCGAGCGCGAGGCGATGGCCGCCGAGGTCGCCCGGGTGGCCGGACAGCGAGAGGCCGACGGCTACCTGCGGCTACGTGACTGGCTCACCCGGCTGTACCGGGTGGAGATGCGCTCGTTCATCGACGTCCAGTTCGACTCGCCGCTGGACCTGGTCCGCCCCGACCTGTTCCGGCTCGCCGCGATGGGAGGGTTCGGCAGGCTCGCCCCGGCGGTGGGCCGCCGCGTGCGCGACGAGCGGCTGCGCCGCGTCTTCTCCTTCCAGTCGCTGTACGCGGGGGTGGCCCCGGAGAGCGCTCTGGCCGCCTACGCCGTCATCGCCTACATGGACACCGTCGCCGGGGTGTACTTCCCCAGGGGCGGGATGCGGACGCTGGGCGAGGCCCTGGCGGGCGCGGTCGTCAAGGCCGGGGGAACCGTGCGCTACGGGGACGCGGCCGCCCGGCTCGAACGCGCCGGTACACGGGTCACCGCAGTCGTCACCGAGGAGGGGGAGCGCCTGGCCTGCGACCAGGTGGTGCTCACCACCGACCTGCCCGCCGCCCACCGGCTGCTCGGCCACACGCCACGGCGCCCGGCGGCCGCTCGCTACTCGCCCTCGGCGGTCGTACTGCACCTGGGCACCGACCGCACCTGGGAGCGGCTGGGCCACCACACCATCTCCTTCGGGGCCGCCTGGAAACGCACCTTCGCCGAGGTCATCCGCCAGGGCCGCACCATGAGCGATCCCTCCCTGCTGGTCACCCAGCCCAGCCGCACCGATCCGTCGCTCGCTCCCGAGGGCCGCCACCTGCTGTACGTGCTCGCCCCGGCGCCCAACCTGGCCTCGGGCGGTATCGACTGGGACCGTGAGGGGCCGCGCTACCGGGACCACCTGGTCGACGTGCTGGAGCGGCGCGGCCTGGACGGGCTGGACGCCTCCGTACGCACCGAGCGCCTGGTCACACCGGCGGACTGGGCGCGGCAGGGGCTGGCACACGGCACGCCGTTCTCGCTGGCGCACACCTTCGCGCAGACCGGGCCGTTCCGCCCCCGCAACACCGTCCCGGGCACCTCCAACGCCGTCCTGGCGGGGTGCGGGACCACTCCGGGGGTCGGACTGCCGACCGTGCTGGTCTCGGGCAAGCTCGCCGCCGCCAAGGTGGTCCAACGGACAGGAGGGCGATGATGGGCGCGGGTACCGCGGAACTGGACGCCGCCGGGATCACCGGCCAGCCGCTGCGGGACGCCTATCTCAGGTGCCGGTCCCTGCACGCCCGCCACGGGCGCACGTACTACACGGCCACGCGGGTGCTGCCGCCGGAGCACCGGCCCGGGGTGCACGCGCTGTACGGATTCGCGCGGTGGGTGGACGACATCGTGGACGAGCCGCCGCCCGGCACCGGCCCGGGGGAGCAGTCCGCGCGCCTGGACACCATCGACGCCGACCTGGTCCGGGTGCTGAACGGAGGGCGGGCGCGGGAGGAGGCGAACGCACCCGTGCTCGGCGCCCTGGCGCACACGGTGGACCGGTACGGGCTTCCGCACGCCTACTTCACCGCCTTCATGGCCTCCATGCGCATGGACCTGACCGTCACCGGCTACCGCGACCTGGACCACCTGAGCGAGTACACGTACGGATCGGCGGCGGTGATCGGCCTACAGGTCCTGCCGGTCCTGGGGACGGTGGTCCCGCACGAGGAGGCGGCCCCGCACGCCGCCGCGCTGGGCGAGGCCTTCCAGCTCACCAACTTCCTGCGGGACGTGGCCGAGGACCTGCGGCGCGGACGCGTCTACCTGCCCTGGGACGTGCTGGCGGCGCACGGCGTGGACCGGGAGCTGCTGGAACAGTGCGAGCGGGCCAGGGAGTCCCATCCGCGCGTGCGCGATGCCCTGGCCGAGCTGACGGAGGTCAACCAGGGCTTCTACCGGCGGGCCGAACCGGGCATCGCCATGCTCTCGCCGGTGGCGCGCCCGTGTGTCTCCACCGCCTTCCGGCTCTACCGCGCGATCCTGGACGAGGTGCGCGCGGCCGACTATGACGTGTGGAGTGTCCGGCACCGGGTCTCGGACGCCCGCAAGGCGGCCGCGGCCGTGCCCGCCCTGGCCCGCTCCATGATCGCCCGGTCGCTGCGGGGCCGGGTACCGCGTCCCCGGGCCGGATGAGGACGCCGGCCGTCGCTTCCCGACCCGCGGTTCCCCAGCCCGACGTATCCGGAGGATTCCCGTGACACTGCCCGACCCCCGTCCGCGGCGGCTTCCCCTGCGTCGTATGCCCGCCACCGAGTGGGAGGCCCAGGAGCCGACCTGGAGGGAGGGTACGCCCGCCGTCATCGGGGCGGCCCTCAAACGCGCGCTCGCCCGGCCCTCCGGGAACTGGTTCGTGCTGGCCGCGAGCGCCGAGGTGCGCGCGGACCGGCCGTTCGGACGCGTCGTCGCGGGGAACGAGCTGGTGGCATGGCGCACCCCGGACGGGACCGCGCACGCGGGGCCGGGCGCCTGTCCCCACCTGGGCGCCCCGCTGTGCCGGGGTTCGGTGGACTCCGGACGCCTGGTGTGCCGGTGGCACGGGCTGTCGCTGGGCGGTGACGGGTTCCCCGGATGGGACCCCTACCCGGTCCACGACGACGGCGTGCTGGTGTGGGTGCGCCTGGACCGTGAAGGGGGCGAGAGGCCCCTGGCCGCACCGGTGGTGCCAGAGCGTCCCGACCCCGCCGGGAGCCTGGCCGCGGTGGAGAGCGTGGCCGGGCGGTGTGAGCCCGAGGACGTGGTGGCCAACCGGCTCGACCCCTGGCACGGCTCGTGGTTCCATCCCTATTCGTTCGTGGGGCTGAAGGTGACCGAGGTGCCCGAGGGAGTCGACCCGGAGCCGGACCGGATGGTGGTCGACGTGGGGTTTCGGGTGGCGGGCCGGTGGGGCGTGCCGGTGCGCGCGGAGTTCCACTGCCCCGAACCACGCACCGTGGTCATGCGCATCATCGAGGGCGAGGGGCTGGGCAGCGTGGTGGAGACCCACGCCACCCCGCTGGGCGTGGACGGTCGCGGGGTCCCGCGCACGGCGGTCATCGAGGCCACCGTGGCGGCCTCCGAGCGGGCGGGGTTCGCGGTCGCCCGCAGGCTGGCGGGCGCGGTGGTGCGCCCCGCCATGCGCATGGCCGCCCGGCGCCTGTGGAAGGACGATCTGGCCTACGCCGAGCGCCGGTACCTGCTGCGCAGCTCCGGCCGCTGGCCCGGGTGAGCGGCTTCCGTTCGCGGCGCCGGGGCGGTGCCCTAACGCGAGCGGCGGGCACGGCGGGCGAGTGCCCGCAGCGGGGCGGACCTGCCCTGCCGGGGTACGGTCCACACCGTGTGCCCCGGCCTGCCCCAGCGCGACAGCAACGCGTTGGCGGCGAGCAGGCCGCTGGTGGCCGCGCGCTCCATGAGCGCCACGGGCAGGTCCGTGCGCACGTGGTCGCCCGCCACCACGGCGAACGGGTCGGGGGTGGCCACCCCGCAGCGGTCGCGGTGGCTTCCGGGGGCGAACAGCGGGCAGTCCGCGCGCGTCTCGTGCCGGGAGTCCACCGCCCGGGCCCGCGCGAGCTCCGGGTAGACGGTCCGCGCCTGCTCCCACAGCCCGCGCCGCTCGAACCCGGGGTCGCGCCCCTCCTCCAGCGAGTACGCGTGCAGCTCCACCACGGAGCCGCCGGTGCGCCGCGCCCACTCGCGGGCCTCGTCCTCGTAGCGTTCCAGCACGCTGACGTTGTCCAGCGTCGGATAGCCGGCCGTGCCCAGGAAGGCGGGCCGGTGCGGGCGCACGGGCCGGTCCAGCCAGTAGCGCGACACCAGGAACGGGGGAGCCGTCTCCACACGGGCCATCCGGCCGCGCCACTCCTGTCCGCCCAGCTCCGGCGAGGCCGCCACCAGGTCACGGGTCCCGGCCGGGGTGGCGGCGAGCACCACGGCGTCGGCCCCGGCGTCGAAGGTCCCGCCCTCCGGGGTGCGGCCGCGCACCGAGAACCGGTGTTCCCGCCCCCGGTGGACCTCCTCGACCGGGGACGCGGTCCGGAAGCACACCCCGAGCTTGGCGAGGTGGCGTTCCAGGGGATCCCACAGCGCCTGCGGAAACGGTGAGCTCGGCACGTCGAACACCAGGCCCTCGGACGAGCCGAGGAAGTAGACGTGGAACATCACCGCGAGCTCGGCCGCCGACAGCCGCCCCGGGTCGGCGAAGAAGCTGCGCGTGAACACCTCGAACGCCAGGTGCCGGGCCGTGGGCGGGAAGCGCACCGCCTCCAGCAGGTCCCGGGCGCTCAGGTGGTCCAGGCGCTCGTACACGCCGGGCACGTCCACGTCGAGCAGTTGCAGGGCCGCGGGCACGTTGACCCGCGTCAGGTCGCGCGGAGGGAAGCTCGGACTGGTCGCCGCCAGGACGGCGGCGTTCCACGGCGGGGTCGCGGGCAGCCCCGAGAAGCGGTCGCGCGGACCGTCCCGGTGCACCAGCGGATAGTCGGTGAGCGGGACCAGGCAGCCGAGCCCCGGATCCGCGCGGCGCAGCAGGGCGCGCAGGTTGTAGTACTGGCGGAAGAACGCGTGGAAGCCCCGGGTCATGGTCGCGGGCGAGCCGTCGGAGAGCGTCGTGGCCCAGCCGCGCAGGCGGCCCCCGAGTGAGGACTCGCGTTCGAACACCGTCACGTCCACGTCCCGCTCGGCCAGCGCGCAGGCCGCCGACAGGCCGGCGATGCCGCCCCCGACCACGGCCACGCGGGGCACGGCCGCCGTGCGCGGCCCGGTCGGCGGTGCGGGCGGTACGGCCTCCGCAAGGGGATCGCCCACACCCTCGGGACGGGCGGCTCCGTCAGCGGCCATCGGCGGAGCTCCCGGGAGCGTCGAGCGGACGCCGGCCGACGAAGGTGTGCGTGACCCCGTACTGCCAGCCCGGCAGCGGCGCACTGGCCACCGAATCCAGACCCGCGCGGCGCATGCGCTCCAGCAGCGCGGTCCGGCCGTCGAACTCCAGGACGCTGCGCCACAGGTACCGGAACAGGTCGGCGCGGCCGGTCAGTACCCTCCCCGCCGGGATCACCACGCCCCAGCACACCGCCGACCACACCGCGCGGGCCGACGCCGAGTCGGCCACGGAGTACTCGTGCAGGGCGATCCGCCCGCCGGGCCGCAGCAGGGCGCGGACGGCCGACAGGAGGGCTCCGGGGTCGGGGCAGTTGCGGATCAGGTAGGCGCCGAACACCGCGTCCGCGGGTCCGTCCAGATGCTCGGCCGCCCACTCGGGGGTGAGCTCCTCCGCGCGGGCCCGGTGGAAGGAGACCGAAGCGGGCCACCTTTTGGCGCGTGCGGCGTCCAACATGCCGTCCGAGGCGTCCACCCCGGCGATTCGGGCCTCCGGGAGGGCGTGTAGCAGGGCGGCGGTGGACGCCCCGGTACCGCATCCGAGGTCGAGCAGCCGCAGCCCCGAGCCCAGGGCGGGCAGCCCCAGCCGCCTCGCGGAGGTCCGCAGGTGGGCGTGGTAGCCGGGGTTGGCGGCCACGAGCCGGTCGTAGGCTCCCGCGGCGTGGTCGAACTCGTCGGTGACCGCGCCGTCCTTCATCGCATGCGTGGTGGTGTTCACGGGCTCCCCCGGGGCGGGTGTTCGATGCGGACACGGGTCTCCCCGTGCATGCTGGGTGCATGGCCGACTACGACGTGGCGATCATCGGCGGGGGAGCCGCTGGGCTCACCCTTGCCCACCAGCTCAGCGGGGTCAACGACCGACGTGGCCGACCGCTGCGCACCGCCCTGGTGGAACCGCCGCCGGGCCCGCACACGCCTCCGCCGCGCACGTGGTGCTTCTGGGAGCCCGACGGCGGACCGTGGGACGACCTGCTGACCGCCCGCTGGGAGCACCTGTCGGTGGTGGCGGCCGACGGAACCGTGCACTCCTCCCCGGCCGCGCCCTACGTGTACAAGATGCTGAGGTCGGCCGACGTGGACGCGCACGTGCGCGCCTCGGCGGGGGAGCATGTGGACCAGCTGCCGCTGCTGGTCACCGGGGTGCGGGACGGCGCCGACCACGCCGTGGTCCGGGGCGAGGGCCCCGACGGCGGGGAGGCGGCCCTGACAGCGGAGTGGGTGTTCGACTCGCGGCCTCCCCGGCCCGCCCCGCGCGGGCGGACCCACCTGCTCCAGCACTTCCGCGGCTGGTTCGTGCGCACCTCCTCCGACGTCTTCGACCCCGCCTCGGCGGTGCTGATGGACCTGCGCCCTCCTCAGCCCCCGAACGGGACGGCCTTCGGCTACGTGCTGCCGCTGTCGCCGCGCGAGGCGCTGGTGGAGTACACCGAGTTCGGCCGCGAGGCTCTCGCCACCCCCGAGTACGAGCGCGCGCTCAGGGCCTACTGCGGACTGCTGGGACTGGCGGACGTGGAGGTGACGGCGGCCGAGCAGGGGATCATCCCGATGACCGACGCGCGCTTTCGGCCTCGGGCGGGGCGACGCGTGTTCCGGCTGGGCACGGCGGGCGGCGCCACCCGGCCCTCGACCGGGTACACGTTCAGCGGGGTGCGGCGTCAGACGGCCGCCGTGGCGCGGGCGCTGGCCGAGGGGCGCGTCCCGGTGCCGCCGGTGCCCCACCGGCGCCGCCACCTGGCCATGGACGCGGTCATGCTGCGGGCCCTGGACACCGGCCGGGTCCGGGGCGCGGAGTTCTTCGCCGGGCTGTTCGCGGCCAACCGCTTCGGGGACGTGCTGGCCTTCCTCGACGGGGGCTCGCGCCCGCACCGGGAGCTGGCCATGGGGTTCACGACCCCGGTGGCGGCCATGTCGCTGAGTTCCCTGGACCACCTGTGGTACTCGCTGCGCACCCGGAGATTCCCCCGTTGACCAGGCGGTTCGGCTTGTGGTGGGTGCTCTGGTGACCGACTCTGGCCGTGAGGCCCCGAAGGGAGCAGCACCATGGATCCGCATACCAGGCGTTCCGCCGGCCACCGCCTCACCGCGGCCCACCGCATCCGCACCGACGGAGCGCCGGGATGAGGGAGGGGCTGACCCTGGTCACCGGGGCCACCGGCTATATCGGCGGGCGCCTGGTCCCGAGGCTGCTCGACGCCGGGCACCGGGTTCGCTGCCTGGTCCGCACGCCGGACAAGCTGCGCGACCATCCCTGGCGCGACCGCGTGGAGGTGGTCCGGGGCGACGTCGTCAGCGGTGAAGGCCTCGACGACGCGTTCCGGGGCGTGGACACCGCGTACTACCTCGTGCACTCGATGTCCGGCGGGAGCGGGTTCGAGGACACCGACGCCGAGGCCGCGCGCAACTTCGCGCGCGGGGCCGAGGGGGGCGGGGGCGGCCCGCTTGGTCTACCTGGGCGGACTCGCCCCGGAGGGGGCCGGCCTGTCGCCGCACATGGCCTCGCGCGAGGAGGTCGGCCGGATCCTGCTGGAGTCGGGAGTGCCCACCGCCGTGTTGCGCGCGGCGGTGATCAGAGGCCGTCCCGGGCGAGCTGCTGAGGTTGCGCGCGGAGATGCGGCTGCCGGGACCGGCCTGGTTGGAGATGGGTGTGAGCCGCGTGCGGGGGCACACGGTCTACCACCAGCGCGCGCTGTTCCGTCCGCGCGGGCTGCTGGGGCACCTGTACTGGAAGGCCGTGACCCCGTTCCACGGGGTCGTGTTCGGCTCGATGGCGAGCAACATCGCCGCGGCGGCTGAGACAGCCGGGGCGGGGGAGGCGGGGCCCGGGGTCTGACCTCCGTGCCGGTGCGCGGCCCCGGCCTACAGCGGCTCGGCGGGCAGCGCGGAGTAGGCGGCGGCGAACCTGCGCACCAGGGCCGCCTGCGGTAGGTGGACGCCGTCGACGGAGGCCACCGGGCGGATCCCCGTGGTGGCGTTGGTGACGAAGGCGCCCGCCATGCGGGTGCTCGCGGCGGCGGAGACCGGACGGGTGCTCACCGGGACGTCGAGCTCCTCGGCCACCCGGTCGATCAGCCGCGTCGTCACGCCCGGGAGGCAGGGGGCCTGCGGCCAGACCAGGCCGCCGCCGTCCAGGAAGCCGATGTTCCAGGTGGGGCCCTCCGAGACCCGGCCGTCCACACCCGTGAACAGGGCGTCGTCGTAGCCGTCCAGCTGGGCGGCCCGCCGCTGGTGGACCGCACCGAACAGTCCGGTGCTCTTGACCTGCGGGGCGTCGCGTGTGAACAGCCTGGTGCCCAGGCGCACGGGTGGCGGGGAGGAGGTGCCGGGGGCGGGGCGTGCGGTGACCAGGACATGCGGGAGCTGGCGGGCGGAGGGGCGGCCCAGGTCCATGTGCGGGTCGAACACGGTCACGCGGACCACTGAGGGGGAGGGGTGGGCGCGGGCGGAGCGGCGGGCGAGTTCGCGGACCCGGGGGATGTCGAGGCCGGTGCCGAAGAGGGTCCGGCAGTCCCGGCTCAGGCGCTCCATGTGCAGGTCGAGCCCGCGTACGCGCAGGCCGGTGACGAGCATGGTGGTGAAGTGGCCGTAGCCGTACAGGGCGAGGCCGGCGAGTTCCCCGGTGCTGACGGGGTGTCCGTTCAGTTCCATCGTGCCCTCATGATGGCACTTCGGGACCTCGGTCACCGGGCTTTCCCCGCTCGGTTTCCGGTGGCGCGGGACTTCCCGGCCGGAAAGCGGCGGGGATCGCCCGGCCCACCTGGGGATCAGTTCCCGGCTGTTCCGGCGGACAGCGGTGCCGCTCGCCCGGAGGCGGGGAAGGGGAGGGCGGCCGCGTCGCGGTTCTGGGTGTCACGCACGTCCGCGCCGTCCGGGCGGGGCAGTCGGGCCTCCACGCAGTTCGATGACGCCCAGCTGTACGAGGACTTCACCCAACGGTCCGTCACGGCACCGGCCCCTGAAGTGTCTCGATACCGGCCATCGGAGGCACAGCTAGGGCGCGGGACGTCTTCGTGACGCAGCGGGGCCCCGCCTTCACCGTCGGGTGTCGGCGCTTCCCCTGGCCTCGGGGCGCCGACGTGGACCGGGCCTCCGGATCCACGGCCCCACGGGCGTTTCGCTGGGGTAAGCCCCTGCGGCCAACGACTCCCACTCGGCTTTTGCGCGGATGATGACCGCCGAGGGCGTCCACGAGTACGAGAGCAACGGGTGTGACGGGTTCCCCCGTCACACCCGTAACGTCCGGGTGCCTTCTCAAGGCGGTGACCGTGCACGTTCACCGGATGACCTTGCCCGTAGTGGCACTCTCGACCGCCGACAGTGCCACTACGGGCAAAATCATCGCTGTCGGGCGCGTGCGTCGAGGCCCCGGACGCGGTACTGAGACCCGTCAAACACGCCTTTAGCCCCGGGCGGCTGACAGTGCCACGTCCTTAGCCACGGGCGGCTGACAGCACCACGTCGACCACGCGGTCGGCGGCGTCGGGCCGCCCGTGCTCACGGGCCTGCTCCGCGATCTGCTCACGCCGCCGCGGGTCGTCCAGCAGCGGCTCCACCGCCGTCCGGAGCCGCTGCGCCGTGACCTCGTCCAGCAGCGCCACCGCGGCACCCGTCTCCTGGAGGTGGCGGGCGTTGTGCCGTTGTTCGTCGCCCGCGGAGGTGGCGAGCGGGATCAGCACGGCGGCCTTGCCCAGGGCGGTCAGCTCCGCGATCGTCCCGGCTCCGCTCCGGGAGACCACCATGTCGGCCAACGCCAGCACATCGGGCAGCTCCGGACCCACGAAGTCCGTCAGGTGGTACCTTCCGGCGAGGTCGGGCGGAAGGTCGGCCGCGCTCTGGCGCAGCCCCTCCAGGTTCGCCGCCCCGCACTGGTGGACGACGTTGGCGCGCGCGAGCAGCCACGGCAGGAGGGCGCTGACCGTCTCGTTGATCTGTGCCGACCCCTGTGCTCCACCCGTGACGTAGACGGTGGGAAGCGCGGGATCGTGCCCCTCGAACCCGAGCTCCTTGGTCGCGCGGTCGGCCTGCCCGGACAGCACCTCCGGACGCACCGGGTTGCCGGTCACGGCAGCGTGGGCGTGCGCGGACTTCGGGAGCAGCTCCAGCGTGGAGGGGGAGGACACGGCCACACGGGCCGCCACACGGGCGAGAACCTTGTTGGCCAGCCCCAGAAGGACCGTCTGTTCGTGCACCACGAGCGGACGGCGGCACAGCCTCGCGGCCAGGCCCACGGGAACCGCCACGTAGCCGCCGGTGGCCAGCACCGCGTCGGGTGCGAAGTCCGAGATCAGTTTCCGGGCCTGCGCGATCCCGAGGGGCACGTTGGCCATGTCCCTGATATTGGCCGGTGAGATGAGCTTGAGCGGGTTCTTCGAGCGGCGGATCTTGCCGGTCGCGACCGGCGCGAAGGCGATCCCCTCAGCCTTCGCGACCCTGGACTCCAGACTGTCCGCCGTGCCCACCCACAGTACGTCCAGGGTGTGGCCGGCCGCCTCCAGCCGGTCCCGTAGCGCACGGACGGAGGTGAGGGCGGGATAGGTGTGCCCGCCCGTTCCCCCTCCGGTCACGATCAGTCGGATGTTCCGCAGAGGGAGGTCGTCGCTGTTCACACGGTTCCTAACTGGTCGCCCCGAAGCGGGGCAGAGCGAAGATATGACAAGGAGGGACACAGGCGGGCGATGTGGTGCCTCTGCCGTGCCCACAGCACCGTAGCCGCTGGAGGACCCCGGTACGGAACCGGCTCTTCCGAACGCGGCGACGGGGCTTCGCGGCTCCGGGGAGGACCTCTGGCCGCCCTGCGCCCCGCGCCCTGGCACGGCGGCGTGTGCGACCACCCGTGGTTCGCCTGATGCGCTCCGGAGCGTGGGCCACGGACAATCAAGGCTCCCTGACGGAAAGGAGTCGACGATGCGATCCCCCCTCGCACCCGTCCTCGCCGCACTGGCCCTGGCCTCCGTGGCCATGGTCCCGGCGACCGCCCACGCCCAGGAGCGCAACCCCGTCCTCTTCGTGCACGGCTACAGCGGAAGTGGAGACAACTGGGACCCGATGATCGCCGACTTCACCGGTGACGGGTGGGACGGCGACCGGCTGTACGCCATCAGCTACGACTACGACGCCTCCAACGAGGTGACCGCACGGTTGATCGGACAGGAGGTCGACAGGATCCTCGACGAGACCGGTCACGACGCGGTGGACCTGGTCACCCACTCCATGGGCGGGCTGTCCTCCCGCTGGTACCTGAAGTTCCTCGACGGACACGGGGACGTCGACAACTGGGTCTCGCTAGCCGGACCCAACGAGGGCTCCCTCGTGCGGCTGCCGTGCGTGGAGACCTCCCCCTCGTGTCAGGAGGTGGTCGTGGGGTCGGAGTTCCTGGAGCACCTCAACTCCGGCGACCCGACCCCCGGGGACGTCACGTACACGACCTTCCGGTCGCTGTGCGACTTCGTCGTCCGGCCCTCCACCAGCGTCACCCTTCCCGGGGCCGACGACCACCTGGTCGGCTGCGTCGGACACATCTCGTTCCTCACCGACTCCGAGGTGTCCGAGGACGTGCGCGACACGCTGTCCTGACACCTCTCGGCGCGCGTCGTCCGCCCCGGAGCGGCGGCGCGGGCGGGCCTGACGGCGCTTGCCGTGGTCAGGCCCGCTCCTCCATGGCGGTGAAGGCGGTGACCAGCTGCTCCTCGGAGGCCTTCAGGTAGGCCGTCAGCTCATCCGCCGCTCCCCGGGCGTCGTCCGAGGCCAGCAGGGTGTGGATCCTGCGGTTCCAGTCCAGGTAGGGCGCGTGGAACTCCCGGGGCGCGTCCATCACGTGGAACACCAGCCGCGTCTCGGCCAGTACCTGGCTCATGAACTCGTTCACCCGCGCACTCCCCGCGAGCCCGGCGACGGCCTGGTGGAAGCGCATGTTGGCGGTACCCATCCGCCACCAGTCCTCCCGGGCCCGCGCGGCCTCGCCCTCGTCCACGGCCGCGCCCACCAGGTGCACCGCCTCCTCGGCGGGGTCCACCGCCCCGCGCAGCGCGGGAAGCTCCAGGGTCCTGCGGGCCTTGAACAGGTCGCGGACGTCATCGCTGGTCGGAAGGCCGACGAACACACCCCGGTGCATCTGGTGCACCAGCAGCCGCTCGCGCACCAGCAGCCGGAACGCCTCGCGCAGCGTGTTGCGGGAAACCCCGAGCTCCTCGCACAGCCGCTCCTCCGACAACCGCTGCCCGGGCGGGTAGACGCCGTCGATGAGGGACTCGCGCAGCAGCTCCGCGACCCGCTCTGCCTGGGTCGGCAGCGGCGGGAGGAGGCGCGTACGGCTGGTGGACCGGTCGGCGCGTGCGTCCGTGGCCGTCACAGGTTCTCCTTCGGGGGCTGGCGTCGGTCGTTCCATTGTCGCCGACGCGGCGCGCTCCCGGGGGAGCGGGGCACCGGGAAGATCGGTTCGTCGGACGAGTGGGCCGTCGCGACAGGGCGTCCCAGAGGCCCCGGAGTAACACCTGGGGCAGGTGAAACAGACGCGGACTTCCGCGGCTCGGGTGACCTGGGTTTTTTGCTTACCGACTCTTTACCCACCTTGTTGGATTGGAGTATCGTTCAACAATCCAACGATGGCGCGGTCGGTCATCGCGTCACCACCCCTCCCCGCACCCCTTGGAGAGCCCCATGGGCGACACGCCCCCCGCACCCCCGAAGGTGCGCCCCCGTCCAGGGCGAGTCGCGCTGAGCAGCAGCCTGCTCGGCGCGATGTTCCTCATGGCGACCAGCGCCATCGGCCCCGGCTTCATCACCCAGACCACCACCTTCACCGCCCAACTCGGCGCGACCTTCGCGTTCGCGATCCTGGTCTCGGTCCTGGTCGACATCGCCGTCCAGCTGAACATCTGGCGCATCATCGGTATCGCCAACATGCGCGCCCAGGACCTGGCCAACAAGGTCGTGCCCGGCGCGGGCTACCTGTTGGCACTCCTGATCGTCTTCGGCGGCCTCGTCTTCAACGTCGGCAACATCGCGGGCACGGGCCTCGGCCTGAACGCGATGCTCGGATTCGATCCCAAGCTCGGCGCCGCCCTCTCCGCGGCCATCGCCGTCATCGTCCTCGGCGTGAAGAAGCTGGGCGTGGCCCTCGACCGCATCCTGATCGTGCTCGGTCTGGCCATGATCTGCCTGACCGTGTACGTCGCCCTCGTCTCCCAGCCCCCGGTCGGCGAGGCCATGCGCCAGGCCGTCCTGCCCGAGCGGTTCGACGCGGACGTCTTCCTCGCCACCGTCACCATCATCGGCGGCACGGTCGGCGGGTACATCACCTACGCGGGCGTGCACCGCCTCGTCGAGTCGGGCCAGGGCGGCAGGGACAACGTCCGGGCCATCACGCAGACCTCCGTGACCGGCATCATCGTCACCGGGGTCATGCGCGTGGTCCTGTTCCTGGCCATCCTCGGCGTCGTCACCGGCGGAGCCGACATCCTGGCGGCGCCCAACCCCTCCGCCGAGGCCTTCCACCAGGCCGCCGGCGAGGTCGGCATGCGGCTGTTCGGCATGATCATGTGGGCCGCCGCGGTCAGCTCCGTCATCGGCGCCTCCTACACCTCGATCTCCTTCGTCACGAGCTTCCACCCGTGGCTGGAGAAGCGCCGCGGCGTCCTGGTCACCGCGTTCATCGGCGTCTCGCTGGCGATCCTGCTGCTGTCCGGGCAGGCCCCGAACACGCTGCTGATCCTGGCCGGCGCGCTGAACGGCGTGATCCTGCCGGTCGGCCTCGGCATCATGCTGTGGGTCGCGGCCCGCCGCTCCGGCGACCTGCTGGGCGGCTACCGCTACCCGCGCTGGCTCATCGCCATCGGTGCCGCCGCCTGGGCGCTCACCGCCTACATCGCGGTCAGCTCCCTGAGCGGTATCGCCGCCCTCTGGCAGTAGGAGCGGGGCGCGGTCCGCGACGGCCCGAAGGCTCGGCCGTGCCCCACCGCCAGAGCGCCGCCCCACCACCCAGAACGCCTCCCCGCCCCGCCCGGTCCGCCGCCCGGGCGGGGTAGGAACCCCGTGAGGGACCACGAAGAAGAACGAGGAGCACCGACGTTGCGCATCGACCTCAACTCCGACCTCGGCGAGAGCTTCGGCCGCTGGGAGCTCGGGGACGACCAGGCTCTGCTGTCCATCGTCACCAGCGCCAACGTCGCCTGCGGGTTCCATGCGGGCGACCCGTCCGTGCTGCGCCGCACCACGCTCGACGCCGCGGCCAAAGGAGTGGCCGTCGGCGCGCACGTGAGCTACCGCGACCTCGCCGGGTTCGGCCGACGCTTCGTCGACGTACCACCCGATGAGCTGACCGACGAGGTCGTCTACCAGATCGGCGCTCTGTCCGCGTTCACCCGCCTGGCCGGGGACCGTGTCCGCTACGTCAAGCCGCACGGCGCGCTCTACAACACCATCGTGCGCCACGAGGAGCAGGCTGCCGCGGTCGTCTCGGCCGTGCGGGCCTTCGATCCCGCTCTTCCCGTGCTCGGGTTGCCGGGTTCGCAGTTCCTGCGCCTGGCGGAGGAGGCCGGACTGCCCACCCACCGGGAGGCGTTCGCCGACCGCGCCTACACCCCGGAGGGCACACTGGTCTCCCGCCGCGAGCCCGACGCCGTGCTCCACGACCCGGAGGAGATCGCCGACCGCTGCCTGCGCATCGCCCACGGCGAGCCGGTCGAGGCCGTCGACGGCACCCGGATCCTCATCGAGGCCGACTCCCTGTGCGTGCACGGGGACAGCCCCGGAGCGGTGGACGTCGCCCGGGCCGTGGCCGGAAGGCTGCGCGCCGAGGGCGTCACCGTCGCGCCGTTCACCGGGAGGAACGCGTGACCCCTCCCACGGAAGGGAAGCTTCCGTACCGCGACCACGCTGAGGAGCCCCCGTGCGTGTCCTGAGGTGCGCTGACACCGGCGTGCTCGTGGAGGTCGCCGACCTGGCCGAGGTGGTCGCGCTGCGCGCGGCGCTGGAGGCGGACCCCGTTCCCGGAGTCACCGACATCGTCCCGGCGGCCCGCACGCTGCTGCTGCGGGTCGATCCCGGCACGGACCCGGACGCGGTCGCCGAAGCCGTCAACGGACTGCCGCTGGAGCCCGGGACCGTGCGGGCCCCGGGGGAGACCGTCACCGTCCCGGTGTTCTACGACGGCGAGGACCTGGGCGACATCGCCGAGCTGACCGGCCTGTCCAGGAGCGAGCTGGTCGAGGCGCACACCGGCGCCACCTGGACCGTCGCGTTCTGCGGGTTCGCTCCGGGGTTCGGCTACATGGTCGGCGATGACCCGCGCCTGCGAGTACCCCGGCGCGGCGAGGCGCGCACCCGCGTGCCCGCCGGGTCGGTCGCCCTGGCCGGGGAGTTCACGGGGGTGTACCCGCGCAGTTCGCCCGGAGGCTGGCAGCTGCTCGGCCGTACCGACGCCAGGATCTGGGACCTGGACCGCGAGCCGCCCGGCCTGCTCAGGCCCGGTGCTCGCGTGCGCTTCACGGACGCGGGCGCCTCATGAGCGGCGATGCCCGGCGCGGCGCCCTGGAGATCGTGGCCGCGGGCCCCATGACCACGGTTCAGGACACGGGCCGGTTCGGCCACGCCGACCTGGGCGTGGGCCGCTCCGGCGCCGCCGACGCCGACTCCTACGCCCTGGCCAACCGGTTGCTCGCCAACCCCCGGGACGCCGCCGCACTGGAGGCCACCCTGGGCGGGCTGCACGTGCGCGCCCGCGGGTCGGTGACCGTCGCCGTCACCGGAGCCGAGACGCCGTTGAGGGTGGACGGGCGCGGTGCGGCCGTCAACACGGTCCTGCACCTGTCCGACGGGGCGGAGCTGGCCATGGGCGTGCCCGGCCAGGGGCTGCGCTCCTACCTGGGTGTACGCGGCGGGGTGGACGTTCCACCGGTCCTGGGATCGCGCAGCACCGACGTGCTCGCCGGGCTGGGGCCCGACCTCCCCGTGCCCGGAGCGCTGCTCCCGGTCGGACCCGCGCCCGCCGCGTTCCCGAACGTGGACCACGCCCCCACCACACCCGTCGGCGGATCCGAGGTGGCCCTGAGGGTCGTCCTGGGCCCGCGTGACGACTGGTTCACCGAGGGGGCACTCGACACACTGCTGGCGGGCGGGTACGAGGTGACCCCGCGCAGTGACAGGGTCGGTGCCCGCCTGTCCGGCCCGGCCCTGGAACGCGCCCGCTCCGGCGAACTGCCCAGCGAGGGCATGGTCGCGGGGTCGCTCCAGGTGCCGCCCGGCGGTGAACCGGTGCTGTTCCTGGCCGACCACCCCGTGACCGGCGGCTACCCGGTGGTGGCCGTCGTGTGCTCGGCGGACCTGCCCAAGGCGGCCCAGGCGCGTCCCGGCACCCGTGTCCGATTCGTTCTCTGACGGCCCAGGCGGCCCCGCAGAGGACGGCGGGGCCGCTCCGACACAAGGCCCCGCCAGGGGCGAAAGGCAGAAGCCGATGACCCGGACCGCCGACCTCTCCCCAGCCCGCGCCCGTGCCCTGTTCCGCGACGGGCTGCGGGTTCCCACCTCCGGATACAGCGCGGGCTACGCGCAGGCCAACCTCATCGCCCTGCCCCGCGAGACGGCGTTCGACTTCCTGCTGTTCGCGCAGCGCAACCCCAAGCCCTGCCCGGTCCTGGACGTCACCGAACCGGGCGAGACCAGCGCCTCGGTCTTCGACGGCGACCTGCGCACGGACCTGCCCGCCTACCGGGTCTACCGCGACGGTGCGCTGGCGGAGGAGCGCACCGACGTCACCGACCTGTGGCGGGACGACCTGGTGGCCTTCCTCATCGGGTGCAGTTTCACGTTCGAGGCGCCCCTGCTGGAGGCCGGTGTACCGGTCCGCCACATCGAGACGGGTGGGAACGTCGCCATGTACACCACCAACCTGCGGTGCTGCCCGGCGGGCCGGTTCCGCGGTCCCCTGGTGGTGTCCATGCGGCCGGTCCCCGCCGACCGGGTGGCCGACGCGGTACGCGTCACCTCGCGCTACCCGGCGGTCCACGGAGCCCCGGTGCACGTGGGCGACCCCGCCGCGCTGGGCATCGAGGACCTGGACCGGCCCGACTACGGCGACCCGGTGGAGGTGCGCCCCGGGGAGATCCCGGTCTTCTGGGCGTGCGGGGTCACCCCGCAGGCCGCCGTGGCCGCCTCGGCTCCCGAGTTCGCCATCGGCCACGCCCCCGGGCACATGGCCGTCACCGACGTGCGCGACGCCTCCTACCAGGTGCCCTGACGTGTTTGTCGCCGGACCGCCGGGGTAGTCGCGGGGCCGAGGCCACAACGGACCGCGACCAGAGGGGGACGCACAGTGGATACCCGTGAGCAGTTGATCTCCTGGCTCAACGACGCCTACTCGATGGAGAAGTCCCTGGAGGAGACCCTGGAGCGCCACGCCACGGACGCGGAGGGCGAGCCCGAGGTCCACGCACGGATCACGCGTCACATCGAGGAGACGCGCACCCAGGCAGAGACGGTCCAGGGGTGTATCGAGTCCCTGGGCGGCAAGGTCTCGAAGGTCAAGAGCGCACTGTCCGGGATGATGGGCGCCGCGCAGGGCATGGCGAACAAGCCCGCGGGTGACACGATGGTCAAGAACGCCATCGCCGACTACGCGGCCGAGCACTTCGAGATCGCCTCGTACCGCGCGCTGATCGAGTCCGCCCGCGCGTTGGGCGAGGAGCAGATCGCACTCAAGCTGACCTCCATCCTGCACCAGGAGGAGGACATGGCCCGCTTCCTGGAGGAGAAGCTCCCGGACGCGGTACGCGGAGCGCTCGCCTCGGCCCAGAAGTAGGAGCACGGCGGGAGGGGGATCCGCCGCTCGGTGTCCGAACGCCCCGGGAAGCAGTGCCTTCCGGGGCGTTTCGTATGCCGTGGCCCTCCAGGGAGGGCCGGGCCCCAAGGCGCACGGGCCGGTTCAGTACGTCCGTGGCGGTGTGTCCCCCTGGTCGGGGGTGGGACGGCCCCCGTCGGTCTGTTCGCCCCGGATGGCGCGCCCACCTCCCGGGCCGGTGCCGGGGGAACCGGGACCGCCGTTTCCGGCCTGCGGCCCGCCGGTCCTCGGTGTTCCGGGGGCCTGCCGGCGGCCGCTCTTGCGCGAATAGCCCGACTGGCTGGCGTACAGGGTCTTGGAGGTACGGGCCGCGTCGTCGGCCCGGGCCATCCTCGCCATCCGCCGCAACTCGGCGGCCTGCGCGGCCACATCCGGTGACGCCGACGACACGGCCTCGCGCTCCGCTGCGGGGTTCCCGGGTTCCGGAGAGCCCAGCAGGTCCATCCGCGCCTGCTCCAGCCGGTCGGCGGCGGCGTCGCGCTCGCCCCTGCGCAGGGCCTCGCTGGCCTCACGTTTGGCGGTCTGTGCCCGTTGCAGGGCCTCCTCCGTGCGCACCTTCGGCCGAGGCACCCTTCCGGCGGCCTCGTCGCCCGGGACCACGTTGACCGCGACGGGCAGAGCCGCCGTATAGGTGGTCAACGCGGCGGGGTCCGCATAGGTGGCTTCGAGGGTGGTGACGGTGGCCGTGCCCAGGGAGGACAGTCCGGGCACCTCCAGGCGCAACAGGAGGCGGCGCCTCTCCCCCGAGTGGAAGTCGCCCAGCTCCACCACCACCGACCCGTCCGCCAGCTGGTGGGACGGCATCTCGCCCACCACGTTGACCGCGTGCAGGTGCGGGCCGACCGGAACCCGCAGCGACACGGCCTGGGCGGTCTTGGCCAACAGGTACTCGGCCTCCTGCGCGATGAGGCCGCCCGCGGTGTCGGGATCCTCCGCGAACAGCGCGCTGCCCGCGCCGCCGTCGGCCACCGCCCCGAGCAGCTCCTCGTCATAGCCCAGGCCGTACCCCAGGGTCGTGGTGGTGACCCCGTGCGCGTAGGCGTCACCAGACACCTGTTCGAGCAGGCCGTGGTCGGTGACGCCCTGGTTGGCGTGCCCGTCCGAGACCAGCAGCATGGTGGCGCCCCCGTCGGAGCTGGCGCGGCGGGCCTCCTGCACGCCGCGCAGCAGTCCGCTGGACAGGTCGGTGTCCCCGGACGCGCGCAGGGCCGAGATCCGGCGGCGCACCCCCGCCTTGTCGGTCAGAGGACCGCACGGCACCTCGACACGGGCCTGCTGGTTGAAGGACACGAGCCCGAAGTTGTCGGAGGGCGCCAACCGGTCCACCAGAGTGAGCAGTGCCCGAACGGCTCCGTCCAGGCGGCCGCCGCCCATGGAGCCGCTGCGGTCCAGTACGACCTGGAGGGTCGCGGGCGGGCGTCCGGCGTCCTCCTCGCGTTCGGGCGCGGTGATGTCGAGCAGGACGGACACGGCGTCGTCGGTGTCCAGGGGCACGGCGTCGAAGTCCAACAGCGCGGACAGGTGCATGCGGTCTCCGTGGGTCGTGGGGACTCCCGGGGGCGGTGTCGGCTCCAGCATAGGAGGCGGTACCGACGTTGCTCACCCGGCCGGTCGCGGAGCGGCCAGCCGCCCGTCGCGCATCTCCAGCACCCGGCCGGGCGCACCGGCGTGCCCGGCGCCGATGTGCTCGGTGTCGTGTGTGGCCATCAGCGTCGCCACGTTGAACACGCTGGCGGACTCGCCCAGTAGCTCCATGACACGTGCGCCGCGCTCGTGGTCCAGGGCGGCCGTCGGCTCGTCCACCAGCAGCACGCTCGGCCGTCCGACTGCCCCTGACCCGGGAGGAGAACCCGTGACCGGCACCCCCGCCGGCCCCCGCGGCTCCGAGGGTCCGCGCCCCCGGACGATCCTCCGGTCCCGTTGCGCATCCTGCTCGTGGACGACCATCCGGTCGTGCGCCACGGGCTCAAGGCGATGTTCTCCGAGCGCCCCGACATGGTCGTGGTAGCCGAGGCCGCGGACGGCCTGGCCGCCCTGGACGTGCTCACCCCCCGAGCACGGCGGGAGGGCGCGGCGGGGCCGGGCACGCCCGAGGGGACAGACGGGCCCCGTACCGGTGTGGACGTGGTCCTGATGGACCTGAGGATGGGCGCCGGTATGGACGGGGTCACCGCCATACGGCGGATCGCCGAACTCGACTCCCCTCCGCCCGTGCTGGTGCTGACCACCTACGACACCGACGCCGACATCCTGGCCGCGGTGGAGGCCGGAGCCACCGGATACGTGCTCAAGGACTCCCCGCCCGACCAGCTGTGCGCGGCCGTGCACGCCGCCGCACGGGGACAGACCGCTCTGGCCCCGGACGTCGCCAACCGCCTGATGCGTCGGCTGCGCTCGCCCCAACCGGCACTCAGCGGCCGGGAGCTGGAGATCCTGCGGCTGCTCGCGCGCGGTATGTCCAACCGGGCGATCTCGCGGGAGCTGTTCATCAGCGAGGCAACGGTGAAGACCCACCTGGTGCACGTGTTCGACAAGCTGGGTGTGGACAACCGGACGGCGGCGATCACCACCGCGATCCAGCGCGGCCTCATCCGGGTGGACTGAGGGACCGCCCCGGGCCCGGGGCGGTCTCACGGCCCGCGCAGGCCCAGGCGGCGCAGCTCCAGGGAGGCCAGCGCCCGCACGGTCTCCGGGTCGTCGGAGTGCCAGGCGCCCGCCGGGTCCTCGTGCACACCGGCCAGCCTGGACGGGGACACCGTCGTCAGGGCGCGCAGGGCCAGCAGCCGGGACCGCGCCTCGGGGGCGATCCCGCGCATCCGTCGGACGGAGCCGGCCTGGCGCACCCACCGTGTACGGGCGGGAAGCCACGTCGCGGCGAGCAGCAGCAGCGGGAGTACGGCGGTGAGCAGCGGCAGGGCCAGTGCGAGTGAGGCCACCGACTCCTGGAAGGAGTCACCCGCCGCGGAGAGGGACTCGCCGGTCCCACTCATGTCGGTGAACGGGGCGGACAGGGCCTCACCGGCCAGGGGCACCTTCAGCGCCTGCTCGGCCGCGCTGTCCATGTGTTCGGTGAAGCCCTCGCCGGTGCTCACCATCAGCTCGCCGGGGCGGTCCAGGGACATGATGACCTCGCGCAGCGACAGCGCCGCCCTGACCCACAGGTACGCCCAGACCAGGGCGAGCAGATCGGCGGAGACCTGGAGGAACACCCGCACGGGGTTCTCGGCGTACGGCTTCATGGTGGCTCCGGGGGTGGGGGACGGGAACGCGGGTCCTCGTGACCCACGTCTGCCCGTTACCCCGTCGGCACCGGAACAAAAGCGTGGCCCCGGGGTCTCTTTGAAAAAAGCGCTATTACCTGCTAAAAAGATCTTTCCCCTTCGCTGCGCTGCCCAGGGTTCCACCCCGATCAATGGGGTGATGTTCAAATCGAGGTCACGTCATGTACCTGGTCCAACTCTCCTTTCTTCCCTCTGTGGGTGGCCAGGAGTTCCCCGGCGATGTCCGGGAAATGCTCTACTCCAGCGCCCGGCCAGAGGACGGGCTCGAACACGTGAGTGTCAGCGAAAGGCCCGGGTCCGACCCCGTGATCGGTCTCTTCCTGCTTTCCCCGGACCTCGCCGGGGCCGAGCGCGCGGCGGCCCTCCTGTGGGACCGGGCCGCCGCCAGCCACCCGGAACTCGCTGATCATCAGCTTTTCAGGGCGGAGGCTCCCCTCATCGACGACGGTGGTGACTGGCCTGGGGAAGGGGCGTAGCCGTGCGGCCCCTGGGGCGCCCGAGAGGTGGACAAAAGGGGCCATGGACCGTTTAGGACACGGCTGGAACCTTCACTTCAATTCAGAGCTGTGCTCATAATGAAGGTGTCGCAGGGGCAGCAGCAAAGAAGAAGGGAAAACCCAGTGTCCATTCGTGTGAACGCTCCTTCCGCCGTAGTTTCCTCCGCATTCGCCATCGGATTCTCTGTTCTTTCCGGTTTCTCTCCCGCTTTGGCGGTGAGCGGTGGCGCGGAAACGTCTCAGTCCGCCTCCGTGGTCGTTTCCGACGACTCCGGATGGCAGTCGGGCGGTGCCGGCCTCCAGTCGGACGACTCGGGCTGGCAGTAGGGGCGGAGCGGTTCGCCGCATCACACGAACGACCAACGGAAGGCGCAGGATGTCAACCACCGAGTCCCCCGGGACCGACCACGTACAGCTGGCGGAGGAGTTCGGGACCCCGCTCTTCGTCTACGACGCCCAGACCATCGAACACTCCTACACCGACCTCAGGCGGGCACTCCCCGAGGGCGTCGACATCATGTACTCCCTCAAGGCCAACCCGAACATCAGCGTCTGCGCGCTGCTCGGCTCGCTCGGAGCCGGCGCCGAGGTCAGCTCCCACGCCGAGCTCGTCACCGCTTTACGGGCGGGGATCGCACCCGAGGACGTCATCTTCCTCGGGCCGGGGAAGTCACGCCAGGAGTTGGAGGCGTGTCTGGACGCGGGGATCGCGGCGCTGGTCTGCGAGTCCCTGGACGAGGTGGAACGCATCGACGCGATGGTCGGGCAACGCGGCTCGGCGCCCTTCCCGGTGATGCTCAGGGTGAACCCGTCCTTCGTCGCCAAGGGCCAGGGCCTGGCCATGGGCGGCAAACCCCGCCAGTTCGGTATCGACGAGGCGGTGGTGCGCGACGCCAAGCGCCGCCTGGGCGACCTCACCGGTGTCCGGATCGCGGGGGTCCACGCCTACATGGGCACGAGGTTCCTCGACCACACCAGTGTCGTCCGCAACACCGAGCGCATCCTCGGCCTGGCCGAGTCCCTCGCCGCCGACCTGGGGGTCGACCTGGAGGTGGCGGACTTCGGCGGCGGCCTCGGCGTCGCCTACTTCGCCAACGAGAGCGATCCGGACATGGCGGCCCTTGGCCGGGGAATGCACGAGGCGGTCGCCGACTTCCGGGACCGCAACCCCCGCTGCCGCCTGATGATGGAGTCCGGCCGCTACCTGACCGCCGCGTCGGGCACCTACGTGGTGCGTGTACGCGAGGTCAAGGAATCCATGGGCGAGCTGTTCGCCGTGGCCGACGGGGGAACCAACCACCACATGGCCGCCGTGGGCGTCGGCAGCTTCGCCAAGCGGAACTTCCCCGTGCGCCACCTCGGCCCGGCGGAGGCGACCACCACGCACGAGTACTCCGTCACCGGGCCACTGTGCACACCCAACGACCTCATCGCCAAGAAGATCGCCCTGCCCGAGCTCCGTGCGGGCGATCTGCTCGGAATCGGACGCTCGGGTGCCTACGGGCCCACCGCCTCACCCGGGCTGTTCCTCAGCCACGGCTATCCCGCCGAGGTCATGGTCCACCGGGGCCGCGCACACCTGGTGCGGCTCCCCGACACCACCGGGGACCTGCTGGGCAGACAGCGCCTCGTCGACCTCCGGTGAGCGCGGGTACCGGTTCCACCGCCCTGCGCGTCGGTGTCGACGTCCTGGACCGGCGCGAACTGGACCGGCTCACACGCCGGCCGTGGTTCCTGCGCTTCGGATACGCGCCGGGCGAGGTGGAGGAGGCCGCCGGTATGGGCGAGCGGCGCCGGACGGAGTTCCTGTCGGGGCGCTTCGCCGCCAAGGAGGCGGTCCTCAAAGCACTGGGACGCGGACTGCTCCAGGGGGTCGCGCCGCGCGACATCTGGGTGGTCCGGGAGGAGGAGGGCGCACCGAGGGTCGTCTTCCTCGGGAAGGCCGCGCGGATGGGGCTGCCCCCCGTGTCCCTGTCGATCTCACACAAGGAGAACGTCGTCGTCGCCGTGGCCCTGTGCCTGCACGGGGCCGACGCACCGAGCCCCCCGCCGGCCGGCGGGGACGACGAGAAGGAGGTAGGAGCACATGCCCACCACTGAACTGCCCGAGCGGCGGGAAGCACCCCCCGTCTCGGCGGACGGGGGCCGGGGAGCCGGCGAGACCACGGCTTTCCTGCGGGTGCGCCTGAACGAGGCCGACGCCTACTACGGCGGGAACGTGGTGGAGGGCGCCCGCGTCCTGCGCCTGTTCGGCGACCTGGTCACCGAGATCACCGTCCGGGACGACGGGGACGAGGGCCTGCTGGCCAGCTACTCGGACGTGCGGTTCACGGCCCCCGTCTCACCCGGCGACTACCTGGAGGTCCGCGGCCGCCTCGTGCGCCGGACCCGGCTGCGCAGGGTCGTGGAGCTGACCGCCCACAAGGTGATCGCCGCAGACCCCGGGGTGCGGCCCAGCGCGGCGCGCCTCCTCCCCGAGCCCCGGCTCGTGTGCGCCGCGACGGCCACGACCGTGGTCCCCCACGAAGCAGTGCGAAAGAAGGAGTCCTCGTGAGCACCGAGCCGCGACTACTGCACGACCTGCTCGACCGAACCGCCGAGCGCGATCCGCACGCCCCCTTCCTGTCCTTCCACGACCGGGCCACTGGTTTCGGCGAGCTCGCCGCCGCCAGCACCCGCATCGCCCACCACCTGCGTGCACGCGGCGTGGGACGCGCGGACCGGGTGGTCGTGCGTACCGGAGACCCGTTGGCGGCCGTCACGGCGCTCTTCGCCGTCTCCCGCGTCGGCGGGGTGTTCAGCCTCCTGCACGAGAGCGTTCGCGGCGGAGCCCTGAACCACGTCCTCCACGACTGCGAGCCCGCGGTCGTGGTCTGCGACACCGACGAGGCCGCGGACGAGGCCACGGCGGGAGGCGCCGACTTCCTGACCACGGACGACCTGCTCGGTATGGCCGAGGGGCCCGACCCGGCCCACGCGGCCGCAGGTCCCGAGCGGGTGCTGGAGGTGGACCCGGTGTGCATGATCTACACCTCCGGCACCACCTCCCGGCCCAAAGCCGTGGTGAGCACGCACCAGCAGGTCCTGTTCTCCGCCCGGGCCATTCAGCGGCGCCTGGCCTACCGGTCCGACGACACGGTGTACTGTCCGCTGCCGGTCTCCTTCGACTACGGGCTCTACCAGGTCTACCTGGCGATGCTGGCCGGTGCGCGGCTGCGCTTCGGCACGGCCGCCGAATCCGGCCCGCCGCTGTTGCGCAGCCTGGTCGAGAGCGGGGCGACCGTCCTGGCCGGCGTGCCCGCCGTCTCCGACCGGCTGGCGTGGCTGGCGGCCCGTACCGAGCACAGGCCCACCTCCCTGCGCCTGCTCACCAACACCGGCGCCGCGCTCTCGGAGAAGACCGTCGCCTCGCTGAGGGACTCCCTCCCCGGGCTGCGGGTGCAGGTGATGTACGGGCTGACCGAGTGCAAGAGGGCCACCATCATGCCGCCGGACGGCGACCTGGACCACCCGGGTTCGTGCGGACTGCCGCTGGACGGAACCGAGGTCTTCGTCATCGGCCCCGACGGTGAGCGGCTCCAGCCCGGCGAGACCGGCCAGATCGTGGTACGCGGCCCCAACGTCATGGCCGGTTACTGGAGGCGTGAGGAGCTGACCGCCGAGCGCTTCCACCGCCGGGACGGGCTCTTCCCGGAACTGCGGACGGGCGACTACGGATGGCAGGACAAGGACGGCTACCTGTACTTCGACGGCCGTAGGGACGACATCTACAAGGAGCGCGGCTTCCGGGTCAGCGCGACCGAGGTCGAGGCGGCCGCCCACCGGGTCGACGGCGTGACCTCCGCGATCGTCCTCCCGCCGGAGGGCCGTCGCCCCGCCCAGCTCGCGGTCATCGCCGCCATCCCCAGGGAGGAGGTCCTGCGGGGGATGCGCGCGGAGATCGAGGAGTACAAGATCCCCCGGGTCTGCACCCGGTTCGACGACCTACCCACCAACGGCAACGGCAAGGTCGACCGCAAGCGGCTCGCCCAGCTGATCTCGGCCGGAGGAGGCCGCGGCTGAGGAGCGACCACGTACCACACGTACAAGCAGAAGACGACACCTGAGAACACCACCACGGCAAGGAGAAGAACATGCAGCGCAACGACGTGATCACGGCTCTCGAAACGGCCCTCTCGGAGGCCCTGGAGCGCGAGGTCGCCAACCTGGACGGCGGTGTCCGCCTCTTCGACGACCTCCACCTGGACTCCACCTCGATGCTGGAGGTCCTCATGGGCCTGGAGGAGTCCATCGGGCTGGAGGTCGCTCCGGAGGACCTGGAGATCGAGGTGTTCGAGTCCGTGGACACCCTCACCGACTTCGTCCTGTCCTCCGCCCAGCCCGCCACGGTCTGAGTACGACGCGCCCCCCATCGAACCTCCACCCCAGAGAGGCCGCCATGCTGATTCGTTCCTTCGCTGAGATCGAGGACACCGAACGCCACATCAAGGGTGCCAAGGGCACCTGGGAGAGCAAGCGGATCGTGCTCGCCAGGGAGAACGTCGGTTTCTCCCTGCACGAGACCACCGTCTACGCGGGCACCGAGACGTCCCTGTGGTACGCCAACCACTACGAGGCCGTCCTGTGTGTCGAGGGCGAGATGGAACTGACCAACGACGAGACCGGTGAGAAGCACTGGATCACCCCCGGGGTCATGTACCTGCTCGACGGACACGAGCGGCACACCCTGCGCCCGACCAAGGACTCCCGTTTCGTCTGTGTGTTCAACCCCCCGGTCACCGGCCGCGAGGACCACGACGAGAACGGCGCCTACCCCCTCCTGACCGACACGGCGGACGCCTGACCCCGCCGCTCCGCCCCGCCCCACGACCCCGACACGACCAGGACCAAGGAGCCACGATGACCGTCATGATGGAAGACCGGACCGCCGTCCCCGCACGCGACCGGGTCGTCTTCCGCAGGCCCGAGCCCTCCGACGCCCGCGCCGTCCGGGAGATGGTGGACGCCTCCGAGGAGCTCGACAACAACAGCGAGTACTACTACATGATCTGGTTCCGCGACTTCGCGCGGACCTCGATGGTGGCCACCCTCGACGGCGAGGTCATCGGCTTCCTCAGCGGCTACCGCCGTCCCGACCGGCCCGACACCTACTTCGTCTGGCAGGAGGCGGTCAAACCCCGGCACGGTATTCCCTTCCTCGGGGTGAAGCTCTTCGACCACGCCGTGGAACAGGAGCTCCTGGCCGGAGCCAGGTACGTGGAGGCGACCGTCTCCGAGGCCAACACGCCGATCGTGATGGTGCTCAAGCGGTTCGCCAAGCGCTGGGGCGCCGGCACCGACAAGAGCGTGCTCTTCTCCAGCGCGGACTTCGGCGGCGGACACCACGAGGAGACCCTGTACCGGATCGGTCCGGTCGCGCCCTGACGCGGTGGCCGCGTAACCGGTGAACAGCGCACCGGGACGGTGGGAGGAACCACCGTCCCGGTGCTCGTGCGCGCGGGGTCCGCGCCCGGGCGCCAGCGGAGTCAGGCCGCGTGCGACGTGCCCCGGAAGGTACGCCGGTAGGCGCTGGGCGACACCCCGAGCTCGGCGTGCATGTGCTGGCGAAGTGACGCCGCCGTACCGAACCCCGCCTCGTGGGAGATCCGGTCCACCGGCAGGTCCGACTCCTCCAGCAGCTGCCGGGCCCGGTCCAGGCGCTGCTGGGCGATCCACTGACCGGGCGAGAGCCCCACCTCGTCGCGGAACCGGCGGGTGAAGGTACGCACGCTCATGGACTCCTGGTGGGCCATCTCCCGCAGGTTCGGCTGGAGGTGGAGGTGGTCCAGGGCCCAGGAGCGGGCGCGGCCGGTCGCGGCCTGTTCCGGTGCGGGCACGGGACGGCGGATGTACTGGGCCTGGCCGCCTTCCCGGTGGGGAGGCACGACGGTGCTGCGCGCCACCTCGTTGGCCACGGCGGCACCGTGGTCGACACGGATCATGTGCAGGCTCAGGTCGATGCCGGAGGCGACTCCGGCAGCGGTCAGCATGCGCCCGTTGTCGGTGTACAGCACGTTCGGGTCCAGGTCGATGTCGGGGTACATGGCGCGGAAGAAGCCCGCCGACTTCCAGTGTGTGGTCACACGGCACCCGGTCAGCAGTCCCGCGGAGGCGAGCACGAACGCCCCGGTGCAGATGGAGGCCACGCGCGCGTCCGGCCGGATGCGGGCGACGGCCGCGGCCAGGGCCGGAGCGAGGGGGTCGTGGGGGCGTTCGACGTAGTCCTCGTCGGCGGCGGGCAGGATCACCGTCCGGGCCTCTGGCAGCGCCTCCGGTCCGTGGGCGACGTTGACGGTGAAGTCGGTGTCGGTCCTGATCTCACCTGGTTCCAGGGCACAGGTGACGACCTCGTAGAGCAGTTTCCCCTCACTGTCGCGGGCCTGGCCGAAGAGGCGGTGGACGATGCCCGCCTCGATGGGCAGCACGCCGTGCCGGACGAGTACGGCCACGCTGTGGCGTTCGGACTTGGTGAAAACGTTCATGGCCCGATTCTTGCGCATGTTGGCTTTCAGGACACTGTCGGGGGTGGGGGTCCCCGAAGGACGCTGGAGGCATGGTTAAGGACATCGCTTCCGCACGGAAGCCCGCACACACCCCGTTCCACCGCGCGTGGCTGATCGCCCTGGTCGCGTGCCTGACCATCGTGGCCGCGGCGGCCTTCGCCGCGATGCCCGGGCTGCTGACCGACCCACTGCACACCGAGTACGCGTGGTCCCGCGGGACGATCGGTCTGGCGGCCTCGGTCAACATGGTCGTCTACGGCCTGATCGCCCCGTTCGCCGCCGCCCTGATGGACCGGTTCGGTATCCGCCGCATCGCCCTGGTGGCACTGGCGACCATCGTCGTGGGCGCCGGGCTGACCACCGTCATGACCGCCGCCTGGCAGCTGACCCTGTACTGGGGGCTGCTCATCGGCGCGGGCACCGGATCGCTGGCGATGACGTTCGCCGCCACCGTCACCAACAACTGGTTCGTCGAGCGCCGCGGACTGGTCATCGGTGCCCTGACCGGGTCCAGCGCCTTCGGCCAGCTGGTGTTCCTGCCCGCGCTGGCGTGGATCATCGACCACCAGGGATGGCGCCCGGCCATCGTGACCCTGGCGCTGACCGCGGGTGTGATGATCGTCCTCATCGCCTTCGTGCTGCGGGACCACCCGGCCGAGCTGGGCCAGCGCCCCTACGGTGCGACGGCCTTCGTGGAGAAGCCGAAGGCGGACCAGGGCGCGGCGCGCCGGACCATGAGGGTCCTGTACTCCTCGGTGAACAGCCGCCAGTTCTGGCTTCTGGGCGGGACGTTCGCGGTGTGCGGGGCGACCACCAACGGCATCATGTGGACCCACTTCGTGCCCGCCGCGCAGGACCACGGGATGGCGGTCACCGTCGCCGCCGCGCTGGTGTCGACGATCGGTGTGTTCTCCCTCGTGGGAACGATCCTCTCGGGATGGCTCACCGACCGGATGGACCCGCGTGTGCTCCTGGTCGCCTACTACGCGAGCAGGGGGCTCCTCCTGGCCGCGCTGCCCGCGCTGTTCGGCCCCGACGCGGGAGCGGCGATGGTGGCCTTCGTCGTGGTGTTCGGCCTGCTCGACGTCGCCACCGTGCCGCCGACCATCATGCTGTGCCACCGGGTCTTCGGCGCGGACGGCGCGATCGTCTTCGGCTGGGTCAACGCCATCCACCAGGTCGGCGCGGGAACCATGGCGGTCTTCGGCGGCTTCACCCGTGACGTGACCGGCGGCTACGGGCCGGTGTGGCTGTTCGCGGCCGCCCTGTGCGGTGTGGCCGCGGTGTTCGCCCTCCAGATCGCCCGCGGCAGCGGGAACACCGGGGAGGAGCCCGCCGGAGAGCACGGGGAGACGCCCGTGGAGGAGACCCGTGAGGACGAGGAGGCCAGGGCATGAGCGCCACGAGGACGGTCGGCACCGACAGCACCGACACGGACACCGCCGGAGGCGCCGACGCCGGCCACGCCGACGGGCACGGCACGCGGGGCCGCCGCCGACGGCCGTCACCACAGTTCTCCGTCGTTCTTCTGGTCCTCGCCGCACTGGTGGCCTACGTGGGCTTCGCCGGACTGGAGCAGGGGCTGCGCGCGGCACGCGGCGAGGGCACCCCGGGGGTGTTCTCCGTGAGCAGCATCACATGCGTCCAGCACCCGGGGCACGAGTCGTGCACCTGCAACGGGTCCTTCGCCAGCGCGGAGGGAGGGGAGCCGCGAGGGGTGTACCTGCACGCCGCCGGGCGTGACACCTGCGAGGAGGGCGCGCGGATCCCGGCCGTGGACGCCGGGGCGTCCAACCGCGTCTACGGGCCGGACGGCTCCCGGGAGTGGCTCCTGTCGTCGTTCATCCTCGCGGCGTGCCTGGCCGTCGTCGGCGTCGTCGCGGTGAACTGGGCGCGCTATCTGCGGAGAAGGGGAACGACCAGGTAATCCCCTCGCGGGTAATGTGTTTCCGGGTCCTCTTTCCCCCTCGCGAACCACTCAATAAGCGTTAACAAGCAACAAAGTGCATGAATTGGTACATTTGCGTGCTAAATGTACAACGCCGTCTTTCTCGTGGTATAAGAACATTGGTTCTGGAAACGACCGCCGGCAGGGCCGTGGCGGTGTTCACGAGGGTGGTAAACGGAGTTGAACGGTCTTGGCATCGACCCCGTGGCCGAGTCGGTATACCGACGCATGCTGTCCCACCCCGATGACGGGGTCGCGGAGCTCGCAACCGGGATCGACGTTCCCGAGAGCCGGGTCCGTGAGGCACTGGACCTGCTGAACGAATTGGCGCTGGTCCGCCCCTCGAACCGTGCCGGAGGGCGGTTGCACGCCGTCAACCCACAGCTGGGAATGGAGATCCTGCTCTCGCACCAGCAGGCCGACCTGACCCGGCGGCAGCAGCGCCTGGAGGAGAGCAAGGCGGTGGCGGTCGAGCTGATCGCCGAGTTCTCCGAGACCGGAGAAGCCGCTCCCGAGGACTCGGGGCTGACGGTGATCTGGGGACTGGAGCAGATCCGGGACAACCTGCGCATGATCAACGAGCAGGTGCAGGAGGAATTCCTGACCTTCGCCCCGGGCGGATCGCAGACCGCCGAGAACATGAAGGCGGGCCAGCCCCTGAACCGCAGGCTCCTGGAACGGGGCGTGCGTATGCGGACCGTGTACCTGGACAGCCTGACCAACGACCCGGACAGCGTCGCCCACGCCAAGCACCTCGTGAAACTCGGGGCGCAGGTGCGCACCGCGCCGACGCTGCCCACGCGGATGATCGTCTGCGACCGCAGTGTCGCCGTCGTCGCCGCGGACAACGAGGACACGGGCAAGGGCGCGGTCCTGATCAGGGCGCCCGGACTGGTGACGGCGCTGTGCACGCTCTTCGAGGCGGTGTGGCGCGAGGCCCGGGAGCTGGCGCCCACGCAGAGCAAGGACACCGAGGACGATATGACCCCCCAACAGGCCGAGGCGCTGCGGCTGCTCGCCGAGGGGCACACGGACGAGGTGATCGCCCGCCGGCTGGGTGTCTCACCCCGCACGGCACGCAGGTTCGCGTCGGAGATCATGGTGAGACTGGGCGCGAGGAGCCGTTTCCAGGCGGGGGTCAACGCCGTACGCCAGGACCGTCTGCCCACCGAGTAGCCCAGGATCGTGAAGCGCTCGACTCCGGCAGCGACGGCCGTGGCCACCAGGGTGCCGGCCACCGCGTCCAGGTCCAGCGGTACGGTGCTGCGCGGGGTCGCGCCCGAGCCGGGCAGGTCCGGGGCGACCACGGTGTGGGTGGCGGTCAGGTCGTCCATGAGCGGCCCGAAGCTGGCCTCGGCGCCACCGTCCCCGCCGTGCGCGAGGAGGAGGCCGGGACCGGAACCCTCTGTGGGAGAAGTGTTCAACCATGCGGCGACAGTAGGCAGTGACACCAGTGTGAAGGTCGATTGTGAGGTGGGGCGTCCCATGCTGATCGGGGAGCTGTCGGAGCGTACCGGGGTGAGTCGTCGCCTGCTGCGCTACTACGAGGAGCGGGGGCTGCTGGGCTCGACGCGCTCGCCCAACGGGTACCGGGTCTACACGCCAGAGGCGGTGCGCACGGTCCGCCGCATCCGGGCGCTGCTGGACATGGGCCTGACCACCGGGGTGATCGCTTCGGTGCTGCCCTGTGCCCGCGACGAGGAGGACAAGCCCCTCGACCTGGATCTGTGCCCGAGCCTGGTCGGCACCATCCGCCGGGAGCTCGCCGCACTCGACTCCCGTATCGACGAGCTCCAGCGCAACCGGGGCGCCCTGTGCGAGCAGCTCGCGGACCGCTGACCGGGACGCGGCCACGGTCAGCAGCCGAGGCACACGGCACCGTGCGCGAGGGAGGCGGATCAGGAACGGGAGGAGGAGCGCTCCGGACGCGCCCTCACCAGCTGGCTGAGCAGCGCCAGCACCGGAAGCTCCAACAGCGGACCGGCCACCAGCGCCACCGCGATGAGCGGTCGGCCGGGAAAGGCGGCCACGGCGATCGCCAGTGCGATCGGTGAGTTGCGGGCCACCGTCGTCATGGTCAGCGTGACCCGCTGGTCGGCGGGCAGCCGCAGCAGCCGCGCGGCGAGCAGCGCCATCAGCGGTGCGACCGTGAAGAACACCGCCAGCGGCGGCAGCAGCGCCACCAGGTCGCCCAGGTGGGCGAGTACCGTGCGCGCCTGCCAGGCGAACATGGCCAGCACCGCCGCGTACAGCAGCGGCAGCACCACGCCGGAGGCCCGCGGGACCAGGACCGTGTCGCGCCAGGAGGCGCCCCTCCACCGGCGGGCCGCCTCCCGGACGGAGACCGCCAGCGCCAGTGGCACCACCAGAACCAGGAGCACCGCCTCTACCAGGGTCCCGACGCCCACCATCGCCGCCTCACCGCCGAGCAGCAGCACGTACACCGGCAGCAACAGCAGCTGGAGCACCAGGTTCACCGGCAGCACCGCCGCCGCCACACCCATGTGCCCCCTGGCCAGCCCGGTGAACACCAGGTACCAGTCCGTGCACGGCGTGACCAGCAGCAACAGCAGGCCGATCCGCAGGTCGGGGGAGCTCCCCAGGAGTCCGGCACCCAGGACCCAGGCCAGCGACGGGGTGAACACGAAGTTGAGTACGAGGCTGGTGACGACCACCGTGCGCGCGGAGCGGGCCCGGCGCACCTGACCGGAGTCGACCTGGGTGAACACCGCGGTCAGCATCAGTACCAGGGCGGGGAGCACGAGGCGGCCCGCGACCTCCTCGACCGGCCACAGCAGACCGACACCCAGCCCGACGAGGGCGGCCAGAGCCACGAACACACTCTGGAACTTCTCCGACGTGGACATGGGCGGCTTCCTGGCTGGTGGTACGGCGCCCTCCACGCTAGCGTGCCGGCCGCGACCGCCCGGGGCGTGCCGGGTGGAGACCGGGCCGGGGAGCCCTTCCGGCCACGGCGGTAGCCGTGAAGGGCGCCGCCCGGGGTCACCGGTCCCAGGCTCCGGCGGCCCCGGCCCGGCGGGCGTACTCGGCGAAGCCGGTGGCCGGACGGCCCAGAACCCGTGCCGCCCCGGCGACGAACTCCTCCGCCGACACCTCCTGATACACGACCGCGTGTCCGGAAACCCGGCCCAGCACACGGGCGGCTTCGGTGAACGTGACCGCCTCGGGGCCGGTCAGCTCGTACGGCTCCCCGGAGTGCCCGTCCTCCTTCAGCGCCCGGGCCGCGACGGGAGCGCGTTCGCCTTCAGCTCCGCGTTCAAGAACCACACCGGGACGAGTCCGTCCGCGTACCGCGCCGGGCGCGGCAGGTTCGTTCCCGGCGGCCCGACGGGAGCGGGGACCCCTTGAGCGACAGGACCCAGGTGCTCGGCCGGATCAGCGACGGCTACACAGGAACCAGCGGGCGCCGCGAGGCGCACCGCGCCCATGGCCGCGAGGCTGTGGCAATCCCCGGGGTTCACCCCGGGGAGGACGTCAAGGCCGCTTCCGCCCGTCCCGGGACCGGCCCCGGCCCTCCCGCGGGTCCGCGGCCCGGGAGGCTTGGGCGGCGATCCCGTCCAGGACCACGTCCAGCCCCGAGGTGACCCAGTCACGGCCGCCGCGGTCGACCACGTAGTCGGACTCGATGAGCGCCCGCAGCCGGGGGTAGCGGTCCAGGTCCGCGCCGCCGAGCCGCCGCTGCCAGGCGGCGCCCGGGTCGCTGTCCTCCCGCGAGGGGCCGGGTGCGCTCAGTGCCAACCGGGCGCTGCCCTGGAGGTAGTGGGTGACGGTCATGATCGCCCGCCCGTTCTCGGGAAGGCTCAGGCCCAGGGGCTCGACGGCGCGCAGCGCCCACTCCATGGCGGCGAATCCGTGCGGTCCGACCGGCGGGTCCAGTTTCGCGGTGACCGCCAGGACCCAGGGGTGGGCCATGTACATGTCCCAGTCGTGCCGGGCCAGCAGGTGCATCCGGGCGCGCCAGTCCAGGTCGCCGGGATCGTCGGGGTAGGCGTGGCGGGCGAGCAGCTCCTCGACCATCTCCAGGACGAGCTGCTCCTTGTCCGAGACGTGGCGGTAGAGCGACATCGCGCCGGCTTCCAGCCGTGCGGCGACCCTGCGCATGGAGACCGCGTCCAGGCCCTCGGCGTCGGCGAGGTCGATCGCGGCCCCGACGATGCGCTCCCTGCTCAGCGGTTGGCCCGTCCTCGCGGCCACACCTCACCGTCCCTTGCTCGTCTGCGGGCCATGCTAACCGGCGTCCCCGGGGCGGCGGCGCGGGCGGCGTGGCGTTCGGGCGTCCCGGAAGCCGGCCGCCCGGGCCGCCGCGTCCACGGTCCCGCCGACGCCGCCGAAGGCGCTGTGCCCGGCCCGGTGTTCAGCCGAGTTTCTTCTTGAAGCCGACATGGGAGGCGGTGTAACCCAGCCGCTCGTAGAAGCGGTGCGCGTCCTCGCGGGAGGCGTCCGAGGTCAGCTGGACCATGGCGGCGCCGCGGCGCCGCGACTCCTCCTCGGCCCAGACCAGCAGGTCGGTACCCAGGCCGTCGCCGCGCTCGTCCGAGTGCACCCGCACCGCCTCCACCTGAGCGCGGGCGGACCCCCGGTGGGACAGGCCCGGGATGAACGTGAGCTGGAGGGTCCCCACCACCCGGCCGTCGCGGCGGGCCACCACCAGCTGCTGGTGTGGGTCGGCGTCGATCACCTCGAAGGCCGCCAGGTAGGGCTCAGGGTCGTCAGGGGTCTCGCGCCGGGCACCCAGCGCGTCGTCGGCGAGCATGGCGACGATCGCCGCCACGTCCTCGGCTCCGGCACGGTCGATGGTGACGTCGTTGGTCAAGTGCTCTCCATGATGTGCTGGGAGGCGCCGCGGGCGACTCCTGTCAGAGCAGCAGTTCGGACACGGCTTCGAGGCCGCCCACCACGGTGGTCGCGTGCGCGAGTTCCCCGGGGCCGACTGTGGACGCCACGGCTATCACGGGCATTCCCGCGGCCAGCCCGGCGCGGACGCCACTGGCGGCGTCCTCCACCACCACGCACTTCTCCGGTGCGGCCCCCATGCGCTCGGCGCCCAACAGGTAGGGGGACGGGTGGGGCTTGCCCTCGGCCACGTCGTCGGCGGTCACCAGCACCCGGGGGAGGGGCAGCCCGGCCGACTCGATCCTGGAGTTCGCGATCCGCCCGCCCCCGGAGGTGACGATCGCCCAGGGGCGTCCGCGGTCGTCGAGTCCGGCCAGAAGCTCGCGTGCGCCGGGCATGGCTCGCACGCCGTCCCCGGCCGCGGCCTCGTGGGCCTCGATCCGCGGCGACTCGGTGGCCGGGTCCAGGTGGGGGGCGAAGAGGCGCACCAGGTCGGCGTCGGTTCTCCCGTGATGGTGTTCGAGCACCGCGTCGACGTCCAGACCGCGCTCCACGGCCCACGCGGTCAGCCCCGACCGGACGCTCTCGGTGGAGTCCACCAACACCCCGTCCAGGTCGAACAGTACGGTCGCCCCGTCGTACCCGCCCACGTCGCTCCCTGCCTCGGTCCTCTTCCGGTACCCCAGAGTGTCACCCACGGCCGCCGGGCCCGCAACCAGGGCTCGCCCGGCCGGGTCCGCCGCTCAGAGCAGGGCCGCCGAGAACCGTTCCATGCGCTCGCCGAACCCCTCCGAGCCGCCGAACCACACCGCCACCGAGTCCGCTCCGGTCGCGGCCAGCTCACGGAACAGCCCGACGGCGCGGTCGAACTCCTCCTCGCCCCCGGACCAGGAGATCCGGGTACTGGCCCGCACCGGCCGGTGGGTCAGCTCCCGCAGCCGGTTGCGGGCCGCCGCGAACCCCTCCGCGTCCAGTCCCACGCCTTGCCAGGCGTCGGCCCACGCGGCGGCCCGCCGCAGCGCCCGGTCCGACGTGCCGCCCACCATCACGGGTACACGCCCGGCCGGACGCGGTGCGAACACCCCGCGCTCGTAGGAGTGGAAGCGTCCCTCGAACGCCCCCTCGCCCTCGAACAGGTGGCGCAGCAGCCGTAGTGCCTCGTCCGTCCGGGCGCCGCGCGTGGTGAAGTCCGCCCCCAGCGCGGAGAACTCCTCCCGCGACCAGCCGGTTCCCACGCCCAGGACGAACCGCCCCTCCGAGAGGGCGTCCAGGGTCGCCACCTGCTTCGCGAGGAGGAAGGGATCGCGCAGCGGCGCCACCAGCACCGACGTCCCCAGACGGATTCGTTCGGTACGGGCCGCCAGGTGGGACAGGGTCACCAGCGGCTCGTACACGCCGCCGAAGGTCACCCCGTACGGCGCGGGCGGAAGCAGGTGGTCCGGCAGCCACACCGTGTCCGCGCCCAGCTCGTCGGCGCGTATCCCCAGTTCGATGAGGGCCCTCGGGGACATCTCCGGCGATTCGTCGGGCAGGACCACCTGTAGTCGGGTGCCCGTCATCGGTTCGGTCAACTCGCTCATGGACCGACGCTAGACCGTGCCACCGGTGTGAGGGTCAAATCCCGGAGCCGGTGCGCCGCGGCCCGGAGCCCCGCCGGCGCGCGGATCCTCCGGCGCTCGTCGGGCCCGCGCCGTCACCGGGGCCGGGGCAGGGTCACCTCGACGAACACCGCCCGGTGGTCGGTACCGGGCACGTGCAGGGTCTCCAGGCGGTCGACGCCCATCCCCGGCCCGACGAGGACGTGGTCGATGGTGAGGCCCGGTACGGGACGGCCCGACGGCCATGTCGGGACCAACCCCTCACCCAGGACCGCGGCGGCGCTGAGGTAACCCGAGTCCAGGACCGTGCGCAGCTTCGCGTGGTCGAGCGTGGCGTTGAAGTCCCCCGCCAGCACACGCGCCGTGCCCGGGTCCCGTGCCTCGGCGAGGGCGTCCAGTTCCCTGTTCCAGGAGGCGGTGTACGAGGGCGTCACCGGCGGCGGGACGTGCACGGACGTCACCTCGACGACGCCCCCGCCCTCGCTTCCGCCCCCTGGCAGCCGCACATCGGAGGTCGGCATGGCGAAGGCGTCCCCGCCCCTCGCCGTGTCACCGAGGCCGGTGAGGGGGAAGGCTGAGTGGATGGTGCTCCCGTGCGCGCCTCGGGGATCGGAGTGGTCGTCCACGTGGGGCAGAAGGTCGTCCAGTCCGGCGGCGGACAGGTCACGCACCAGGTCCGGGGTGACCTCCTGGAGGGTGAGCACGTCCACCCCTCGGTCGCCCACCAGTTCCACCACCTCAGCGGCGTCGACCCCGCCGCCGAGCATGTTCAGGGTCATGATCCGAACGGCCGGACCGCCGGCCGAGGTGACTCCGAACGGCACCGCGCGCGGTACGACCACGACCGCCAGCACCGCCGCTACCGCGATCAGCGCTCCCATGGACACCCACCGCCGCAGCAGGCCCGCCCCCGCCGCGGCCAGCGGGGCGAGGCCCAGCAGGTGGGGGGTGAACGCCAGAGCGGGCACCAGGGGCCACCCCTGTTCCAGGCCGAACACCCGCAGCACGGCGAACACCGTCAGCCCCAGGGCAGCCAGTGCGACCAGAGCGGTCACCGCCGGAGACCGGTGCCGGGGCGCGGCGGTCCGTCGGACCACCAGTTCCGGTCCGTTCTTCGGTCCCTTCACGTGCTCCACAGCCGTTCCCTCCGTCCGACTCGGACGACCCCCGCCCACCGTGACGGTAGGACCACGCGCCGGGGGGAAGGCGGAAAGCCGTCGAGGGCGGCGCCGCTCACCAGCTGCGTGCGGCCGCCACCAGGTGTCGGTGCACCCTGTCCAGGTGGGCGTTGTCCGCCGCGCCCGGGCGCCGCACCATGTACATGGTGTTGATCGGCGGCTCCTCCGGGTCCACCAGCGCCACCAGCCTCCCCTCGTCCAGCGCCTCCTGGCACAGGTAGCGCGGCAGCACCGTCACGCCCGCGCCGTTCTCGGCGGCGGCCATCACCCCGCGCAGGTCGGGCACGGTGACCGCCGGTCCACACGTCAGCCGCACCCCGAACACGTGCCGCCAGTAGCGGCGCAGGATCGGCAGGTCGTCACCGTAGGCGACCAGCGGGACCTCGCACAGCGCGGACGCTCCCTGCCGGGTGAGCCGACCGCGGCGGATCCGCTCCGCCCACCGGGGCGCCGCCACCAGCACGAACTCCTCGTCCGCCACGGGTGCCGCCACCAGCGTGC
Source organism: Nocardiopsis sp. TRM 82005 (assembly GCF_056312425.1). Classification (NCBI taxonomy): domain Bacteria; kingdom Bacillati; phylum Actinomycetota; class Actinomycetes; order Streptosporangiales; family Nocardiopsidaceae; genus Nocardiopsis; species Nocardiopsis sp. TRM 82005. Next base: position 241,715 of record NZ_JBWDTQ010000004.1, read on the forward strand.
GCCCGCGCGGACGCACCGGGGACAGGACCAGGTCGTGCCTGCCCCTGCGCAGCCCCTCCAGCAGGTCGTCGACCGGACCGGTGTGCACCCGCAGGCGCACCCCCTCCTCCACCAGCGGGGCCAGCGACGGCAGCACCAGCGCGTGCAGTGCCTCGGCGGGGCCGGCCAACCGCAGTGGCGAGGGCGGCACGGACGCGTCACCGCCGCCCCGTCCGGCCACCGTCTCCAGGGCGTCCAGCGGTTCCGCCACCCGGGCGACCAGGTCGTTGGCCTCCGTGGTCGGCGCCACACCGCGGGGCAGCCGCTCGAAGAGCGTGTGTCCCAGGCGCTGTTCCAGGGAACGGATCTGGGTGGTGACCGTCGGCTGTGACAAGCGCAACAGCTGCGCGGCGGCGGTGAAGGACCCCGACCGGTGCACGGCCAGGAAGGTCCTCAACTGTTGCAGGTCGAGCGGCCCGCCGGCCCGTGTGCCGGTCATGGCGTTCGACTCATCGATATTCCGATAGCTCACTTCGACGATTTTATTGGTGGGCGAATACGTTGCCGCACTAGTGTCTGCCTGGGTCGAAGGTCGCAGGCTTCACTGCCTGCCCACCGGCGCCATCATCCACCGAAATTCCGGAGGTTTCGCCATGTCCGTCACCAGCAGGGAAGTCCACCTGGTCGCCCGTCCCGTCGGCGAGCCCCGGCCTGACGACTTCTCCCTCGTGGAGACCACCCTCGGGGACCCGGGTCCCGGAGAGATCCTGGTGCGCAACGACTGGATGTCCGTGGACCCGTACATGCGCGGGCGCATGAACGACACCAAGTCCTACGTGCCGCCCTTCCAGCTCGGCGAGCCGATGGAAGGCGGCGCGGTGGGCGTGGTCACCGCCTCCGGCAGCGACGACGTCCCGGTCGGCACCACCGTCCTGCACATGGCCGGGTGGCGTGAGTACGCGCTGCTGCCCGCGAAGGCCGTGCGGGCGGTGGACACCTCCCTGGCCTCGCCCCAGGCCTACCTCGGTGTGCTGGGCATGGTCGGCCTCACCGCCTACGCGGGTCTGACCGAGGTCGCCCCGGTCCGGGAGGGCGACGTGGTGTTCGTCTCCGGTGCCGCGGGTGCGGTCGGCTCCGTCGCCGGTCAGGTCGCCCGCCAGTTGGGAGCCTCCCGCGTGGTCGGCTCGGCCGGCGGCCCGGAGAAGAAGCGCCGCCTGCTGGAGGAGTTCGGCTTCGACGCCGCCATCGACTACCGCGAGGGCGGCCTGGAGGCTCAGCTGGCCGAGGCCGCGCCCGAGGGCATCGACGTCTACTTCGACAACGTCGGCGGCGACCACCTGCGCGCGGCCATCGCCGCGATGCGCAACCACGGCCGGATCGCCCTGTGCGGAGCGATCTCCCAGTACAACGCCACCGATCCGGCCCCCGGCCCCGACAACCTCTTCCTCGCCGTCGGCAAGCGCCTGAACCTGCGCGGGTTCATCGTCGGCGACCACAGCCACCTCGCGGGGGAGTACGCCGAGCGGGCCTCCGGGTGGATCGCGGACGGCAAGCTGCGCACCGAGGAGACCGTCGTCGAGGGCATCGACAACGCGGTGCGGGCCTTCCTCGACATGATGCGGGGCGCCAACACCGGCAAGATGCTGGTCCAGCTCACATCCTGACCGCTTGCCTGGAGTGCACTCCAGGTCGTCATCATGGGGGGCGAACCCCCCAAGGCCAACCACCTACTCCGTGACCACGGAAAGGCACCCATGCAGCACGTCACGCTGAACAACGGCCTCACCATGCCGCAACTCGGGTTCGGCGTCTGGCAGGTTCCCGACGACGAGGCCCAGGCCTCCGTCACGACCGCCCTGGAGACCGGTTACCGCAGTATCGACACCGCGCGTATCTACGACAACGAGAAGGGCACCGGCCGCGCCCTCGCCGAGTCCGGCGTCGCGCGTGAGGAGCTGTTCGTCACCACCAAGCTGTGGAACGACGACCAGGGGTACGACAAGGCGCTCAAGGCCTTCGACGCCAGCCTGGAGCGGCTCGGCCTGGACTACGTCGACCTGTACCTGATCCACTGGCCCGCCCCGGCGCAGGACGCCTACGTCGACACCTGGAAGGCGTTGGAGCGCGTCCACTCCGAGGGCCGCGCCAAGTCCATCGGCGTCTCCAACTTCACGGCCCAGACCCTGGACCGCCTGACCGCCGAGACCGACGTCGCCCCGGTCCTCAACCAGATCGAACTGCACCCCTACTTCTCGCAGGAGGCCATGCGCGCGGCCAACGCCCGCCACGGTCTGCTCACCGAGGCCTGGAGCCCGCTCGGCCAGGGCAAGGGGCTTCTGGAGGACCCGGAGCTGGTCGCCCTCGGCGAGAAGCACGGCAAGTCCTCGGCGCAGGTCGTGCTGCGCTGGCACCTACAGCTCGGCAACGTCGTGATTCCCAAGTCCGTGACCCCGTCCCGGATCCAGGAGAACTTCGACGTGTTCGACTTCGAGCTGTCCACCGAGGACATGGACAGGATCGGGTCGCTCGACCGCGGCGGCCGCATCGGTCCGGACCCCGACACGCTCGGCTGATCCGGTGGTGTTCCCGGGCCGTTCCCCGGCCCGGGACCCCCTCGGGGTCGGTGAACGCACTTCCGCGCGGATAAACGTCGACGGCCTCACATGGCCGGAAGCGGACAAGTAAAACCCCCCTGTACCAGGGCGAACGTCCGCAACAGGGGACACATCGCAACGGGTATGGATCCGCTGGGTCTCAGGTCGGAAACACCCGCCATTCCAGGTGGCGTGCCGTCGACCGGAGGCGTACAGTTCCTCTTTGGTGCGTCGGCTAGCAAGGACGGCGACACCGCTCTCCTCTAGGCGAAATCAGATCCATGACCGTCGTGCCCCTTCGCGCAGCCCGTGTGTACCGCTCGGAGAACGCCGAGCGCTCCGTGCACGCGTGGTGCCACAAAGCCCTGAGCCAGTGGCCCGAGCTCGGGCCCCTTCCTCCCGTGGAGACTCGCCTGGGGAACACACAGGTCTTCCGTGCCGCGGGCGGCCCCGGCACCCCTGTACTGGTGCTGTCGGGTACCAACTTCAACGCGGCCACCACGGTGCCCGCCGCCCGTGCGCTGTCCGCGGACCGACCGGTACTGCTGGTCGACCCTCCCGGACAGCCCGGACTCAGCTGTGGTCAGCGGGTCGGGGGCGCCAGGACCGAGACCTACGGATCCTGGATCGACGAACTCATGCCGCAGATCACCGACCGCCCCGTGCTCGTACTGGGCCACTCCCGCGGCGCCGCCATCGCGCTCGCGTCGACCCCGTCCCCGCTGGTCGCCGGGATGTTGCTGCTCAACCCCGCCGGGTTGACCGCGGCCGGTGTCAGCTCGGAGTCGATGCGCGCCATGCTGCCGTGGATGGTCCACCCCAACGAGCACACCAGCGGACGGCTGGTGGAGTTTCTCAGCGGCCCCTCCACCGCGTGCGACGAGCACCGTGCCGAGGCCGAGTGGCTGACCCTGGTGGCCCGGTACTGCCGTACGGGTTCCACACCCAGCCCTTTGCCGGCGGAGCACTTCCGCGCCTGGGCTGACACCCCGGTCGCCGTCGCGACCGGGTCACACGACCAGTTCTTCTCTCCCGCGCGCCTGCACGGACCGGCCCGCCGGTTCCTGGACACCGATGTCCACACGATCGAGGGCGCGGGCCACCTGTCGCTGTACGAACAGCCCGAGAAGGTGTGCGAACTGCTGCGCGGGCTCGATTCCTGAGCACCGGCGCCTGAGTACCGGAGGCGGACGACCGCCGTCGACACGCCCGACCGCCACCGCCTGAGGAAGAGGCGGCGGCGGTGTTCTGTCGGCTCCGAATCGGACTGGAACCCGGTGCCGGGAACGGCACGGGACGGCGCACGGTATGCGCAGCCCGGAAAAACATCCCTTATGTGGATTTTGGCATAGCTTTTTGAATAACTTGCAGTGTGCCGTTAATGGTGCTGGGTAAGGACGGTTCCGACTCCCCTCAAAAGGAAGGGCAAACGGGAAACATCGTCCCCGAGGCGTATCCTTATCCGAGGCCGGTGCGGGCCGATGGGCCTTTATCCCCCGTCTGACGTCTCCGAAACACCAGAAAGCAGTCGGCATGTTCGAAAAGCTGGCACAAAAGCTGGGTATCGACACAAACCCGGCAATCTTCTTCGGGTCCGCCGCGTTGACCATCCTTTTCGTGGTGTCCGCGATCGCCTTCACCGGAACGGTGGACGCAGTCTTCGGCGCCACGTCGGACTGGATCCTCACCCATCTGGGATGGCTCTACATCCTCGGTGTGACCACCTTCCTCATCTTCCTGATCTGGATCGCGTTGAGCCGGTACGGGAACGTGCGCCTGGGCCAACAGGACAGCAGGCCCGAGTACCCCAACGCCATCTGGTTCTCCATGCTGTTCGCCGCGGGGATCGGGAGCATCCTGATGTTCTGGGGGGTGGCGGAGCCGATCAGCCACTTCGCCAACCCGCCGCAGCAAAACGTCGAACCGGAGTCGGTCGCCGCCGCCCAGGAGGCGATGGGTTTCACGCTCTACCACTTCGGCCTGCACACATGGACGATCTTCTGCCTGCCCGCGCTGGCCTTCGCCTACTTCGTGTACCGCAAGGGCCTGCCCTTCCGGGTCAGCTCGATCTTCCATCCTTTCCTCGGAGAGCGGATCAACGGCCCGCTGGGGCGGGTCATCGACATCTTCGCGGTTCTGGGCACGCTCTTCGGAGTCGCCGTCACCATCGGCCTCGGCACCATGCAGATCAACAGCGGCCTCAACACGCTGTTCGGTCTGGAGGAGAGCCGGCTCACCCAGCTGATCCTCATCGCGACCGTCACGACCATCGCCGTGATCTCCGTGGCCACCGGCCTGGACGTCGGCATTAAGTGGCTGTCCACGATCAACATCGTCATGGCCGTGGGCCTGCTGATCTTCGTCTTCCTGGCGGGCTCCTCGCTCTACCTGGCCAAAGGCGTCATCGAGACCACGGGCGTGTACCTGGAGTGGTTGATCCCGCTCTCGTTCTGGAACGACACCTTCGGCGACACCGGCTGGCAGGGGACCTGGACGGTCTTCTACTGGGCGTGGACCATCACCTGGTCGCCGTTCGTCGGCATCTTCATCGCGCGTATCTCCAAGGGCCGCACCATTCGCGAGTTCGTGCTCGGCGTGCTGGCCCTGCCCACCGCCTTCAGCGTCGTGTGGTTCGGCGTGTTCGGGCTGTCGTCCTTCGACATCGAGATGAACCAGGGCGGCAGGCTGGTCGAGGAGGTGGTCGTCGACGAGGACATCCCCGGCGCACTCTTCGCGTTCCTGGAGCACTACCCGCTGGCGGGGCTCCTGTCGGCGGTGAGCATCCTCATCGTCATCATCTTCTTCACCACCTCCTCGGACTCGGCCTCCCTCGTGGTGGACATGCTCTGCTCCGGCACCGTGGGCACTCCGACCCGGCAGCGGGTGTTCTGGGGGATCACCGAGGGTGTCGTGGCCGCGACGGTGCTCACCGCATCAGGTGTGGGCGGCCTGGACGCCCTGCAACAGACGATCATCGTGTTCGGCCTACCGTTCTTCGTGATCGGCTTCTTCATGATGGCGGGACTCGTGCGCTCCCTCAAGGCCGAGTTCGCGGAGGGTTCGGGTCTCCAACGCGAGCGCAACGCGCCGCTCACCTCCAGGGCGCGCAGGCTCAAGCGGCGCAACAAGCAGGGAGGCGGTGACGTCGGAAGCCGTGCCGGAGGACGCAACGGGGGCAACGGCAACGGCTCGTCCCGGGAGGGCTGACCGGAGGGCCGCCCGGTCCCTAGGCGGCCGACGGCTCCGGCGGTCCCTCCGGTCCCGTGGCGTGCCGGGGAGGGGGTTCCGTCATGAGATGGACCCCATGTCCACCTCCGACGAAGCGCACTTCCTGGTGTCCACCGCCGACCGCCTCGCCGCCCTCCCGGCGGTGGAAGCCGTCATGCTCGGCGGTTCCCGGGCCCAGGGGGCCCACCGACCCGACAGCGACTGGGACCTGGCGGTCTACTACAGGGGCGGCTTCGACCCGCAGCACCTGCGGGACACCGGGTGGGAGGGAGAGGTGTCGGAGGTCGGCGGCTGGGGAGGGGGCGTTTTCAACGGCGGTGCCTGGCTCCGCATCGACGGCCGGTCAGTGGACGTGCACTACCGGGACCTCGACGTGGTCGAGCACGAGCTCGCCGAGGCCGAACGGGGGCGCTTCCGGCTGGAGCCGCTCATGTTCCACCTGGCCGGCGTCCCCACCTACCTCGTCATCGCCGAACTCGCCCTCGGACGGCTCCTCGTGGGGTTGCATCTGTTTCAGGTTTCATAGTCAAACATAGTCTTCTATGGTCGTACAATGATCCTGTGAAGCTTTCGGAGTGGGCGCGCCAACAGGGCGTGAGCTATCAGACCGCATGGCGGTGGGTGAAGAGCGGGCGCATGCCCGTGCCCGTCCACCAGGCGCCCTCGGGGACGTGGATCGTGAACGATCCCGCACCCGCCGAGGGCCGCGCTGTGGTGTACTGCCGCGTGTCCTCGGCTGACCAGAAGGCCGATCTGGACCGGCAGGTGTCCCGGGTCGTGCAAGGGGCCACCGCCCAGGGTCTGCCGGTGGCCGAGGCCGTCACTGAGATCGGGTCCGGGTTGAACGGGCGGCGCAGGAAGCTCCATCGGCTGTTGGCCGACCCGACCGCGAAGGTCATCGTGGTCGAGCACCGTGACCGGCTCGCGCGGTTCGGTGTCGAACACCTGGAATCTGCGCTGGCCGCGTCGGGGCGGCGCCTGGTGGTCCTCAACACCGAGGAGACCACCGACGATCTGGTGCGGGACATGACCGAGGTCCTCACCTCGATGTGCGCGCGGTTGTACGGGCGCCGGTCCGCCAAGCGCCGAGCGGCTGCCGCGATGGCCGCTGCCGAGTCGGGCGGCACCGCGTGATCGATACCAAGAAGGCTGAGAAGAAGGGGAAGCGTCCGAAATTCGAGCCTGAGCCGGGCCGTGTGGTGCAGGCCTACGTGTTCGCGCTCGACCCGAACTCCACCACCGAACGGGCGGTGTCCCAACACTGTGGTGCGGCTCGTAAGGCGTTCAACTGGGCCATCGCCTGTGTGAAGGCGAACCTGGACCAGCGGTCGGCTGAACGCTCCTACGGCATCGCCGAAACCGACCTGACGCCGTCGGTGAACTGGTCGATGTACTCCCTGCGTAAGGAGTGGAACCAGGCCAAGGACACGGTGGCGCCGTGGTGGGGCGGGTGCTCCAAGGAGGCGTACAACACCGGTCTGACCGCAGCCGCGACCGCGTTGAAGAACTTCTCCGATTCCAAGAAGGGTGCCCGCAAGGGGCCGAGGATGGGGTTCCCCCGCTTCAAGGCCAAACGCACCCATACGCCGTCGTGCCGGTTCACGACCGGCACGATCCGTGTGGAGGACGACCGGCGCCACATCACCCTGCCCCGGGTGGGGACGATCCGCACGCACGAGAACACCCGCAAACTCCAGCGCAGGTTGGCGGACGGCACGGCGCGGATCCTGTCGGCGACCGTGTCGCGTCGGCGGGGACGGTGGCAGGTGTCCTTGCAGTGCGAGGTCAAACGCGCTACCGGACAGCCGAAGAGGCTGGACGCGGCCGTCGGGGTGGACCTGGGCATCAAGACCCTCGCGGTGACGGCGGACTCCGACGGGCAGATGCGTCAGGTCGCCAACCCCCGCCACCTCGACCAGGCGCAGAAGAAGCTGCGCCGCGCCAACCGGGTCCTCGCCCGCCGCCAAGGCCCCACCGTCCACGACCCGTCGGCGGGCAAGACGATCCGCCGTGAGGCGTCCAACCGGTGGGCCAAGGCGAAGAAGAAGGTGGCCAAGGTCCACCACCGGGTGGCGAACCTGCGTGCCGACGCGATCCACAAGCTCACCACCGAACTCGCCACCGGGTACGGGACGGTGGTCGTCGAGGACCTCAACGTGTCCGGCATGGGAAGGAACCAGCGGCTGTCCCGACGTGTCGCCGACGCCTCCTTCGGCGAGATCCGCCGACAGCTCACCTACAAGACTTCCTGGTTGGGAGGCCGTCTACTGGTTGCTGACCGGTGGTTCGCCTCCTCGAAGACCTGCTCGGGGTGCGGGGCGACGAAATCCAAGTTGCCCCTGCACGTCCGGGTGTTCGACTGCGACGAATGCGATCTCGTGTTGGACCGGGATCACAACGCCGCGCTCAACCTCGCCGCTTTGGCGGCCAGTAGTACGGGTACCGGAGTGGCCGGAGACCCGGGGTCGCAAGACCTGAAGGCTCGTGGAGCCGAGCGTAAGACCCGTACCCGGAACGGCCTCGGCCGTGCCGGTGGGGCGGCTGGCGCAAAACCGCGCAAGCGGAAGGAAGCGAAGCACCGTCCTCAAGACACTCAGCTCTCGTTGTGGTGACACTGTGACGGACCTTCCGGGTGGAAACGTCCGGAATGCTGATATCCGACTACGGAATCAGCAACGGGAGCTGCCCCGTCCCGACTACCCGGAGGTGCTGCGCGAGAGCGCGCCCCCGGTGTGGCGGGGCCTGGCCGCGGCGACCCTGTCCTACGCCGAACACAACCACGCTCCCCGCGGCCGTGTCGCCCAGACCGCGGGTCTCATCGCCCAGGCCGCCTCGCAGGCGGCGCACGCGGTCCTGGCCGAGCGCGGCGTGTGGGTCACCAACGACAAGACCCTCCTGTCCCAGGCGGGTCTGGAGGAGATCGACCTCGTGATCGCGGGTATGACCGCGGACCCCCGGGACCTGACCGCCGCGGTGGCCGAGGCCGGACGCGTCCTCGCCGGCGTCTGAGGCGCCGCACGCGTCCAGCGGGCCCAGGCGGGAGACACCCTCCGGAGCGGTGCCGCCCGATCGGTCGGCACGGTCCCCCGGATCTTCGCGGTGACCGCCGCGCGCCCGTCAGCCAGTGTCGGCGGAGCCGACCGGCCCTTGCGGGAGCTGTCCGCGGCCTTTAGGTTAGTAAGCGCCCACTTACTAACGGAGGCCCCCATGGTGACATCCGATCGCCTCGCACGTCCCCCGGCCGCGGACACGCTGGTCGCGGCCCTCGTGCTCCTCGTCGAACTGGCCGCCACCTACGCCACCGTCGACGGCGACCCCTTCGCCCCCGTCGACGGCTGGACCACCACACGCCCCGCGGACGCGATCGCCTTCGCCGCCGTGGTCGTCGGCTGCGGCGCGCTCTACTGGCGCCGCAGCCACCCCGTGCGGTCCCTGGCCGTCGCCACCACCGCCTACGCCGTCTTCCTGCTGCGCGACTACGAACTCGGCCTCTTCCTCGCGCCCATGGTCGCCCTCTACACCGTCGCCGCCCTGGGCCGTGCCCGGGCCCGGGCCGCCCTCGCGGGCGCCGCGGCGCTCACCGCGTCCCTGCTGTGGGTACACGCCCGGACGTCGGCCGTCACCGATCCCGGAACGGCGCTTCTGGCCTGGGTGGCCTTCGGCAGCGTGACGGCGGTGTTCTTCGCGGGGCCGTTCCTCATCGGCGAGCTGGTCCACTGCCACCGTCTGCTCGCTGGCCGCGGCGTGTCCGCGGGCGGCCCGGCCTGACCGTCCGGCACCGGCGGGCCCCGCGCAACCAGTACTGTGGCGCGGTCAGGCGAGCACGAGTGACCGGAGCGAGGAGCGGCCCCGATGAACGGCGAACCAGGGAAGCGTCGACCGCGGTCCACCGCGGAGCGGACCCGGCAGCACATCCTGGACACCGCCTCCGAGGTCATGCGGCGGCTCGGTATGGCCCGTACCACCACGAGGGAGATCGCACGTGCCTCCGGCTACTCCGAGGCCACCCTCTACAAGCACTTCACCGACAAGTCCGAGCTGATCCTCACGGTCATCAGGCACCGCTTCCCGCCCTTCGTCGAGGACCTCGCGGCGATGACCGAACGGGCGGGGCAGGGCAGCGTGGGCGACAACCTGGCCGAGCTGGTCGTCAGGGCCGTCCCGTTCTTCCGGCACGGCGTTCCCATGCTCGGTTCCCTGTTCGGCGAGCCGGACCTGCTGCGCCGCCACCGAGAGGGGATGGAGCGCCACGGCGCGGGACCCCACAACGTCAACCGGGGATTCGCCGCCTACCTGACGGCGGAACAGGAGCGCGGCCGTGTTCCCGCCGACGCCGATCCCGACGCCGTGGCGGCACTGCTGGTGGGAGCGTGCTTCCAGCGCGGTTTCCTGGAAGCGTTCCACGAGGGCGCCGAGGGCCTTCCGCCCCTGGAGCGGTTCGCCGCCGACCTGGTGAAGGCCACCGGGGTCGCCGGGACCCGGCAGGACGGCGAAGACGTCCGCACCTGAGGAGCCGGGGCCGGGGCGGGGCCCGCGCCGATCCCCGGCCCCCGCGTGTCCGGTGGGCTACCTCTTCCAGTCCATGCTGACGACTCCGCTGAGCGTGGCGTAGCCCGCGCGCTGGAAGGCCCGCGCCATCGGTGCGTTGCCCTTGTCGGTGGCGGCGCGGACGCGATCGACCCCCTCCCCGGCCAGGACACGGGTGCCCTCGGCGAGGACGTCGTCGATGTACCCGTGTCCCCGGTACTCGGGGAGCACCGCGATGTAGCCGATCATCGCGTGGTAGTCGTTGCGCGCGGGCAGCACGAACCCGACCGGCTCACCGTTCGGCAGCGTCGCGATTCGCCACCACTCGCGGGGCGTCGTGTACTGCTCGAACTCGTCGGCGTAGTTCTCGGCGGCCACCTGCTCCGCCGTCCTGTGTTCGAGTTCGGCGCGGTCGTGGGCGTCCAGGGTCCCCTCCAGCGCCCGGGCCATCAGGCCGAGGATCTCCGCCTCGTCCCGGATCGGCCGGAACCGGAGGCGGTCGCCCGGCCGGGGGGCCGTGCCGTCGGGAGTCCACTCGAAGCGCAGCCGCTCCACGAGCAGTGATCCGCCGTTGCGCTCGACGGCGGCCATGCGCTCCTCCACGGCGCGCCGCTCCCGGGGGACCTGCTGCCAGTCCGACGGGACGAAGCGCAGGTACTCGGGCGGAGTCCCTCCCTCGGGAAGGGTCGCCGCGGAGGCGGTGCGCAGCAGGTGCTCGGCGACCCCCACGTGGTCGAAGTCGTCAGCCGTGTCGTCCACGTCGAGGACGTCCAGCAGGAGGGGAGCGACATCGCTGTTGCGGCACCACCAGGACAGGCGGGCCAGGAGGCGGTCGCCGTCCATGGTGACCCACATCCACGAGGGTCGACGGCGGCCCTCGGCGAGGTCGCCGGCGATCTCGGGGTTCTGGGGGTAGGGGAGCCGGTTGAACAGGTCCAGCTCCTCCGATCCGGTGATCGGACGGATGGTCGGGTCAAACGTGTTGACGGTCAAGGCGACACCTTCGGTGTGTGCGCCCGCCCGATCCGGGGGTCAGCTGTCGCGGGTTCCCCGGGAGGACACGAGCGCGGTGATTGCGGTGAACACGGCTCAGCCTCCTTTCGTCGTCGCTGCCCCGGTACCGCTGTGGCTGGGGCACAGCCATTTGTAGCGGTGTCCGGGCCGACGGCGCAAGCCCTTTTCCGCGGCTCCTCTCAGGTGTGCTCCGGAGCGGTGGCGTCCTCCTCCGCTTCGGCCTTCCGGGACCGGGAGCCGTCCCGGGCGCCCTGCCGGGAGCCTTCCCCGGTTCCGTCGTCCCCGCTCCCGTCAGCGCTTCGGCCGTTCCGTGACCGGTGCCAGGAGCGCGTCACCGCCAGCGTCAGCGTTCCCGCGAGCAGGCCCCAGAAGGCCGATCCCACCCCCAACAGGGTGAACCCCGAGGCCGTGGCCAGGAAGGTCACCACAGCGGCCTCCCGGGAGTGCTCGTCCCCCAGCGCCGAGGCCAGCGACCCCCCGATGGTGCCGAGCAGTCCCAGCCCGGCGATGCCCAGGATCAGCGGTGGCGGCAGCGCGGCCAGAAGGGACGCCACGGTCGCGCCGAAGATCCCCACGCACAGGTAGAAGACACCCGCCCACACCCCCGCCAGGTAGCGGCGCTTCCGGTCCGGGTGCGCCTGCGGCCCGGTGCAGATGGCGGCGGTGATCGCGGCCAGGTTCATTCCGTAGCACCCGAACGGGGCCAGCACCAGGTTGGTAGCTCCGGTCCACCCGATCACCGGAGAGATCGGCACCTGGTAGCCGTCGCCCCGCAGCACCGCCACCCCCGGCAGGTTCTGCGAGGCCATGGTCACCACGAACAGCGGCACCCCCACACTCACCAGTACCTGCCAGGAGAACTCGGGCGCCACGAACACCGGCCTGGCCAGTTCAGGGGCCACCCCGCCCAGGTCCAGCGTCCCCTCCACCGCCGCGGCGCCGCCGCCCGCGACCAGAGACAGGATGACCGCGTAGCGCGGCAGCCACCGGCGACACAGCAGGTACACCGCGAACATGGAGAACACGACCGCGAAGTCGTCCTCCATGCTCGTGAACAGGCCCACCCCGAACTGGAGCAGCACACCGGCCAGCAGCCCCGCCGCGAGCGGCACCGGCACGTGGTCCATGACCCTCTCGAACCACCCGGTGACTCCGCTCAGCGTGATCAGCGCCGCGGAGAACAGGAACGCCCCCACGGCCTGCGCCATCGTGACGCCGTCCAGGCCCACCGCCAGCAGCGCGGCGCCCGGTGTGGACCACGCGGTCACCACCGGCGCCCGATAGCGCAGGGACAGGCCCACACAGGTCACGGCCATGCCCACGCCCAGGGCCAGCATCCACGAGGCGATCTGCCCGGAGGAGGCTCCGGCCGCCTCGGCGGCGGTGAACACGATCGCCGCCGAACTGGTGACCCCGACCAGGACGGCGATCAGGCCGGCGGCGACGGAGGGAGCTGGGGCCACGAGGCCGACATAACGGACAAGCGTTCTCATGGTGTGCCATTCTCGCGCGTCGCCGTGCCGTCCCCGTCACCCGGGGCGGAAACTCTCTGGACCCCGGCCTTCGTGACCGGCGAGGATTCCCTCAGGGGATGTTCCTTCGACGAACTCGTGGCCGAGGCCGACGCCGCCCCCACACAGAGGTGGGACTTCTCCTGGTTGCACGACCGGGCCACGGAGCAGCGCCCCTCCTGGGGCTACAAGCGCACCATGGCAGGGCGTATGGTCCGTGCGGGTGCCGCGCTCGACATCCAGACCGGGGCGGGGACGGGGATCCCCGAGCGCCCGCGCCTGACGGTGGCCACGGAGTCGTGGGCGCCCAACGTCGTCAGGGCCGCCCGGCTGCTCCACCCGCTGGGCGTGGCGGTGGTGGCCGACGGGGACGAGCCGCCGCTGCCCTTCGCGGACGGGGCCTTCGACCTCGTGGTCTCCCGTCATCCGGTGACGGTGCGGTGGGAGGAGGTCTCCCGGGGCCTGGCGCCGGGCGGCACCTATCTGTCCCAGCAGGTGGGCCCGGCGAGCGTCTTCGAGGTGGTGGAGTTCTTCCTGGGCCCGCAGCCGCAGGAGGTCCGCGACTCCCGGCACCCGGACCTGGCGCGTGAGGGGGCGCGGGCCGCCGGTCTGGAGGTGGTCGACCTGCGCCTGGAACGGCTGCGTACCGAGTTCTTCGACGTGGGCGCCGTGGTGTACTTCCTGCGCAAGGTGATCTGGATGGTGCCCGGGTTCACCGTGGACGCCTACCGTGACCGGCTCCGGGACATGCACGAGCACATCGAGTGCGAGGGCTCGTTCACGGCCACCACGACCCGCTTCCTCATCGAGGCCCGCGAACCCCGCTGAGCCGCTCTCCCGCTCCCCGGAGCGGGAGAGCACCGGATGTCAGGACTCGGCGGAGACCCGCTGGACGACCTCGAAGCCCCAGATCTCACTGCCGGTGGCAGCCGGGCCGCCCTGTCCGTGGCCGTGACCGGTCCGCGCGCCCTCCTTCTGGGAGTCCGAGGCGGCCTGGGCGTGCCCCCGCTGGAACGCCTGGCCGTTCACCCAGTTCTGGAAGTCCTCCTCGGACCGCCACCGGGTGTACACCAGGTACTTGTCGGTCCCCTCCACCGGACGCAGCAGCTGGAACTCCTCGAACCCGGGCTGTCCCTCCACGAGCCCGGCCCGCTTGGCGAAGCGCTCCTCCAGCGTGGCCCCGGCGCCCTCGGGGACGGTCAGGACGTTGAACTTGACGATGCTGCTCACGTGCGGCACCCCTTTCCGTTGTCTTCGGTTCCCACCGCCCAACCTAGGGCAGCCGGCGCGAACGCTCCCGCCGCCCCGGGCCTTCCGTCCCGCGCGCCGCGCCAGGGACGGGAAGTCAGCCGAGGACCACCCTTCCGGTTTCATCCACGTGCCATCCGGGATTGTGCGCGATCTCCCACACCACCCCGTTCGGGTCCTGGACGTGGGCGTGGAAGATTCCGCCGAACTCGCCCTGCCGCGGGGCCTTGAGCACCCTCGCACCCGCCTTGGCCATCGCGTCGACGGTCCACTCGACCTCCTCGGGGCCGTCGACGTTGTGCGACAGGGTCACCCCCGACGCCCCGGTCGCACCGGCCGCCCCGTCGGCGCTGCCCAGGTCGCGGTCGAACTTCACCGCGTCGAACAGGCCCAGGACCAGCCCCGGGGCGGTCTGGAAGAAGATGATCTCCCCCGGAACGTCCATGAGCGGCTCCCAACCGAGGCCGTCCCGGTAGAACTCTCGGGCCGCGTCCAGATCGGTCGTCGCGAGCGTGATGAAGTGGACTTGCTGCTTCACGGTGGTCTCCCAAGGGTCGGCTCCCAACGTCCCACATCCTTCCGGAGACCGATGCCTTCCCCAGGGAACCCCGCCGTGGGCCACCGGTGCGTACACGGTGGATCCGGGTTCCGTCGCGGCCTCCGCCGACTCCGGTCGCGCGCCGCCTTCCGGTGCCTACAGCCCGTGCCTGCGGGCGACCAGCCTCAGGATGGCAGAGCGCGGGAACAGCCGCCGCAACGCGAACACCACCGGGGCGTTGCTGCCCACCGCGTAGAACGGCCGGGGCGGCTCGGCCTCGACCGCACGCACGACCGTCCGTGCCACCGTCTCCGCCGAGATCCCTCCGGCCTCGTTGGCGTTGAGCGCGTCGAGCATGGTGCGGTACTCGGCCGTGAACGGTGAACCCTCCCGCAGGTACTGGGTGCGCCGCTCGCTGATTCCGGTGTTGATCGATCCGGGCTCCACCGTGGCCACCCCCACCCCGTACGGGGACACCTCGCGGCGCAGCGCGTTCGCGAACCCCTTGAGCGCCGCCTTGGACGCCACGTACGAGGACCGGTAGGCCAGCGGGAAGCTCGCCAGCATCGACCCCACCATCACCACCCGCCCGTACCGGCGGGCGCGCATCCCCGGTAGCAGCAGCTGGGTCAGCCGCACCGCGCTGAACACGTTGACCCGGAACAGCCGCTCCACCGCGTCCGCGGGCAGCTCCTCGAACGGCCCGCTCTGGCTCTCACCGGCATTGTTGACCAGTACGTCCACGTCACCGGCGGCGGTGGCGCACGCCTCCACGGACGCTCCGTCGGTCAGGTCCAGGGGCAGGTACTCCACACCGGGGACCGGGGCGGCCACGGACTCCGGCTTGCGGCTGGTCCCGTACACGCGGTAGCCGCGCCGGACGAGTTCGGCGGCCACGGCCGCGCCGATCCCGGACGAAGCGCCCGTGACTAGTGCGGTCCGCTGGGCGGTGGGGCTGTTCAAGGTGGTCCTTCCGGGAGGAGGGGCAGGAAAGGGACGCGTTCGTGCCGCGCGTGGAGCGATGATCGCATGCCGCCCGCGGCCGGGGGCGCCCTCCCCGGAGCTTCCGCCGGTGCCTGCCCCGGTCAGTCCCACCGGTGGGGGTCGAACATGTCGATCGGCAGGTCCGTGCGCCCGTACTCGGCGAGGTCCGCCAGGGCGACGCCGACGGCCGAGGCGAATTTGTAGCCGTGTCCGGAGAAGCCCCCGGCCAGCACCAGCCCGGGCAGGTCCCGGCGGTGCCCGATGAGGAAGTGCTCGTCCGGGGTCATCGTGTACATGCACGACACCATGCGCTCGGGGAGCGCGGAGACCCCGCGCAACCCGGCGGCCAGCTCGCCGAGCCGCCTGGCGTCGGCGGCGTCGGGCGCCCGCGGCCCCGCGTCGGGGTCGACCGGTTCGCCCCACTGCGCGCCTTCGCTCCTGTTCCCGGGGGCCTCGGCGTGCACGCCGATCTTGACGGTCCTGCCGCCGTCCATGCTGGGGAAGCCGTACCACGTGCAGTCGGCCCCGTCCCGTGCGAACACCGGCCCGCGCGCGTGGGGGGACGGGTCCCGCACGGTGCGGAACCAGCCCAGCACCCGGCGTTCGACCCGCAGGCCGCCGCCCAGCTCTGCGGTCTCGGGCACCAGCCGCGGCAGCCAGGAGCCGGCGGCGACGACCACGCGGCGGGCCCGGATCTCGGTGCCGTCGGCCATCACCACACGGGGACGGTCCGAGTCCGGCACGATCCGGGACGCCCCGACCCCGGTGAGCACCCGCGCGCCGGCCTCCTGTCCGAGGCGCACGGCCGCCCGGATCGCCGCCTCGGGCAGGACCACACCGGCCTCCTCCTCGAAGACCCCCACCTCGTCCGGGCCCACCGCTTGCTGGGGGAAGCGCTCGGTGAGCTGGTCGCGGGAGAGCAGCCGGTAGGCGAGGCCGTGGTGTTCGGCGGCGGCGACCGACCCGGTGACGGCGGAGCTGCCCGGGGCGCCGAGCATCAGCGCGCCGGTGCGGACCACCAGGCGTGTCCCGGATGCCTCCTCCAGCTCCGACCACGCGCGCCAGGCCGACCGCACCAGTGGCACGTATCCGGCGCCCTCCATGTAGGCGGTGCGGATGATGCGGGACTCGCCGTGGCTGGAGCCGCGGTCGTGCCCGGGGTCGAACTGCTCGATTCCGACCGCGTCCACGCCGCGCCGGGTCAGGCGCCACAGGGCCTGCGCCCCCATCGCGCCCAGTCCGACCACGACGGTGTCGGTCTCCACCTGTTCCGCCACGCGCTTCTCCCCACGGTCGTGCTCTGGTCCCTCGCGCCGGGTCCCGGGGCCATGATCGCAGGCCACGCGCATGGCGGGCGCCCGCCCACCTCAGGGGTGGACGGACGCCCTGTCTCGGAAGGAGGACCGAGAACTGGGGGGTGGGTTACTGGATGGGTGGGTGGGCGTTGGCCAGGAGCTCCTGGAACTGCTCGGAGAACCAGTGCCCCGACACCGGAG